>NZ_JAFEQJ010000009.1:0-21203 GCF_016890655.1 Staphylococcus sp. GDY8P72P | reverse complement strand
ACTAAAGTTATTCATATAAAAGGCGTATAAACTATAAATATAAGCTACTGAAATACCTAGAGCAACAAGCGTCATCATTCCAGGTTTTTTAGTTGAAATTTCATCTTTAGCCCCTGATAAAAATGGCTTTCCTCCGTAAAAGAATAGAATTGTAGCAAGAATTAATACAATCCAATCTGACCCTGTAAATGAAATTTGAAACGGTAATTTAACTCCCATCATGGGCGATAAAATAATAATCGGTATCGCAAAAATCAAAGAAATAAAGAATTTACTTTTAAAATTTCCATGATGGTGATGTTCATGATTACCATGACTAGTGTGATTTTCATGTTCTTGATGACTATGATGCTCATGATTTTGGCGTTTTTTGTTATTCGACAAAATTAAACCTCCTAATTTTATATTTTTAAAGATAGTAACAAGACAATTTGAGTATAACATATACGGTATATGGGTATATACCATTTGACTTTTTTATTTTGTAGTGTACAGAAAATAACCATTTTCTGCACACTCCCTTTTTATGTCTAAATAGGTAGGTATATTATATGATTGAGTGTTCAAAAACCCAACAAAAAATCTATGTTCATAAAAGACCTTAGAATTAAGTTATGGTACACTGAATGTGTATATAGGAGGTTTGTATTTTGAAAATAGGTTATGCAAGAGTTTCAACTGGATTACAAAATTTGAATTTACAGGAGGATCGATTAAATCAATATGGTTGTGAAAAAATATTTAGTGACCATATCAGTGGTTCAAAAAGTAAAAGACCTGGTTTAGATAAAGCAATTGAATTTGCGAGGTCAGGAGATACGATTGTTGTTTGGAGATTAGACAGATTAGGACGTAATATGGAGGATTTAATCACATTAGTTAATGAGCTTAACGAACGAGGAGTAAGTTTCCACAGTTTAGAAGAAAATATAACGATGGATAAATCAAGTTCTACAGGACAATTATTATTTCATTTGTTCGCAGCATTTGCAGAATTTGAACGGAATTTAATTTTAGAACGTTCTTCAGCAGGCCGAATTGCAGCACGTGCTAGAGGACGCTATGGAGGTAGACCAGAAAAATTAAGCCAAAAAGATTTAAATTTACTTAAAACACTTTATGATAATGGCACACCAATCAAAACAATTGCGGAGCAGTGGCAAGTTTCACGTACAACAATTTATCGTTACCTCAATAAATTGGAGGATAAGGAAGATGAAAAACAAGGAGAAGTATCTAACTAATTTTTCTGAAGCCAAGCGTAAAAAAGCTACTCAAAAGTACAATATTATAAAACCTTTTATCTTGGGCGAACAATCTTTATCAACCATTTCAAAAAGTAAAGGTATTGCATTAAGTACACTTTATAGATGGAATAAATTATATAAGGAACAAGGACTTACTGGTCTAATTCATAATACAAGAGTTGATAAAGGTGAGCGTAAATTAGAACAAAACATAATTGACGAGATTAAACGCCTTGCACTTAAGAATAAAAGAAATAGTATTGCTACAATTCATAGGAAAATCGCTAATTATTGTATAGAGAATAATTTTGATAAACCAAGCTACAAACAAGTTTATAGTATTATTAAAGCAATGCCTAAGTCTGTTATTGATTTCTCTCACCAAGGTGAAAAATACTATCAAAATAAGTACGATTTAATACAAATAAGAGAATCCTCAAGACCCAATGAAATATGGCAAGCCGACCATACTTTGCTAGATATTTATATATTAGATCAAAAAGGTAATATCAATAGACCATGGCTAACCATTATTATGGA
Organism: Staphylococcus sp. GDY8P72P; assembly: GCF_016890655.1. Taxonomy (NCBI): domain Bacteria; kingdom Bacillati; phylum Bacillota; class Bacilli; order Caryophanales; family Staphylococcaceae; genus Staphylococcus; species Staphylococcus sp. GDY8P72P. The sequence continues at coordinate 19,416 of NZ_JAFEQJ010000009.1, read as the reverse complement.
TGACTATAGTCGTGCCATTGCAGGCTATTTTATAAGTTTTGATTCTCCTAATGCTCAAAACACAGCATTAACACTATACCAAGCAATATGGAATAAGAATGATACCAACTGGCCAGTGTGTGGTATACCCGAAAAATTCTATACAGATCACGGAAGTGACTTTACCTCAAATCACATGGAACAAGTCGCTATTGACTTGAAAATAAATTTGATGTTTTCAAAAGTTGGTGTCCCTCGTGGTCGTGGAAAAATAGAACGCTTTTTTCAGACAGTTAACCAAATTTTCTTAGAACAACTGCCTGGATATATAAACAATAGTGATATTCCTAGTAATTTAATAAATTTTCACAATTTTGAAGAAAAATTACGTTACTTTTTAATTGAAAATTATAATCAAAAAGAACATAGTGCTATTCATACCACGCCTATCAGTCGTTGGAATAGTAATCACTTTTTCCCTAATATGCCAAGTAGCTTAGAACAACTTGATTTATTATTGTTGGAAATACCTAAATCTAGAAAAGTTCATTCAGATGGCATTCATTTTCAAGGTTTTTGATACATTAATACTAATCTAGCAGCTTATGTAGGTGAATATGTACTGATTCGTTATAACCCAAATGATATGGCTGAAATACGTGTGTTTTATAGAGATGAATTTCTTTGTACTGCTATATGTCCAGAAATAGCTGATTACTCCATAGATATAAAAGACATACAGCACGCTCGTAGTCAGAGAAGAAAACACTTAAAACAAAATATTACTAGTCCAAGTACCACGGAATTAATTAAGGAAGAAAAAAATTGTGGTTATTCACCTCAAGAAACGACTAAAAACGTCAATAAATTAAAGAGGTATCGTAATGACTAAAAATCAGAATTTTATTGAAACGAAAGAGTATAAACGGTTTGCTGAATTTTGTGACGCTTGCATTAAATATCAATATATTGGTATCTGTTATGGTCAACCTGGAGTTGGGAAAACTTTATCTTCAAGATATTATACAAATTGGGATACTATCGAAAAACAAGTTAACCATAGAGGTTGGGAAGATTTAGCTAGTAAAACGACCGATGACATACTATCGGTGGATAAAATATTTTATACTGCACCAGCAGAAAAACAAACTAAATTAAGGAATGATTTATATAGTATTACTGCAAGCATTGATTTGGGTCAAAAATTACATGTTGTAAATAAGTATGGACATGAACATAGTAAACATTATAGTGATATGTTTAAATATATTGATTTAATTATAGTAGATGAGATTGATCGCCTTAAAGTGCAACATTTAGAGCAATTAAGAGCTATTTATGATGAACATAATTTAGCAATGATATTTATTGGTATGCCGGGCATAGAGAAAAAACTATCTCGTTATCCTCAACTATATTCGCGCATAGGTTTTGCGCATGAATTTGATAATCTAAGTAAAGATGAGACGCATCATATATTAGAATATAAGTGGCAAGATTTAGGATTTGATTTAAAACTCGAAGACTTTACTGATTATGAGGCAATAACGACGATTATTAAAATCACAAAAGGGAATTTTAGGCTGATTCATCGTTTATTTGCGCAGATAGACAGAATTATGGATATAAATGGTTTAGATAAAATAAGTACAGAAGTTGTAGAAACAGCTAGAGATAGTTTAGTTATAGGTATTCGATAATAGAAAAAGTAACGCATTTTAATATAGTGCGTTGCTTTTCTCATTTTTTAGGTAAAGTCATTCTCATATATCGAATAAAGTGACAGCATCGAGAAGTAGATTTTATTAATAAGTATAAGCACCCATAAAACAATTAGTAAGAGGTGGTATTCAAATGGCTAAAATTGGTTATGCACGTGTATCAACACAAGATCAAAGTCTTGATGGACAAATTGATACACTTAAAGACTATGGTTGTGAACGTATCTTTAGCGAAAAAGTGAGTGGTCGCAAAACGAAAAGAACAGAACTTGATAAGTGTTTAGACTATTTACGTGAAGGAGACATCCTAGTTATCTATAAATTAGATCGTCTTGGACGTACAACAAAACAATTAATTGATCTGTCTCAATGGTTAGATGAAAACGGCATTGATTTACATATTATTGATATGAATGTGTCAACCAAAGATGCGATGGGAAAAATGTTTTTTACAATGATGAGTGCATTTGCAGAACTTGAAGCTAACTTATTAAGTGAACGTACGAAAAAAGGTCTAGAAGCTGCGAGAGCAAGAGGGAGAAAAGGCGGCCGTCCTTCTTTGCCAGATTATAAGAAAAGAGAAATCAAATTCTTATACGATGAACAAAAACTAACTGGGGAAGAGATTGCTAAACAGACAGATGTTAGTCGTTCAACGGTATACAGAATAATAAAAAATAATTAGTTTAAAAAACTGGTAACGTGAAGAAATAATAAAAAGGGAGGAAATTTATTGGAACTTAGACATATGCAGTATTTTGTAGAAGTCGTAAAGCAAAAAAGTATGACCAAAGCAGCATCTAATCTTTTTATCACACAACCCACAATTAGTAATACAATTAAATTATTAGAAGAAGAATTAGATGTAAATTTATTTAATAGGTATAAAAACCAAATATACTTAACTGACGCAGGAGAAGCTTTCTTTTTCCAATGTAAAGAAATGCTTAAAATGTATGATAATATCCCTAATGAGTTAAGTAATTTATTAGAATTAAAAAAGGGACATTTGAAAATTGGAATCCCTACTATTATTAATATAAGAATATTAATTGGCTTAATTTCGGAATTTCATGAAATGTATCCTAATATAACTTTTCAACTTTTTGAAAATGGTAGTAAAAAAATTGAAAACGATGTATATTATGGCGATTTGGACATGGGAATTACTGTACTTCCTACAAATAATAAAAACTTTGATATATTCTCTTTTTCAGAAGAAAAATTAAAACTGGTCGTTCATAAAAATCATGCATTATCTAAAAAAACAAAGATTGATATTGAAGATTTACAAGAACAAGAATTTATTTTATTCAATTCTGATTTCTATTTAAACGATAAAATCAAAAATACATGTAGAAATTATGGCTTTAATCCTAATATAATTTTTGAAACCACCCAATGGAGCTTCATAGAAGAAATGTTATTAAATAATCTAGGGATATGTATATTACCCGAAGGAATACTAGGCTTATTAGATAATAATTTACAAGCCATCGATATTAATGAACCTTCCATGAAATGGGAACTTGGTATTATTTGGAGAAAAGATATTATAGTTGATTCTTTAACAAAAAATTGGATTAAATTTCTCCAAGAAAACTTCTTAATTAACTATTAAATATAAAAGCATTTGAGAAATTTATAGCTATATAAAAAAAGGATATTTTATATTTATACACTCTCGCTCTATAATTAGAATGTAAAATATTATAGAAACGGGAGTTTTTTATGGAAAATTATAAATTTCCTAGAGATAGTAAAATTGTCAGTACGGATCAAGTATTAATTAATGATTTAAACAATTATAATACACTGTTTGGGGGGGTATTAATGAAAAAAATTGATAATAACGCAACGCTATCAGCTAGAAGACATGCAAGAGTTAAAGAATGTGTTACAGCTTCTACAGATTCAGTAGAATTTTTATATCCAATCACCCAATCTGATTCCGTTTGTATAGAATCTTATGTAGTTTATACAGGAGAAAAATCTATGGAAATATTTTGTAAAGTCATTTCAGAAGATATGATTACTGCAGAAAGAAAAATTGCTGCTGTAGCTTTTCTTACTTTTGTAGCTTTGGATGAAAATAAAAAACCAATTAAAATACCCAAAATCTCTCCTCAGTCCAAAGAAGAAAAATTATTATTTATGGATGGCGAAGAAAGAGCTAAAATGCGAAAAATTAAACGATCACAAACTAAAAATATAATTGACTCTCTTGATATTAATAAGCCATGGGAATTGGAGTAGTGATAAAATGATTAATGAAATGGAAGAATTAAACCAAATTAAGTTAGATTTGAAAAAACTAAGAAACGAATTTCCTAGTATGTATGAAAAGTTAGAATATATAGCTAGTTTGACAAGACAATTAAGTATCCATTATAAATATTTAGGAGTACTTATGTTTTCAGATAACCGTGAAAATATTCAAAATGAGAGACCAACTTTAATAAGAGAATCTGTTTTGAAATTATATGAACAAGAAGTTGCAAAAGTTAAAAAAGATACTAATTTTGTGTTTTTTAAAGATATGATATTAAAATTCCAAAATGTGGACTACTCACAAATATTTCTTATCATTTTAGGTGCCGAACCTGGTTTTGTATTTAATAATACAATTATTAAATAATAAATAATAAATTCATTAAGAATGCTTAGACTAAAAAATTATAAAAATTCACAAATTATTTGACTAAATGAAACTATATTTTAGCTAATAAAAGAGCCGCTCTGATTTTTTAGAGTGGCTCTTTTATTAGCTTTTATAACTTAACGAGAATTTTTGCTTGTGATTTATCGTTTACAAGCTGTTTAAATCCTGACTCCACAATATCATCTAACTCTATCTCATCAGTAACGACATCTTTAACTTTTAAATTACCTTCATTAATTAAATCTATTGTTTGTTGAAATGTAGTAGGTGTATAAGCAATTGTCGAAGTGAGCTTTACACCTGTATTTGTTAATTGCATTGGATTCCATTCAATAGGATGGCCGAATATAGAAACTATAACAACAATACCTCTTGCTTTAGTAACATCTATTGCAGATTTAAGTGTTGGCGCTACACCAGCTACCTCAAATGCTACATCAACTCCATTATCTGTATGTTTATTAATAACATCACTTGGATCTGATTCACCGGAATTTATAGTATGAGTAGCACCAATCGCTTTAGCTTTATTCAATCTTTCTTCTGATAAATCAAAAACAAATATCTTACTTGCACCTGCAGCTTTAGCTGCTATGACTGTTAATAAACCGATTGGCCCTGCACCAAAAATAGCAACAGTATCGCCAAATAGAACTTCACCTTCTTTAATTGCTTGAACTGCAACAGCTGTTGGCTCTACAAGAGCGCCTTCTTTATCAGAAACGTTATCTGGTAACTTATAAACGTTCTCTTCTGGGGCATTTGTAAATTCTGCAAATCCACCATCAGAACCTAAACCTATAAATGAATAACCATCATAAAGATCAATATTTTCTTCTTTTTCACGATTTGAAACTGTAGGATTAATGACAACACGATCGCCTTTATTAAATTTTGTAACCTTAGAACCAATATCATCTACTACACCTGCAAATTCGTGGCCTAATGTAACGGGCGCTTTTTGGCCAAGGAACGGGTCAGGTTTGTCTGTTGAAATAAATATAGGGCCTTCTAAGTATTCATGTAAATCTGTCCCACAAATGCCAGCCCAAGACACTTTAACTTTAACCTCATTATCTTGTAACTCTTTAGATTTTCGATCTTCAACTCGTACATCCTTTTGACCATACCAAACTGCTGCTTTCATTGATAAAACCTCCTTGTTTTAGTTAATTTAATAGTATGCCTTTTAAAAGTTACTTTCAAATAAACTAACCTTTTAATATAGTGTTTCTAAATTATTATATGATTAGAGTGTACCCTAATCATGTAAAATATTGAATTAGTTTACTATTTCAACATTTTATTACGAATATCTTGTTTATCATTTTCATTTAATTCTGCTAAACAATGATAAAGATACTCGAAATGTAGCAATAATATTACTGCATTTTGTTTTGTTCCATACTGATTATCATAACCATGCATAATAGAATGTCTATTAATTTCATTCATCCTTTTTTCACCAAATTCAAAATTTCGTTTTAATTTAAATTTATAATATTCTTTGATTTTGACGTAATCAGCATCAACATAATAATCATGCTTAGATTTGTACTTGTTTATCGTTTCCTCAATTACAATATTAAAGAGTCGATAATTAGTTCTTCCTTTATAATTCACTGAATTGAATATCATACCTTCTAATCTTGCTAATAATGCAGGTATTATAAGATAATAATATTCATGCTTATATCCATCTAAAATCTCTTTTAATATAGTAATATCTTCTTGAGGTAGTTTGTAAGTGGTTACTTGGCTTTTTAAATGATTAAAATGAATTTCATCAAAATACCTTGTCATTATCAAATTAATATTTTCTTTAGTTACCTCCTGATGATTTGAATTCATTTCAACATAATTAATAACTTCATTTATATCTACATAATCTATTGGCGGATAATCATAGTTAATAAAAATTGAATTTACTGTAGTTGTATTATCAATAAAACTATCTAAAGCATCTTTAAATTCATCTAAGTTAGGTATACTTTTAGCTAAAACTTCTATTGATTCAGATATTTTCTTACTGTATTTAGAATTTATATCTTTTATTGCTTCGGATATTTTCTTGCTAAATATAGAATTTATATCTTCTATATTTTTATGCATTCTATTAAAATTTAATTTATCTAGTATGATATGTTTACTAAAATTATTCTTCATTTTAATTTCCCTTCTTAATTTACATAATGACCGTTATCGTTAACTTTTTTATTTTAAATTATTGTTTATCAATATTTATAAAAGCTATAGAATCAGTATTTATAAATAAGAAATCGCCGCCATCCGGAATTTTTATAGAAATGCTATTTGTTTTATCTTTGACTACTCCTTCTATATCTTCAATGAGCCTATTATAAGCATTTTCACCTAATACACTTTTTATAATCGCATATTGCTGGTCACTATAATTTAACACCTATTGTTATTCTTTCTTCTTCATATGTACTCACAGCTTACCTACCTCCAATTTTGGATTTTTTTAATATAGTATACTCTTCTGCTAATTTAATCACTTTGCATTCCTACCAATTATGATGTTATAATGCACTTAACAAAGTTATTAAGCATAATACACCAATCCCCTCACTATCGGAAGTAGTGAGGGGATTTTTTAGGTGTTGGCTAAAGGTCGCCTATTTTTTCTTATCGTTGCGATTGCGTAGCCAATGCGCAAATAACGCTACGATACAACCACTCGCTGCCGTGGTCGTGATGTGAACAAAGTTATCAAGCATAATTACACCTCCTCTCTACGTCAACTTGACGCCTGAGAGATAGGCGACTCTATAATTATATCATCTGTAAACATGTAAGCATATATACTTCCGATAAGTTGAATTATGAAAACCACTTATAACAGAACATATAACAAAAAATATTAGGAAGTTAATCCTCACAAATATTAAGTTACCATTATCGCTTTAATAATCTGTATTTCTTATATATTTTATACACAAATGTAAGTTACACATGTGTTAATTACATTTGTATAACTTACACATCACTTTTCTAATTATTTGCATACTGTATGCAATATATACCTAAAAAGCCTGTTGAAATAAACAATTAAATAAATATACAAGTTTACTTATTTAACTAATGCCCAATCATTTTTATCAGAGCAATGAAGTACATTTGTGTAATATACACAAATGTACTTTACACAAATATATTTTACACATATATTAATAAATAATGCTTTCAACACTGTATTTCATTACATGCAAAAGCTTATCACTATAACACATAAATCTTCGATTATTTTATTAAATTTTATTGTTTCGATATACTATAAATGAAGTAATGAGGTGCTAAATCTTACTTTGAGAACTAAAATACTTTGCTGAGTGTTTATAAAGCCTAAGTGAAGTATTTCATATAGACTATTCCTTTCTCTGATCCTACTATCAAGCTAATAAATGCTTCATAGTAGTTTTTTTGTTACTCAAAATAATTTTAATAGATAGATTCAATACATTTTACTTTTTCCTGTCTTCTTAAGAAAAAAACATTGGTTTAACTGCAATCATTATCAATTTCCTAAATGTCATAACATCTTCATAAGACCATTTAATATCAGGATTTTGAATAACTAAATCATATAATCTTTTTATCTCTTTACCCATTTCTTTTTCAGTATATAAATCACGCTTTTCCGATAAAGGACGCTCCTTATTCTCAATCATTTTTTCATCCCATTCTATCCTGCGACTATAAGCCCAATATAATTTAGTTACAGTATCTAACCAACCATTTTCTAAATAATAGTTAATTGTATAACTTTTAAGATGTATGATTTTAAACTCATCAATTGTATCCTTTTGGGGTCCACCAGATCCTCTAAATTAGTGGGTTCATCTAAAATTTCGGCCCCATATTTTTCAACTGAAATACTAGAAATTGAATCATAAGTTGCTTTAATTTTTTCCGATACATCTACTTCAATAGAGTAATCTCCTATTGAAAATGATTTGATATTTTGAAACAAATTATGGATGTCTTTTTTAAAAAGTAATATAAATATCAATATAACTATAGGGAAAGAAAAATGTGAATACAATAATTTTAACATCTCATATACAAAAGAAAAAAAGTTCATTATATATCCTACCTTTTTTTAATTAGACTTATCATAGTACTAAATACTCTATAAAATTTTAAAAGTTTTTATAGAATATATTCCTCTGTTTTTCAAACAAAAATACCATAAATATTAATATTCTACTGACTCAAGCAATGCTAAAATTTTATCTTGTTTATTCGCAACTTCTTTTAAAACTTTTGTATTTTGTGCTTGCTGATGTGACTGTTCTGCATATAATTTTTGATAACTTTCAAGTGGATCTAATAACTCTAAAGTCTCTAAAATTAATTTGTTTCTTGATATATTTTTATCTTTAGCCAATCTACTTAATCGATCTAACAACTCACTATCTACATCTCTAATTAGTAAATCTTTCTTCATTATTTTGAACTCCTTTTTTTTAAATTTTTTACTTATTTTTTTATGTTTTACGTACATATACTTACTAAGGTTATTTTGAAATTTAAACTAAATCCAGAATGATATTAAAGTATTATGCCTTCAAAAAAGGGTGTCTCACCTTTGTGACATTTTCTATATATCGTGTCACAAAGGTGAGACAAACACAATATGTTGTGTCACGAAAGTGAGACATTTCTATTTTTTTGATATCATAACACAAACCATTTAAACCCTTGGAATGTCTGGCTTAGCCAGACCTATCATTTCAAATGATAGCATATTCTCCTTATGCTCTTACCAAATATTTACCGATTTTCACGTTTTTTCTAAAACGCTCATAAAATCCATATAGTTTTTTTACTTACATGGTATGAAAAACATACCGAATCAAACATTTAAAACACTAATTTTTATATTATATTTAAGATGTATCTATAACAAAAGGAGTGTTCAAAATAAAACTAAGTTATAAACTAAAAATGGAACGTCTTAACGAAGAACTATCTCGAAAGAAATTGGCAAAATCACTTAATAAATATTTTAAAACGAAATATTATACAGAGAGAATAATAGGTATCATTGAAAGTGATGAGACTTATTTAAAATTTGATGTTGTTGATGAAATGTGTTGCTTTTTTAATTTAACAATTCAAGATTTACTATATAAAAAATGGCCAGAATATAATCAGGATTTCACTGACTACTTCCAAAATGAAACTACGAAATATTGTCCTTTGCCTGATGAAAATAGAACACGAGTTCATCAATTTTCTCAGCTTATATCTCATTTTAATTTAGTTAATAAACAGGATTGGATTTCATTCCCCAAGTATGATTTTATCCAAAGAGTTTATTACGATTACTTTGAAAAAAATGTTATTGATTACTCAACATGTGAAATAGCTTTAAATACTTTTAAGTTCCATTATCCAAATTATTTATACAAAAATAATAGTGGTTTAATCATTAAACATGATTCAGCAGGTATATTATCTGTTACCGATCATCGTGATCCTATATCGAATGATGCATTGAAAAATGGCGTTGAAAGAATAGAGCATGCCATTGGCTTATTATTAGAAGTCAATACCCATAAATATGATCAAGGACTATTCACATCCCATAATATTGAAAAGTTAATTGAATACTTTAGGTGTCATAATATTAGCTTAAATAACTTAAGTTCTAATACATTAATCCCTTTATCAACATTGAAAAATTTATATAAAAATCCTAAAAAGTTATACTTTAAAGATATTCAGACACTATGTAACTATTTAGATTTTCCAATCAATGAGATTTCAAATTATACTAGTGACATTCAAGATAATATTGACGCTAAAAATATAGGTGAACATCTAGCAAAGTTAACTAACACTGGTGAAATTGAATCATTTAATCAACAATATTATCTAACGTCACAAGAAACTCAATTACTCATTCCTAGCTATTGTTATGAATCATTTATACGACAAATGAAAAAAGACTTAAATAGAGGCAGTGATGAGACAATGCTTTTCATGGAATTTAAGCATTTTATTTTTCAATGGCACTTTTTTAATAAACTTAAAATTTTACTGTCTCAAAAGTTGAACGGAAAAATTGGTAGAGATCTCTTTTATATGTTTATTAAAACGGAAATAGAATCTGCATTAGGTAATAAGCTTTATCCAAGTAATCCAGTTAATCTATTAGGCACTTTAGCACTAAACAGAATTTCAAAGTTTGATAATACAAGTAATAAAGAGCTTCAAGAAATCATAGAAGAACAATTCAAATAACTATCAACACACTTATCACTATAATGATGTGTATACGTATCAACATAAACATAACTACATTCATACACATACCTATATACACCAAATTTTATAGTACTTTATTTACGTATAAAATTTGGTGTTGTTCTATAGTATCAAGACAAGAAGAAACTCGTTTCTAAAACCATAATAAAAAAACAGTAATACCAAAAAAATATATAATCAAAATACAATCAAAAAGGAGGATCTATATGAAATTTAGAAAAATTCAAAATGAAGATTATACTGCTTGTGCTAAAAATTTAGTTTCAGCTTATGAGGGAGCTCCATGGTATAATAAATGGACTGAAAAAGAAGCATTACTTAGAATTGAAGCCACAATGAGCGGATTTAATTCTAAAGGATATGTAATCGAAGAAAATAATAAAGTAATCGCAATGTGTATCGGCAGAATAGATTATTATTTCAATGGCATGAACCAATTTTGTATAGATGAGTTTCATGTTATACCTAAATTTCAAAAGAATGGCGTAGGTAAAAAATTAATAAATTCTGTCTCTGATTCACTCAAACTTGATGAAATATATAAAATTTTTCTAATCACGGGCGGAGAACTAGCAGAAAATTTTTATAAAAAAAAACGGCTTCATGAAATCAGAAGAAGGAAGCATGTTGGAACTCCAACTGTAGAATTATGACTAAAAATTAAAAAAAGAGATGTGAAATTAGATTCACATCTCTTTTTAACTATCACTTGATATCTATTACTTTTCTTTGATTATTCTCAGTTTTCGGTAAATCTACAGATAAAATACCATCTTCAAATTTAGCCTCAATATTATCTTCATCTATATTATTAAGTGAATACATTCTCTTCACGTTACTATAAGATCTTTCTTTTTGAATGACTTTACCTTCATCATCTTTTTCTTCATTTACCTGATTATTTTCAGCAGAAATTATTAGCGTCCCATTTTCATAAGAAATATCTATTTGGTCTTTTGAAAATCCTGGAAGCTCTGCTTTTAATTCATATCTATCGTCTTTTTCACTAATATCAGTTTTTATACCTTGTTCATTAGGAAAATTACTAAAAAATTGTCTTCCAAAATCTCTAAACAATTCACTAGGTGTCATATCAAAATAATCTCTTCCAAATGGTTTTAAACCATAACTCATAACGATCACTCCTTATCATATTTAACCTATTTTTTGATTAATATTTTTGACATAATCCAAATCATTTAAATACTCTTCCTAATTACTGTTGAATTCGAATTCAACAAAAGGGTTAAATTCAAATACACCATCAAAATTAGACATATTCTTAAAAGGAATTAGTTTTTTTGAATTTTTATCTAAACTCATATCAACCCCTCCCTATAAAGCATATAACTATTTTCACTATATATATAACATAAAGGTCAAAATTGGTCAATAAATTTTCTCGGCATAAATACGTGGTCTATTTATTTTGCTTTTCTCCAAAATATTAAGATAAAAACACTCCAATACCACCAATAAAAACTGCAACAAAAATCCCAATCCACATTAAAATAGACATAGAAAACGCTCCTTTTTAAGTAAACTCTATCACAAGAACGATTTAAAATTTAAATACCTTTATTTTGAATTTTAAGGGGGTATTTTAAAGATTTAGGGGTAAATCATATAGTTTTATGCCTAAAAACATATATAAGCTCTTAAAACACAAATATGAGCCAAATAAATATATGCTATTTTAAAAAACAAAAATTTGAGCAAAACCAGTGACTAATTTTTTAGACACTGCCCATTTACGCACAAAATTATTTTTTGCGTAAAAACTGGGAAACCATGCTGGTTGAACGCTATAGTTCCCGCAGGGGCAAAAATACATAAAAAAACGCTAGCTTTTAAGCTAACGTTTCAAATCTTTTAAGTAATCATTTTGTTTTTCAAAATGCCAAATTGCCGTAATTGAATGTGCTTTTTCTTCTTCGTCTGTGATTTTATCTTCATCACTTGTATTAATTAAATTACCATCTTCGGCATCATCTAAATTTAAAATTTTATGCTTTTGTTTAAGCAGTCCACCATAACTCAACATACGTTTTCGGTATAAACCTTTTCCAAGTCATTCACGATTTCTTGATTTCTTTCATCATCATCAGTTAAAAAATCAGATGACTTAACCGAATATTTAGAGGTTTCTTTGATTGCTATAAGATTATCTAAATTATTGGTTAAAGATATTATGTTGTTTCATGTTTTGACGACGCATATTAAGTGCGTGTATTTCTTCAAGTTCAGCTTTAATCGATTGCATCAAATAACCTTGCATACCTTCAACTGTTTCATTTTTCTGTAGCAACATCGCTTTAAATCGTTTTAAGACACTGATAAGTTCGAACTCCACGTCTTCTAAACGGTAATATGTATCATGAGCATTATTAAATGATTTTTTTCCTTTAAGTAAAACACTTTTAATAATACGAATTTCTCTAATTTCAAAATTACTTAAGTAATCTTTGATTTGTTGTGGCAATTCTTCAAGCACTTGGAATTTTAAGGCATCATTATTAAATTCAGTTTGTTGATGATTTGTATGATTCGAATGATTGTGGTTTGTTGAATTGTTATATGTATCATTCATATCATGCGTATCATTATTCTCAGTCTCTATATAGTCAGTATTATTTAAGTCAGTATCATTAGTGTATTCTTTTGATATGTCATGATGTATCAAATTAATATTTCTTGATGTATCATTATCATATTTCTGGACGTATGAATTTGATACGTCCGTGTTATTACGCTGTTCTATATCATTTTCTTGTTGTGAAATATAATATACATCAGCTTCTGTTACTTCCGGTTTTTTAATATATAATTTATTAGGTTTATTTAAACCTACTCTTATTTGATTGAATAAATCAGCTTGAGTTAATTCTTTTTTAATTTTAGATAACTTATTTGGACTACTAATATTTAAAATAGATTTAAGCTTTTCATTGGTATAAATAAAAAATATATCTCCATTTTTATCTACCCAATTATTTCTTATAGATAAATCTAAACGATCTCTTAATATTGACCATGTTATTTTTGCATCGTTAGACAAATTAACATATTTAGGATTCGTAAAAAACACTTTAGGTAATTGATAAAATTTCTCTTTTTGGATTTCTTTAATGTTAAAGTTGGACATACAAAAACCTCTTTCATATTTAAATTTCTAAAAGAGGTAATAAAAAGCTATAAGTAAGTTTATATGTATTCGACTTGCACTAATAATTCTTAGAATATATAATAAGAATATAACAAATATATAAACAAACAAATCACTTGTTTTATTACCGAAGAAACCTGACTATTCCCGTAGTTGGGTTTCTTTTATATATATTTATAATAACACTTTTAAAAGTTTTGTTAAATTGTTTATATACATTTGGGTGTATGCATTTTCAAAAAAAGATAAAACTTCGTATAATACCTTTATATGGTTATATCATATAACAGCGTATAAACGCTTATATAGCAAGTATAAAGGGTATATAACACCTATACATATAGGGTTGAAAGTTTATATATATAATCCTATATACTTATACGTATAACCGTATATAGCTATATGTATAATGAATTATATGACCTTGTAATACCAAGTATAATAGCTATATAATGGTATAAATGTCATGTGTATAATTATATGGAGGCCATTATATGAAAAGTATGAAGGAAATTGCCGATGAATTAAACGTAACAAAAATGACTGTTTATAATAATGCTAAAAAAGCAAATGTAAAATTTCAAAAAATCGATAACGTAAATTACTTATCCGGTGAAGATGAAATTATAGTAGTAAACCGAATAAGAAAAAATCAGAATAAGAATGATGATTTTGAAGGTGAAAAAAAAGAAGAAGCTGAACCTAATAATGATAACCTGGTGAAAGATGAGACAATAAAACAATTATATAACCAAGTAGCTATATATAAAGAACAATCAAATAGAGATAAAGAGCAAATAAACACACTTAATAGACTTTTAGAGAATCAACAAATATTAGCTTTAGAAAGTAATAAAAAGATTCAAAAATTGGAGAATCAATTAGAAGAAGAAAGGCAGCTTAATTATTCTTTTGATCCATCCACGAATGATAGACAAAATGTCAATGAGCAAGAAGCAAAATTAACTGAAGAAGTTAAAAATGTTAATCAACAATACGAAAATCAAACAGCAGAAGATGTTGGAGAAAGAAAAAAAGAGGTTCCCGAAGAGAACAATGATAACAGCTTAGAAGAAGATGAGTTATTTAAAGACAATAATCCATCTGAAGAAACAAATAACGATCCTGATGATAAGGTAGAACAAGCATCTAAAAAAGGTTTCTGGAGTCGGTTATTTGGTAATTAATTGTAATTAAAAAGGCACGACAAGTTCATAAACTTGTCGTGCCTTTTTATGTGAATGGAACTTCTGATAATCATCGATTATGTTAATTATTGCTTTAATAGGTTTATTAATTAACGTTATTGTAGCTTGGATTATGTTACGTGGTGGAGATGTAGAAGAAAATTTAAATATGCGTGGTGCTTATTTACATGTTATTAGCGACATGTTCGGTTCTATAGGTGCAGTAGTAGCGGCATTTCTTATCATGTTTTTTGGATGGGGATGGGCAGATCCTTTAGCAAGCGTTATTGTAGCTGCTCTAGTACTACGTAGTGGGTTTTATGTAACAAAATCAAGTCTTCATGTATTAATGGAGGGGACACCTGACACTATTAATACGGGAGAAATTATTAAAACCTTAAAAACCTTCAAAGAAGTAATAAATATCCATGATTTTCATATTTGGTTAGTAACTAGTGGGATGAATGCATTATCTTGTCATATAGTTGTCAATGATAAAATGTCTATTGGTGAAAATGAAACTTTACTTAAACGTATTGAACATGAATTGAATCACAAAAACATTCAACATGTAACAATACAGACTGAAACTTCCAATAATAATCATAGTGGCAAATTGTTCTGTGACATGAAGGGAAAAGGAGAGGGTCATCATAATTAATTAAAAAGTTAAGATGCTAATTTTTGAGATTTTATAAACAAATTAGCATCTTAACTTTTTTATTCAATTTAATAGCATTTTGGAGTTAATTCATTCAAAGATAGATTTTTATTTTACTGTTCCAGGATTTTAAAAATTTCTTTTTTATTATTTTCAAAACCTACGAAATATTTAAATAATTTTTTTTTGCCCCAAAATCGTTTTTTATAAAAAGCAAATAAAGGAACAATTCGGTTCCCTGATATTTTTTTCATATCTTCTTCTAATTCTAAATTTTGGCTTACCTCTTTATGAATATAATTAATCCCTTGGGAGTTTAAATATTTTTTGGATTCTTGGCAATCGGAGCATGTAGGTCTTGTGTAAAGCTCAAGTTGTATATTTTTATTCAAATAATCACCTCTAAATATAAGTTTTACCGTATATTTTATATAAATATTACATTAATGACAAATGTTAAGTTTTTATGTTGACTTATATCTGGATGGGGTATAATATAATAAACGATAACACATACCCCATATAGGTATATTAGGAGGGCTGAAATTGGATATAACTACTGTTGAAAGAAACGACGTATTACTTAATAGACTCAAAAGGTTAGAAGGACAAATACGTGGTTTGCAATCAATGATAGCTGAAAATAGATACTGTATAGATGTATTAATACAAATAACAGCAATACAATCAGCTTTAAAACAAGTAGGCTTTATAGTAACTGAAGACCATATATCTAGCTGTATAACTGAAGGTATTAAGCAAGGAAATGGTGAAGAAAGTATTAAAGAGTTGATGGTTGTATTGAAACAATTTTCAAAATAAGAGGAGTGAAATAATTGAATGATAATATTAAAAAAACAACAATAGGAATTACAGGTATGACGTGCGCGGCTTGCTCAAATAAAGTAGAAAAAAACTTAAATAAGCTTGATGAAGTTAATGCTAACGTAAATCCATCAACAGAGAAGGCTATGATTGAATATAATCCAAATATTACATCATTGGAAGATATTACGAATACAATTCAAAAAACAGGATATGGAATTTTAACTGAAAAAGTAGATTTAGATGTAATAGGCATGACGTGTGCAGCTTGTTCGAATAAAATAGAAAAAGTATTAAATAGAATTTCAGGCGTGGATAAGGCAACAGTAAATTTAACCACTGAAAGTGCTATTGTAGAATATAACCCTGATATGACATCTGTGGATGAATTTCAACAACGTATTAAGAATTTAGGATATGATGCTCAACCTAAGAAAGAAGCATCAGAAAAAAGTTCTCAAAAAGAAAAACAATTGAAACGACAATTAATTAAATTAATTATTTCAGCCATTTTAGCAGCTCCATTGTTAATGACAATGTTTGTTCATTTATTTGGTCTTCAAATACCAAATATATTTATGAACCCTTGGTTCCAATTTGTATTAGCAACACCTGTTCAATTTATCATTGGTTGGCAATTTTATGTAGGCGCTTATAAAAACCTTCGTAATAAGTCAGCCAATATGGATGTTCTTGTCGCTTTAGGTACAAGTGCAGCTTTCTTTTATAGTATTTATGAATCAATTAAGTGGTTAATCGATACGAACTACGAGCCACACCTTTACTTTGAAACAAGTGCTGTATTAATTACTTTAATTCTTTTTGGAAAATATCTAGAAGCCCGTGCTAAAACTCAAACAACAAATGCTTTAAGCAAATTATTAAATTTACAAGCTAAAGAAGCTCGAGTATTACGTGATGATGAAGAGATTATGGTTCCTTTAAGTGAAGTAAATGAGGGAGATTATTTAGTTGTCAAACCGGGAGAGAAAATACCGGTAGACGGAAAAATAATCAAAGGAATAACTTCAATTGATGAATCAATGTTAACTGGAGAATCTATTCCTGTTGAAAAAACACAAAGTGATAATGTTATCGGATCAACAATGAATAAAAACGGAGCAATTACTATTGAAGCAACAAAAGTTGGCAAAGATACTGCCCTTGCCTCTATTGTTAAAGTCGTTGAAGAAGCACAAGGTTCCAAAGCACCGATACAAAGGTTAGCAGATATTATTTCTGGATATTTTGTACCTATTGTTGTAGGTATAGCAATTTTTACATTTATTATATGGATTTCATTAGTTCAACCAGGACAATTTGAACCAGCTTTAGTTGCTGCAATTGCAGTATTAGTTATTGCTTGTCCTTGCGCTCTAGGGTTAGCTACACCTACTTCTATCATGGTAGGAACAGGAAAAGCTGCTGAAAATGGTATCCTCTTTAAGGGTGGAGAGCATATTGAACGTACTCATGCTATTAACACGGTGGTTTTAGATAAAACTGGAACTATAACAAATGGTACTCCTGAAGTAACCGATTTCATTGGAGATAATAAGACGTTACAATTATTAGCTAGTGCTGAAAAAGGGTCTGAACACCCATTAGCCGAGGCAATCGTAAATTATGCTAAGGAAAAATCACTAGAACTTTTAGAAGTGGAATATTTTGAAGCTATACCTGGCCGCGGTATAAAAGTAAATATTGATAATAAAGAACTTTTTGTTGGTAATCGGCAGCTAATGAATGAAAAAGGAGTCGACACTAAAGAAGTAGAACTAAACCTAACCAATTTTGAAGAAGAAGGAAAAACTGCAATGCTAATAAGTATAGATAATGAATTAAGCGGCATTGTAGCTGTAGCTGATACAGTTAAAGGTACTGCCCAACAAGCTATTCAACAACTTCATAATTTAGGTATTGAAGTAGCTATGTTAACGGGTGATAACAAACGTACAGCCCAAGCAATAGCAAAACAAGTAGGTATAGATACAATAATTGCCGAAGTATTACCTGAGGAAAAAGCTTCTAAAATTGAAGAACTTCAAAATCAAGGGAAAAAAGTTGCAATGGTTGGAGATGGTGTGAATGATGCTCCAGCACTGGTTAAATCCGATATTGGTATTGCTATTGGTACTGGTACGGAGGTTGCAATTGAAGCAGCTGATGTAACGATCTTAGGAGGCGATCTCTTATTAATTCCAAAAGCAATAAAAGCAAGTAAATCTACAATTCGGAATATACGTCAAAACCTCTTTTGGGCATTTGGCTATAATGTTGCAGGTATCCCAATAGCAGCGATTGGCTTGTTAGCACCTTGGGTTGCAGGAGCAGCAATGGCTTTAAGCTCTGTAAGTGTTGTCACAAACGCTTTACGTTTAAAACGTATGAAATTATAAGACTTTCAAATTTTTTTGAAAGGAGGTGACAATATTGAATAACGAATTAATTAACATAGAAGGTATGAGTTGTGACCATTGCAAGCATTCAATTGAAAAAGCGTTGAATAGCTTAGATGGTGTAACTTCTTCAGAAGTAAACTTGTCAAATGAGAATGTTGAAATTGCATTTGATGGAAGTCAAGTGGGTTTTAACGATTTTAAAGAAGCTATTGAAAATCAAGGTTATGATGTAGTTGAATAATTTAAATAAATAGGCATATCATTAAATTGATATGCCTTTATTAAAAAATAAAGGAGAAAAAATACGAATGATAATCATGAACATTATTCAAAAAAATCAGACATTAAAATAAATGTTGTTTATAAAGCAGGTGGTTCTGTTGCAAAGTTGAAATTATAGAATAATTTTAACAAAAAGGAGTCTTCTGTATGACCTATTACAGAGATAAACAATTTAACAAGGATGTAATCACTGTAGCCGTTGGCTACTATCTAAGATATGCATTGAGTTATCGT
>NZ_JAFEQJ010000008.1:256591-339440 GCF_016890655.1 Staphylococcus sp. GDY8P72P | reverse complement strand
GTTTCTATTGAATAAGACATTATTTTCATAGAAAAAACACCTCCGTATGATTCATTCTAAATGAATTCAACGAAAGTGTTTTTATTTTATTCCCACTAATTGGGGTCAGTTCATCATTTAGGTGGGTTTTATATTAGTATCATCATGTAATAATTTATAATTTAAGGTGTAATATAGGATAGTCTTTACTATGTTCATCGGTTTGTGATTCTTTATATTTTTTAAATCCATTTTTGATATAAAAATTTACTGCGTTATGATTATCTTTATAGACATCGACGTATTGAACTTTATTTTCTTGAATATGATATTGAAGTATTTTTGTACCGTATCCTTTTTTAAAATATTTAGGATCTATAAATAACATATCTAAGTTTTGTTCGTTTGTACTTGAAATACCAATTGGTTCATCATTTTCAAACCATAAATAGACTTCGACACGTTTAAAATACTTTGGAATTTCAGATTTAAATTCCAATCTATCTTTTTCTTTTAAAAAATCATGGGTTGCAGTAACAGAGCTTTCCCATATTTCTAATGCTTTTTGATAATCTTTTTCCAGAAGTGCTATTTTTGAAAGATTCATATTTTCCCCCTAGTCTTAATTTAATATTTACGACTAGTTTTTAAATTTTATTTAACTCTATGTCTGTGTCTGTTTGAAGCTGCAATATACCAATAGGTTTTCTATTTATATAACGCTTATATTAAAGCACATATTATATAACGATTGCTATTTAGTCAATATTTACTTATACAGTCTTTCAATTTGTTTGCTCATAAATATAATACTCCATTTGTATATATACTACTAAAACAGCCATACATTAACATGTGTGGTTATTTTAGTAGTATCAAGGCTAGAACAAACGCTTTTTTACTTCTTAAGTTATTATTTTTTACCTTATTGCACATTAGACTTCAATTTTGATTTATTACCACGCTAATATATAAACAATTATATATTAGGAGATGTTTCTATAAATTGAGAAATAAATTTATATCTTTTTTAGTCTTAATACTATTAATTACATTTATCTCTTCCCCAATTTCAGCGCTCGGAAATGAATATGAAGATGTTGATTCGATTGGAACTTTAGACGAAAGTATAAATCAAGCCGAACAGGAAAATTCACCAGATTATGTTCCTGCAAATCCGACACAACACTATGAAAATCGAAATGCGATAGTTAGGTTCATTATTAAACATGGGATGAAGGCGTATAAAAGTATAAAATATGCTCCAAAATACCCAACAGGATTTAAACCAGTTCAAAATGGAACAAAACATTCCACTGTAAACAATAAACCGTTGCTCAAAGATTTGCGGAAAATCGAATCTGGTAGATGGGTTAAAGTATACAAAAATGGCTATGTAAAAGGAAAAAAGGTTTCTGTTCATTACTTTCAAAGTAAATCTGGCTATGTATTTGATGTAAAAACTAAAAATAGATGGAGTCAATTTTAATGATTGCGTTTGAAAACAAATTAGAAATTGAAAAATTTTCACTCATAACGATATATGGATTATTTAAGCAAGTAAATCTAGGGTTAATTAGTATAGATGATGCGGAGTGTATATTCTTTACACCTTATATCATGGAAGAATTAGAAAATTACAATGTTCGACAAGAAATCATAGATTTAGTACATGAAGGTACAGAATTAGAAAATTTTGAAACTTTTAATATTTCTGTCGAAATAGAAACGGATCGATTAATCAAACAAACCGAAGCATTATTATTACAATATAAGAATATTGAATTTACAGAAAAAATGTTGACTGAATTTATTATAATGAAAAAAAATCCACCGGAATAATACTTTGAATTTAAGGGTAGATCGAATTAACGGACTTTGAAAAGTGAATTACTTATCTTCTTTGTTGTTTCGCTTTCGGTCTAGGACAATGATGTGCCACAATCTA
The DNA here is from genome assembly GCF_016890655.1 of Staphylococcus sp. GDY8P72P. NCBI lineage: Bacteria > Bacillati > Bacillota > Bacilli > Caryophanales > Staphylococcaceae > Staphylococcus > Staphylococcus sp. GDY8P72P. Next base: position 337,513 of record NZ_JAFEQJ010000008.1, on the reverse strand, counting down.
AGTTGTTTTAAAAGCTTCTGGTGATTTGTATGTTAATAAAATCACTAGAGCTTTTATTATTTCATCTACTTTAACACTCCCTTTTCACGAGTGTTGGTAATGTGTATCTAAACCTTATATATACAATAATAATATAAAATATGCTCCAAAATACCCATCAGGATTTAAACCAGTTCAAAATGGAACCAAACATACTACTGTAAACAATAAACCGTTGCTTAGAGATTTGCGGAAAATCGAATCTGGTAGATGAGTTAAAGTATACAAAATGGCTATGTATTTGATGTAAAAACTAAAAATAGATGGAGTCGATTCTAATGATTGCATTTGAAAACAAATTAGAAATTGAAAAATTTTCACTAATAACAATATATGGTTTATTTAAGCAAGTAAATCTAGGATTAATAAGTATAGAAAATGCTGAACGCATGTTTTTCAGCCCATATATTATGGGAGAGCTTAAAAAATACAATGTTCGACAAGATATCATCGACTTAGTACATGAAGGTACAGAATTAGAAAACTTCGAAGCTTTTAACATTTCTGTCGAAAAAGAAACGGATCGACTTATCAAACAAACCGAAAAATTATTGCTCAAATATAAAAATGTTGAATTTACAGAAGAGAAGTTGACTGAATTTATTATAAAGAAAGAAATTTCACCTGAATAATACATTGAATTTAAGGGCACACTACTGTGCCCTATATATTTTACTTAATACATAACTTCAATAATAATGTTTTCTTTCTATATCATAATACAAGTTCCATCATAATCCCATCAGTTGTTTTTATGAATCCATTTTTTTCATAAAATTTTGACGATAGTTCTCCACCTGTAATTAAGAAAATAGTATTTATATTTTCCCGTTTCATTGCATCGGAGACATAGCTTATTAATTGTTTCCCAATACCCAATTTTTGTTGGGAAGGTATTACATTGAATTCATCTATACAAATTTTTTTAAACCACTAAAATAATAATCAATTCTACCTAGACACATAGCTATTATTTTCCCCTTTTCTTCAACAACGTATCCTCTTGAGTTAAACCCACTCATTGTTGCTTCAATTCTAAGTAATGCTTCATTTTCAGTCCATTTATTATTCCATGGCGGACCAGCATATGCTGCGACTAAATTTTTAGCACAATCATTATAATCAACCGCATGAATTTTTCTAATGTTCATAGTTATACCTCCATTTCTCTATAGCCAACAAATTACTCTAATTCAAATCTATAATTCACAGAATATTCTAACATAAATGCATATAAATAATATCTGCTATATAGAAAAATGAGTAACCTAAATTTATCCAAATATACCTGCTTATTAAAAATATGATTATTTTATCTCCACAATATCTTTCAAACCCAATTTAACTATTGCATTTTCTTCATATCAAATATAAATTTTGTGACTATGAATCAAATTTGTAAATATAAGTCTCGTATTTTTAATATAGGGTTTACTAAATGACTCATTGATTAATTAATGAGTCATTTAACTTTTGTAATAGGTCACTTTTCCAATTGTTTCAAAATCAAAGTTCTTCATCATGTAAATTCATAAAATATATATGATTATCTGTCCATTCTCCAAATTCATATATAAAGCCTTTTCTAGTACATTCAAACTCAAATCCTAGTTTTTTTAACAAATTTGAGGAAGGTTTATTATCTAAATTCACATGTGCTTCAAGCCTATGAAACCCTAATTCTTTATTAGCAATTTCCAAAACTTTTAACATCGATTCGTAGGCAAAACCATTGTTCCAAAATTGATTATGTATATAAAAACCACATTCACCCCATTGAAAGTTTTCACGCTCAATAGTAACTATATCAATCATTCCTAGATGCTTCCCTTTTTTATTGAAAATAGAAAAAATATACATCTCATCGTTTTCAAATAATTTTCTATGATTGTCCACGAAATTATTAAACCACTTTTTATTTCTATCAGTTAAATCTATTTTGCCTTTATCATGTCTATACTTTGGCTCTTCCCTTTCAGAAAAACTTAAAAGCCAAGAATCATAATCCGAAAAGTCTAATGGTCTTATAATCAAACGATCAGTGCTAAAATTATAATCTTGAAAATTCAATAAATCTCCTCCATTTTTATAATTTAATTTCACTCTATTTCAATTTCTTTATTGACGTTAAGATCAGAATAATTTACTTACACAATATCATAATAAATAAGGCAAGCACATAAGTCTTTACCCTTAATCAATCTGATACACTTCCATTTTTGTTACTTAAAATAAATCACTACGATGATTAGTTGTGAAAACCTGATTTTGATTAAATCACAAATTAGCAACTTTTTGTGTATTTTAATAGTACAATTATTTAAGAACAAAAATACAGATACGAATTATAACTTTTGTTTTTTGGATGAAATTTTAGAAGATGTTAAAAAGCGCTTGGAACTTTATTACACTTATCATATAAGGTGTTTTATTTTTTACTTTGAAATCATCTGCTGATTCATTTGTTTCTCAATATGGTTTAAAGGTAAAAGTTAAAAATTTGTTTATTGACGGTTATCTTAAATACATTATCCTAAGAATTCCTTATAATTTCTATTTTTATTGTGCTTATATTACTAACCTTAATATATCTATCACTTTCTTTTAAATAAAAGTAATGATGTTTTTTAATCGCTTTTTCAAAACGTTTTAAAGCTATACTTTCATCTATTTTCCAAACATTTTCTACATACTCACGAAAAATATTACCGTCATTCATTTCTATTATAAAAACAAAAATTTCCTTCAATTACACTCACCCCATGTAAACATTATAGTTACGATTATCCAATTAACCACTTCTCAACGCAACAAAGACGCTCTCACAGAACGAAAAACACTCCACTTATTAAAGTGAGTTATTTTCCACGTTGTAATGGTTGTCACCATTTTTATAATACACCTGTGCGAACTTACTAAACCTCATTTGTACATAAACACTACCGAATAACTTTCAATTCAATTCGATTGTTAAGTCATACTTTTAGCTGTGACTAATAGTTATATTGTGATAATACCTGTTACCTAATTTTAGGACGATAGTGTAAGACATACCATATAATTGCGCATATAACGTTCTAATATAGGAAAATCCACATTGTTTAAATTTCCAATTATACAATTAGCTCCTCACGTTCGTTATTTAATGATTTTTTAACTTCTACTACAAAGTTTTGAAATGTGACTTCGTTCTCTTTTTCATGCTGCTTATTACGCTCTAATCGCTTATGATGAAGTACTTCTTGTAACTTATCAATCGTCTTAAATGGCTTGTTACTGCCATTAGATTTAAAGTATCTCATTCCTTAAACTAATTTCCTAAAAGAGATACTAGCGAAGTTTCCACCTTGACTATTTATAGAAAAACTATTATTTGTCATTGCTTTCCTTATTTAAAATCAAAAAAGCTCTCAACCTTGACGGTTGAGAGCTATGTAGTGGAGACGGCGGGAGTTGATTAAAGCGATTATCTATACATTTAAAAATCGCTATAAGTATTGTCAAATCAACGTTTACATTGCCTTAGTGGTGTAGTGTAAAATGTTAAAATTGCAAAAACAACATAAATCTGTGGCAACATATACGTATTCATTCCCGTATGCGTGAGATACCTATTTTTTGTTAGGTTTGAAATGCAATTCACATGATTTACAGTATAATGAATGCCCAAATTTGATAAACAAAAATATGAAGAATAGTATAACAAGAGTTAGAAAAATAAAAGCCATTATAGAACTAATTGGATCTTTCACAAATCCTCCAGAAGTTACCATTCCAAATGCACACATCATAGTAAATATTATACCAATTAAAACTAAACACCCTAAACATCCACTAGTTCGTTCAACAACAGCGCCCGAACCACATCTTGGACAACGACGCCAACCACTCATTATGTATCACTCCTAATTCTATACTCTCAAACTATATATAATAATTAGTGTTATAGTATCATTGTTTATAATACAGTAGTACATTAATGTAATATTAATTCATTGATCCGTTTGGATTTTACGACTTCATTTAGTCCCAAAATCATCCTCACACCTTGATACACAAATATACAAAAAACAATGGTACTTATAAATCTCTTGAAGGGTTTCATTGTTTTATTATCTGTTAGATGATCATTAAAACTTTCAAGTTTATTTTCTAATTTATATTTCTTTAAAAATTCAACAAACTTTACTTTATCTCTACTGTTAAATTGGTATTTACTTAAATAAACCTTTGTTATTGAACTTTTATTATCTTCAAATATCTTTTCTATGTATGGCTTGTCCACATCAGATAATGAAAACCCCCAAAAAAATAATTCTTTAATCTTACTTTTTTGTAATTTTTCATAAAAACGTTTATTATTCTGAATAATATTTTTTGTATCTTTTTTGGTGTTTAAACCAAAAAAGTTAATTTTTTCATTGTCCTTACCCGGCGATTCAACTTCTTTTATAAAATTCTCACCATGTCCATAATGATACTGTTTATTACATTTGTTTTTAAGTACATGAATATGATTTATATTTTTATTACACACACTAATTCTATAGTTTTTCTGAAGTGTCTTTGTATAATTAAAATTCAAAAAAAGATCGTCATTTTTAAATAGCCTTGTTCGTCTAGTTGAATTTTCATCAATACTATTAATCCATTGAGTAAACAAAGATTGTAAATCTCTTAGAATATTTTCTTGTAACATATCATTACAAAATGAAGTTTCTTTACAATACTCCTCGCTTTCATTAAGTGATCCTATATAAGCTAAAATAGTTTCAAAAAGATTCCACTCACTAGAATCATAATCTTTTAGTATATTCGCTTCATCATTATATGATCTTTCTGCCGAATTTAAAATAGTATAAATTATACTTAGTTTTTTTTTCTCTTTCTTTTTACTTTTATTAATACGATTTTCGATATACTTTTTAAATTCCTCAAAACTAGTACTCAAATTATGTGCAATATCGAACCCATTACCTATTACAAAAAGCCTTGTCATTTATTCACCATCTCTTTTTACTTTTAATTATGTATGTATCTTAATGAGAAAGCAATGAGTAATATAAGAATTAGTACGGTCTGACATTCACTCTGTGCTGCATCGAGAAATCAATTTACGTATAGTTGTTCGCTTGATGTTCTACAAGTGCTTTGATTTCGAACGAATGATAAGTATAGTATTACTTAATATTTTTAATCATAACTTTTTGTTATCACTATTATTTTTTAAGTGTAGTACAATTAAGTTAACAAATTATTTTTAAAGGAGAGTATTAAATGAAAAAAGTCTTATTTTTATTATTAGCAAGTTTTTTAGTTTTGGCTGCATGCGGAAACAAAGAAGAAAGTAAATCAGAAGATAAGAAAGAAACCAAGTCATCATCAAAAGATGATAAGAAGAAAGATGAAAATAAGAAATCAAATGATGGTAAAATGGTATCTAAGGATAAGAAAACTGATAAAGAAGATAACTCTGATAACGATAGTCAAACTACTAGCAATGACAGTCAATCACAAAATAACGTTGACCAACAAGCTAACGCAGATAATCAAAATCAAACTACTAGCAATACACAACAAGCTAATACAGATCAACAGGAGCAACAAAATCAACAAATGAATACTGACCAACAAAAAGACAATGCTAACACGCAACAAGCACAACAAGACAATCAACAAGCTAACGGTTATGATCCTAATAACCCATATATGAACATGCCTGACCAAGAATGGCGTAAAAACACTGGTGATGGTCTTTCATCTGGCGAAAAGCAAACTATGTATGCAATTGAAAATAATCAATATGAAGTTGAAGACGCAGAGCAAAAACTAGCAGCATTAAAATATTATCAAAATAAATATAGTCAATAATATTTACGATTACATTACTATAATATATCTTTTATTAAACGAACCCACCTATTCATTTAGGTGGGCTTTATTTATAATAGTAGATTGTTTTAAATAAGTGACTTCATATAAATCGGCTAATTTCTTGATAAAATCAATTAATACTTTTTCTGTTATAATATGATTTTCAAAATCTGTCTTTAGTTTTTTAAATAACTGCTTTTCTTGTTCAGTACTTATTTTTTTAAAATATCCCCACATATGGCAATAAGCATTTATTATTGATCCTTTAGAAGGTTGCTTATTTAGAGCATATTGAATTTTTTGTTGAATTATTTCAATTTCAACATCATTATTCATCAAAAATCTAATATCATTATAAGCGTTTTGATCATGCCATAAAACTTCGTATTTATATCTACTCCACAGTTTTTCTTTTTGAAATTGTTTGCTAATGTTATATACCTTCTTTCAATGTTCTATTTAATAAAAAGGAACTATTTTACTAGCTTTAATAATATCTTTAGTAAAGAAAAATTGTTTGCCCTGTCCTGTGTATGAAGGGTTGAGTATCATATTTGCTTTGGCGTTATATAACCATTCGGGATGTATTCCTGAATTCAAAATATCCTGGAATTCTTGGAAATCTTTATTCCAGTCTAAATTTGGTTCCATTTATAATCACCTCATGAACATAATAGAACAAACATTCGTATATGTAAATAAAAAAAATAGCCGTATCAATTAAGATACGGTTTAATGTTCTCCACCAAGTTGACTATTTTATTATAACAAAAAACACCCACCAGTTGGTGAGTGTTAAATAAATACTTTACATTCTAAAATGAACAATTAAAAATTAAGATTCAGCTAAATTATTAAAAAAGCTAGTTTTAAATCCTTTTGATGTTATAAGAGATTTTAAATTTGGAAATGAAGTCAACCAAGATTTATCTACTTCTTTTTTAGTAATAACCTCTTCTTCTTTACTTTTATTATATGAATAAGTTGATTCTCCAAAATATTGAATTTGAGCTTGATGATCTTTAATCATACCTATAAACATGGTAACTACCGTAGGATAATGGGTTGTAGCCATTTTCAATGATGTTTTAGCAAGTTGCTTATTATTTTTTAAATTTTTAATACAAGCATATAAAGATAAGTAGACTAAAATGATTGGTAAAATAAATGATACTTTTATGGTCACTCTATCCCCAAAATCTTCACTGATAATTAACGTCGTTAAGACAAAAGACAAATAACTTGCGCCTAAAATTATAATGAACAATATTGATAAACCAGTTATAAATATCATTTATTTTTCCCCCTTTTATCCTTATTGCTTGTATTACCAACAAATTCACGATATGTTTTTTTGTGTTCATTTTGAACATTAGCTTGAAATTTCAATCTTTCTTTTTGTTTTTCTACTGTACTTTCTTCTATAACAACTAATGCGATATGCTCATTAATATTATATCTTAAATTGTGATAAGAAATCAAAGAAAACAATATGTTTACAAAAATGCTAACATACAATATGTAATCTATGAATGCTTTAGTAAAATAATACGCATCACCTTTATCATACATGTACCACATTATAATAATAATTAATGGTATGGATAAAATCACAAAAATTATTTTATAAGTTTTTATTATATATTTTATAACCAAGTTTTCATTTAATATTCCTAATGATTCAATGTAGCTAGGAAATGTGAAAAGCAAAATAGATAAAATGACTAATTGTTTCTCGTCAGAATAAATTGTAGCAAAGACTGTTGCTGTAGTTGAAAGAAAAGCATAAATAAGTTTGTTTTTGGCAGAATTTTTATTTTTTTCTTCAGCAAATTTTAATTTATCTTCATTGAAATTTATAGATAATTCTTTATTTTCCATAAAACGTTCCTCTCAAAAATCCATTAAACAATATTATATACCTTTTAATAACTATTGTACACATTGATTTTATATAAATAACCACCCAGTGACATGTGTGGGTGGTTATTACGGTCAGATACTTTATGCTAAACGCAATAAAGTCCTCCGATGTGAATTTTTGATGAGCGCTATGGCTCTTGTAATTATATTATATCATAAATAGGTCAAGCACATAAGTGCCTACCGTTATTTGTTACTCCAACTTATCCAACAATCTATTCAACATTTGCTTAGCTCTTGCTTCTTTTACACCAAATATACTCCCAGCCTTTTCAAAGCTCACACCATTGCATATTAGTAAGAATAAATTATGTTCTTTTTCAGTTGCTACACTTTCTATAACAGCTTCTAATTCATTATAAAATATACTTTCTTCAACATTATTATCTATATCATGAGTTTCTGCTTGATCATTCACATTAAAAAAATCATCTATATCAATATCTTCATTATATGCATCACTATTATTTATTGTTTTGTGATAGTTCAATATAAATTCTTTCACTGTTGCTTTATCATAACTCATACATAATCAACTGCCTTTGCAACACGTTTTAATATAACTTGTCTCGCATGCCTTAACGTTAACTGACTAACACCCATCACATCAGCTATAACTTCATCTGTGTACTTTTTATCATCCCACCATGTGAGTTTAATAATCTGCTGCACTTTTACATCACTATCGTTATAAACTTGAGTAACGCCTTTTACAATCGATTCTAGGTTTATATACTTTGATTTGTCCATATCATTAGCCTTATTCTTATAAGTATCAACCATACTATGATAATTACGCATGTAGCGTTCTAATATAGGATAATCTACATCATTTAAACTTCTAATCACACAACCAACTCCTCATGTTCATTATTTAATGATTGCTTTACTTCTATTACAAAATTTTTATAAATGACCTCGTTCTCTTTTTCATGCTGCTTATTACGTTCTAAACGCTTATGATGATGTACTTTATATAAATCTTCCTGTAACTTATCAATCGTCTTTAATGGCTTGTTACTGCCATTAGATTTAAAGTATCTCATTACTTCTTGCTGCTCTTTGGGTGTGTAATTATGGATGATTTTCTTTAATAAATTTAACTTCTTAGTACTACTATTTTTAAAACGATTCAATTCTTCTTTTTGATCTATAATCCATAAAACTAACTTCTCTAACGGATATGAAATTGAAATCACACCCAACACATCATCACAACTCATGTGAGATACATTTAAATGATACATAGCATCGATTTGTTCTTGTATCGCTCGTATCTTACTATTGATGAATTGTGGATTATAGTGCGTTAATAATTCATATTCCGTAATTTTCTTTTCTTCGTAATACCACAAAACTGATTTACAACGTTTTAATATCATAGTAGCCCTCCTAGACATGTATAATGGAACAAATTTATTTATTAGTCATCATCATCTACACCAAATATGTCATACACCGTTTTATTTCTACCTTTATTAGCAAGCATTTCAGCCAATGCATCATCTTGTGTTTTTGGTGTTTTAGGTTCCAATATTTTTAATCGCGATTCTACGGTTAGCCCTAATTTAGGCGCAATGCTATTTAATTGTGATAACGAATCTCTTTTTATAGCATGATTCTGATTAAGCTTTGTACCACGTTCAGTAACAATAATTGCATCCTCATTTTTCATACGTATAGTTGCATTGATGTAATCTGAATAGGCTGTACAATAAGCAGAAACTAATGCTAAATCTAAACTAGCTACAGGCAATTCTTGTAGTAATGGAAATATCCTATGCCATTCTTTTGTAGCCGTATCATCTAGCCATTCAGGAGGTTCTGGTGATAGTTTTGTTAATTGCTGCAATGCTTCTTCTGTAGCTTGTTTCGTTTCCTGAACTTCTGTAGTTAATCTACTCTTTTGTTGTGACAATAATTTTCTTTGAGCCATTAAAACTCCCCCCTTTTCTTATACATCCTATTACGTAAAGCCATTTTACTTTACGCATTTTCAACTTTCATTTTCAACATTCGGTTAAGATTAAGTATCGAGCGATTACAAATCTTTTTAAAATACGTGGGCGCCTAACAGACCCCTGGCTTTTTAAATTAGTAATGCTTAGCTGGTTATAGCGCACGATTATGACGTACATTTATTATTTATATAGCTTTAATTACACAGTTATTACATGCTCTAAAACAAGCTCTAAATGCCTTCTATGAAGTCCATTTTCAGATGTTTTGTATTACTAATCATTATGATATTTATTTCATTTTATAACTTTATTTAGTTAAATAATTCAACTCAAACTATAAATGTTTTCATTCTCAAAATAAGTCATTATAATTGGAAAATTTATAACTATTGTATTAGTAATCTATTTGCTATTAACCTATTATCACTATTAAGCCTTTAACCTATGAATAAGTATGAAGATACTTATTGTATTCATCTTCATATTGAATGTTTATTTATAATTGTTTATTAATCTTCTTTTTATAATTTGTTTTAAATTAAATTTCAAATGAAAGAACAAAAACATTTTGTAATCATTTATCTTTTAAGTTTGTTCATCAAAGTTAATTCGTTCATCAATCTTCTATTGATAATACAAATGAATTCATTATGATCTAATCACTTATTTAAATACATTTTACTTATCTTAATATCATTGTTGATGTAACAACTTAATCTTTATCATCATTGAACTAATCTCTTTAATAATGTTCAATACAACTTCAATCATAATCTATCTTAAATACTTCTTAACTTAACATCACAACAACTAATTATTATTCTCTTCTGAATAAATGTTCATTATCAATATGTTAATAATGATCTAATCACATGTTAGATATGATTGCTTAATACTAAAATCAACCAATGCTATTCCCTTCACAATAAAACTTGATATTAAAACAGCCACCACCACAAGTATAAGAGCAGAACAAGTGATGATGGCGTACAAAGGAAGTATGCAACTTTCAAGAACAAGCTATTAAACAACCGATACCAGAAGAATTAGTGAATGTTTTATAAAGCATTCAAGGTAGATTTCTACCTACTTACATTATACTACATAAAACATATTATAACAACATTATTTTATAAGTTAATTATTTTGTGTTTACCGATACTAATTCAATCTTATCAACATTACCAATCGTTGTATTATCCATACCCAATTTACTAGCGTAACATTGTACTGATACCGATTTATTATTCTTAGCTATATCGATTAATTCTTGCAATCCCTCACCTTTATCACGAACCCTATCAACTTGAATACCAAAGCCAATGAATTCTTCTTTAATAACAGTAAGTACACCTGAATCTTTACTGTTAGCAACAAATGAATTCTCATTGTTGTTTATCACAATATTTATACCATCAGTATCTTTAAAGTTTTTAAACACTCTTCTAGTTAAAGAACCTTTTTTATAATTAATATCAGAACTAGCCACACCATCAACGGTAGCTATCCCAACTTGTGTATTTGAATATAATGGTTTTAAAATAATAGTGTTTTTCTTTTCATCAAAGCCTAAAGCATAATCTTGTTTTATTGGACTTAATACTGTGTAACTCATTTATAATCCCCCTTTTACCATTTATGGTTTCCGTTATTGTATTCTGAATCAGCACGACCATTTATATTAAATAACATTTCTTTAAAACTATTGGCTAATGTAGTTGGATTAGTATTCGTTTTAAATGGATCATCAACTAAACTTGTATTACGTTGTAAACTCAATCTCCATTGGTCTGGGTTGTTTATTGCAGTATTCATATAATTACGTCTTGATGCTCTACGAATAGCTTCCACCTTGTTAGCTGCAATCTTCTCATATACTTCATAAGCTTCTTGTAATTTTCCGTTGAATTCTTGAATTAGTTTACTGTTATTATCTTTTAATTCTTTAACCTCTTTATCATATGCAGCATTAAATGCTTTTATATCTTCATCTAATAATTTATGATTGTCATCTTCACTTTGCTCATATAATTCTACAATTGTATTTTCCAGTTTTTCTTGTTCCTTTTTAAGCGATACAATCATAGCGTAATCATTTTCATTTTTATAATGTGACATCTTAAAATCAAATTCTTTTAATTTGTCAGTGACTTTGCTTTTTTCTAAAGCCACATGTTTTTTATTCTCCACCTTTGGTTCAATTACCTTATTAAATACTTCGATTGATTTTTCATTTACTTTAGTCATTTAAAAACTCCCTTATTTTTTAGTTATAAAATCTTTATACGTTTTAATTTGTTTTCTGCGTTTCATTTCATTAATATATTGTTTCACTTCTTCAATATCTTCAAGCTTAGTTACATAACGCCTGATTACTGTATTTAAATAACTCTCTGACACATTACTTATATTAGTTGGCAATCTAGCAACAATTTGATTAGCCACATCCCTATACCACATGTGCATATCCCCTTTTAATTAATAGATATAATAAGTCGTTAATATCTTTAATGAGTTTGTAACTATATGAATTTAAGTGTCTATATCTCTTTTAAAGGTGCTTGATACTTCGTTCACTTATTGGATAAAACCAGTTTAGATCATCAGCACTTTTAGGTTTAAATCCAGCAAGTGCCATCGCCTCTTTCATATTGCTGTTTGATATATAAAAGCCATATGGTTCACGTTCAAACATATGCTTTAAGTTATAGCTGGAATAGTTTTCGTTCACTGTCTTTATAGGTTCTAACTGCTTACACCACATTAATACAGTTTCTAGTTGTTCCATTGTCATATCGTTAAATTCAATCGCATTGAATCCTAAATTGTTATAAGCCATGTATTCTTGTAATTCATCATCGTTAAAGTAAAATACTTCACGTGGATATTCTGTAATCACACGGTGTGTATTGTTATTAGTTACTACTGTTCCATATCTATTGCCACTGTTATATAGGTATCTCATTTTCTTAATCCTCTTTTCTTTGTAATAAATCCTAAATAGTTTTTAGTACGTGCTATTACTAATTCAAAGCCACCATGTGCAATCAATTTATAACTAGAACGCCTATTTGTATTAGGTACATAGCTTTCACGCCATGCCACCCAATTTTTATTAATGTATTCTACATAAACTACTGACGCTCTACTGATTGAACAGAAATACATTTCTTCTGGTATGCCAACAATTAACCCTATTTTTTCAGCTTGTTCATCATAATTTATTTCAATATTAGTAGCCTGCACTTCTTACAGTCGCCTCCCAACTTCTCTCATCAAATATATCTCCGTTTTTATTATCCCCAATTAATATACGCAACGGTTCAATATCAACGTTACATTGCTTCGCATAACTTGCTGCTTTATATAAATCATCGTTTCTATATTCACTTTCACTATTTACAATACGTTGATATGCTTGTTTACCTAATCCACCTTTACTAGTACCTAAATGGTCGAAATTATGATCTGATAACACTTGTTTCATAGAATACGGTTCTAAAATTTGTTGCGTATAATTACCACGTTTAGAAAATATACGATTTTCAAATTCTCCATTATATTCTGTTACATCTTTTTTATTGTGTTTATAAATCCCCTTATGTGTTCGACTATTAGCTAACACAAAATAATTGTTATCATGTGCCTTTATATCTACAGATGGTAAATAATCTATTTTTTGACCGTATTCAACGCCAGCACGTTTTTGGAATATTATATGCTTGCCACCACTAGGCGTCGTTTGTACTAAAGTATTTTGTGCATTAGCTACAACTTCGGCATAAAAAGGTATCATTTTTAAACTTTCTAATCCGTTACTACCTTCTTGATGATCTACATCAATATCGATACACCATAGACCACGTGTAAGCACACCTAATACATGCGTTTGATGATACAAACTTGAATGATATTCAATGAAATTGTCGGTAACATCTATATCAGCAAATGGAATACTTGGCTTTTTGTACTGATTTAAAGGTATAACTTGAATATTCTTTTTTAATAAATATTTTGCTACATGATAACCTGTCATTGAATACCTCCTTTACTAACCCTTATAACGCTTATTTTTCCTTTAGTAGCTAAATTATTTTACACTTACAAAAAACGCTATAGAAATTAGAGCTATAAGAGTTAGTGACTGTTGTTACAACGTTTTAAGGGTTATGATAAGAGTTAGTAAGGGTTAGTCTAACCCTTACTCTTCTGAAATTAATTCTAATGCCATATTAAACAATTCTGGATTTTCTACTTTATGAACTTTTGTATTTACTCCATCTATCCATTTTTGATTATTTATGCTTATTCCGATTTTCTTCATATCATCTCTAGCTTGTTTGTACCTCAAACTTTTATAATCCTGTTCAATCATTTTTTGTAATGTTTCATCACCAGCAAATAAAAAACTTTGTTTTGCTAAAACTTTAATCATATTAACCTGTGTTTCAGTCAATTCATCTTCACTGAAATAGTTTTTGAGTGTTACATCACTAAACTTAAACTCTCGACCAGTTTCTTTCAGATATTCCAAACTCGCAATCAAAAATGAAACTGCAGCTGCTACTGATTTCTTACCATTTGGCTGTACAAAATCCCAATATGGCTTAAATATTTGATAACGTTCTTCATCTGTCTCGTTAAGTGGTCTATCTTTGAGTGAAATTTTAATTGTACGTGTAGTGTTCGCTGTAATTTCCCCTGTATCTACACTTTCGTTTGTATCGAGAATTAACACTGCATTATTTTTAAATGTGAATGCGTTTCTGCCAATACCACGACCAGAAATTACTTCACCAGTAGCAATTTTTCTTAAAATACGCATCATACTTTCTGTAATCTCGCCTGTTTCGTTAGCATGAGCAATATCTGCACCATAAAAGTTCATCCATTCGTTTTGTGACTCAAAACCTCGAGATAAAAGAGCATCAAAATTAACTTTATTAACCTGTAACAGTGCATCAAATGTAGTCATAAACAACCCTTTACCTGAACGGCCAAAATCCTTCATCAAAAACCATTTCTCAGCCTGTATAATGTTCATTTTGCGATACATAGTATATGCATGTACTAACATTAAATTATTCTTACTTTTATCACTTTCAGTAACTAGATCATAGAATTTTTCAGGTATATCTGTATCAATCGCTGATGCATTAACATCATATTTTTTCGCGTATAATTCGTCTGAATTGAGTGTTTTTTTCTTAAACTCTAAGTTTCTGCAATCGTAAATCCAATTGTTACCTGCAATGGTATATGGAAGGATATTGTAACCATGTTCTACATTTAAGTGTTCACGGTACATTTCAAGCATGACTTCTAAAAAGTCGTTTATCTGATGCTTATTATCGACTGGATAATTTAAGGCAAAATTTGTGTCGTCTATCACTTCATACGTGTTACTTTTGACTATTAAAAATGCATCTAATTCATCTGAATAAATCACTTTATTTGATATTAAATCTGCAATAAATCTTGCATAATTGTTGAATGAACCTGCTGCAAAACTTGCTTTCTTTTCCTCTTCACCATTATCATTTTCTGTAATTTTAGTATTTACAATTCCGTAAATTACTCCAATTTCTTTGGGAATTATGATATAATCTAAAGTAAGGTTATTAATGTAATCACCAATATCATTCTTTTCACGATGATATAAATTACCTTTATTATTAAAAACTTGTTTATCACTAGAGATAGAAGCGAAATTGATTCGCTTACTAATCTCCTTGATTCTGGATAAACTTGTTGTATTGATATAATCTAAATTTGAATGAAATTCAAAATGTTGTTTATAAAGTGTTGTTTCGTCCATACAATCAACCTTTCATATATGTTAGTATTTAGTTAGATATTTTTAGTTAAATATTTGCGTTTAGGCGTTATCATTCTGCTTGCCGGCTTGTGATAATGCCTTTTTTTCTTTGTTAATTTGTCTTTGAATATCATCATGCATTGATTCAATATCATTTCTGATTGCTAATAAAGTAGATGTAGTTACATAAATTTGTTTGATATTATTATTGATAGCTTGATGATAAACAGGCTTATTATTCTTTACTGCATATGCTCTTTCATCCTCTAATTCTGATGATTCCATACCGAGATAGTCCAATACTGACTGAATCTTATTTCTCAAATCTGCAAATTCCACGCTTTCTTGTACTTTTTCTGAATAATTCATTTTATCTACTCTCCTTATAAAAATTAATAACTTTATTATCTTTGCCTAATTGAACATTTATACCGTGAAAGGCACAAACATTTTTAAGTCGTTTCGTTTTTTGCTCGAATTCTTTCATTGATTTATGAAAATCTTCATACAAATAATTAATTACTGGCTCAATATCATCTAATGCGATATTAGCTATTGCATTCGCCCCTAAATTATCTCCTTCTTCTCTATACGCTTTTACTTTTTCACTTAATATACCTACTAACTCTGAAAGTCTGTTCATTTCTCCATTCAAAGAATAAACTTTATTAGAAGCGCTCGTCATTTCTTCAAAAGCATTTAAAATTTCAATATTCATATTATTCAACCTCCATTAATTGTTTTCTAATTTTTCTATCGTTAAACCATTCTGATACTGCCCATGATGTAATAGCTAGTGGACTATATAAAGCCATACTATTAAAAATATCTTCTGTCACATAACCTACTGTAAATGAAGTCAATGAGCTTGCTGCGATAAGTGTTCCGAATAATTTCATATTTGTATTCACCTCCTATTGTCCTACTGAAATTGAATTACTAAATAATTCATCGATAGGCATTCCATATAATTCAGATAAAATTTTCGCTTCTGGTAGTGTGAAATTTGCTTTGTTTAGCTCTTTCAAAGAGTAGCGTTCTTTTGAGATACCTAATTTACGAGCAACGAGCGCTTGATTGTGACCATGTTCCTTACGTTGAATATAAAGATGTGGATATGCTATTTTTTTCATCTTTCTTCCTCCTTTATTTCAAAATCAAATAAGTATTCTATATTTACATTTAGATTTTCTGATAATTTTTTTGCCATTTTAGGACTTGGTGTAACTTTGTTATTAACAATCAAACTTAGATAAGAAAGCGAAATACCACTAATTTTTGAAAAGCTTCTTAAACTGTGACCATTTTTAGCAATCAAATATCTCAACTCAGGTATATTAGTTTTTATCATATTTCCACCTCACTTTTGTTACTTAAACAAGTAACATTTATTTGGTACACCTTTAATATAAACTAAATTAAGTTACATTACAAGTACAAATTAAAAAATGTTATCTATTTTTGTTACATTTATGGTAAACTCTTGTTGAGGTGATTGATATGAATCAAGATGGAACGTTAGGCAAAGCAATAAGAAATGCCAGAAAAAGTTATCCACTTACACTAGAAGAATTAGGCGAAAAGGTAGGGGTGACTCATGCATTCTTGTCACGTGTAGAAAACAATAAGGTTATACCAAATGATGAGTTGCTTATCAAAATAGCGAAAGTATTAGATTTCAATGATAGTCAAGATTTTTTAAATGAATTCAGAATATTGGCAGGTAGTTATGAAAATATAGAAGAAAACACAACATTTTTTAATGATTTGAAATCTAGTGGCAGATTAGAAATTAATAAATATAATGGCAAAAAGAGTGTTGTCGACAAGCCATATTACAAATTAAATTATCTATTTGAATCTGAAAACAAAATTTTTTATGATATAAAAACTTCTATTTTTGGTGAAAAAATAGCGACTGTAGAATTACCACATGATGTATTACATCAAATATATAAATTGGTAAATATAGAAATCATAAAAACAATTAAAAATAACCCCAGTCTATTAAAAAGTATTCAAAACCCAGAAGTTATTAAAGAGTATCAAAACGAAAGAATGAATAAAAAGACTGAATTCACCGAATATATGGAGTACTTAAATATAACAGATTCAATAGAGGATTTTATGCGTGAAATATATGACGATGAATATTTAACTTAATGAGGTGATCTAATTGCAACACGACCTTAAACTATCCCACAATATCTATAAAGATGCTAAACGTGGTACATATTACTTCCGTATCACATACTACGATAAGACGAATACAAGAAAAGAGATAAAACGTACTGGATTTAAGCAACGTAAGGAAGCTGTGAAGGCTTGTAACGCTTATATGGATGAATTAGAGGGCATCGGCAAGATTAATCAATTGCCTTTTGATAAGCTGGTAGAGGAGTATGTGGATTGGTACACAGCAAGACGTAAATCATCAAGTGTGAAAGCATTAAAGACACATACTAATAATCATTTAGTACCCTATTTTAAATCAATGGACGTTTTCAACATGACAACACAAGATATTATGAAGTTTCAGAATAAAAAGATGAAAGAAGCTCATTCAGGAGAATATTTGAAAAAGATGCATGTGTTCTTGGTAACTATATTGAACCATGCTATGAAGTATCATGATCTAAAACAAAATGTTGCATCATTAGTCGGTAATTTTGAAATTGAAACACAGAAACGCTTGAATTACTGGACGTTAGAGCAATTTAATCAGTTTTATGATATTTTGCCTACTATTCAACAAAAATTATTCTTCAAGTTGCTGTTCTATAGTGGCGCACGCAAGGGAGAAATTAGAGCGCTCACATGGGAAGATGTGAACTTTGACGATGATTATATCCATATAAACAAAACGGACTACCACGGCGAAGTGACAGCCCCTAAAACGAAAGCAGCCATACGTGATATATATTTACCTACTCACATGATGGATGACTTACGAAATTATTTAACTTGGTATAAAGAGAATAACATATATAAGGATAATTATGTATTGTTCGGAACATTCTTTAAAGCGTTCAGTGAATCAACTATAGATCGTTGGTTTACTAATGCACTAAAAACTTTAGATGACGAATTACCAGCTGGTGAAACATTCCCACGTATTGTAATCCATGAGTTAAGGCACAGCCATGCTTCTATGTTAGTCAATCATGGTGCTAGTTTAATGATAATTGCACAAAGATTAGGTCATTCGTCTATAGAAGAAGTAAGCTCACGCTATGGCCATTTGTACCCTAGTACACAAAAAGAAATTATAAAATATTTATAATACTTTCCAAATCTTGGAAGGTATTTTTTTATATGCTTGTGGCAATACTGTGGCAATACTGTGGCAACAAAAATAAAAAGCCCTCAACCACAAGGATTGAGAGCTATGTAGTGGAGACGGCGGGAGTTGAACCCGCGTCCAAAGGTCCTGATACACATCTTTCTACGTGTGTAGTCTATTAGTCAATTTCGCGTAATGAGAGGTAATAGACAACCAACATTACGCTAGTTTGATTAGATCTCTTCTAAACAGACTTCAAACGGCAGTGTTTAGCGTAGCCTACTAAGGTTGAATCGCGTTAACAGTGCATAGACGACACTGTTAGGCGATGCAGAGTGCGATTAGGCAGCTACTGCGAAATTATTGTTTTCTTTGCCAGTTATTATAAACTGTGTGTGTTGTTGCGGAGACAACCCTCCGACACGCTTAATGAGCTCTGGGGACCCCTGTCGAATCCATAAACGTCCCCTCGATGAATGAATGTACTTCCTGCATCTCACTGATACCTTATGTTTTACAGAAAGTACATTTAATACTAACAAAAATTGCTTACTTTAGCAATAGATTAGCTTAATAACGGGCTTTCATTGCTCTATCTACGTCACGTTTCACTGCTTTTTCTTTTAATGCTTGACGTTTATCATATTTTTTCTTACCACGTGCAATACCTAACAAGACTTTACAGTTACCGTGTTTTAAATAAAGTTTTAATGGAACAATAGAATATCCAATCTCACGCGTACGTTCACCCAATTTAATAATTTCACGTTTGTGTAATAGTAATTTGCGTGAACGTCGTGGATCATGGTTAAAGCGATTGCCTTCTTCATAAGGCGCAATATGCATATTTTGCAGATAGATTTCTCCACCTTTTACTTGTGCATAGCTATCTTTTAAGTTGGCACTACCACGACGAATGGATTTGATCTCTGTTCCTTGTAACACAATGCCCGCTTCAATCGTATCTTCGATATTATAATCATGTCTGGCTTTACGATTTTCTGCTAATGTACCTGGTGATTTTTTCTTTGGCATTGAGTTTCACCTCTTCGCTGATTTATTTTTTCTTTTTACGTGCTTTGTTTTTGACTTTTTTATCTTTGTAAAACGGTTTGTGTTTAGTGTTACCACTTTTTTGGCTATCACGATTACGCTGGTTTTTACCTTTACGTGATTTTTTCTTTTTATTACCTTTACCTTGCTGACGGTCATCTTTTGACTTATCTAACGACTTACCACGTGTTTTGGCTTGAATCGTTTTTCCACGTGCTGGTCTTTGACTACGTTCATTTTTAGGCAATGGCATACCTACGATTTGGAAATCAATCATACGTTCGTCCACATCGACATGGATAACTTTAATTTTCACTGCATCACCTATGCGGAAAACTTTAGCTTGACGTTCACCAATCATCGCCATTTGGCGTTCATCAAAATGATAATAGTCATCTGTTAAGTTGGCAACGTGTACCATTCCTTCAATGGTATTTGGTAATTCAATAAACATACCAAAATTAGCAACAGAACTAATAATACCTTCAAATTCATCACCAATATGCTGTACCATAAATTCTGCTTTCTTCAGTTCATCTGTGTCACGTTCGGCTTCAATCGCACGACGTTCTCTTTGAGATGTATGTTCTGCAATTTCTGGTAAGCTATCTTCCCATTTTCTTAACTCTTTTTCGTCCATTGCATTATCGATTAAATACTTACGAATGAGACGGTGTACAGTTAAATCTGGATAACGACGTATAGGTGACGTGAAATGTGTATAATATTCTGCTGACAAACCAAAATGACCTAAATTGGTGTCATCATAATGTGCTTGTTGCATTGATCTTAACATCATGGTAGAGATAACCATTTGTTCTGGTAAACCATCTACTTCTTGTTGAATTTTTTGTAATGTTGAAGGATGGATGTCTTCTCCTGTACCTTTAATCATCAAGCCGAAATTCGTAATAAAATCGAAGAATTGGCGTAATCTATCTGATTTTGGTTGCTCATGTACACGATAAATAAATGGTACATCTAACTTATCAAAATGTTCTGCTACAGTTTCGTTAGCAGCTAACATAAATGATTCAATTAATCGTTCACCTTCTCCACGATTACGCACTTGAATATCGGTAGGTAGACCTTCCTCATTAACTAACACTTTAGCTTCATTTATATCAAAATCAATTTCACCACGACGTTTACGCATTTGGATAAAACGTTGTGACAAATCTTGAGCCAAATCTAGCATTGGTGTTACTTCGCTATATTTGTTACGTGTAGCTTCATTTTTATCTGTTATTATTTCGTTTACTGCATCATATGTCATACGATAATCAGAATGAATAACACTGTCGAAGATTTCATGATTAACGATATCACCCTGCGCATCTATTTCCATACGACAGCTTAATGTTAAGCGATCTACATCTGGATTCAATGAGCAAATCCCATTACTTAAACGATGTGGAATCATCGGTATGACTCTATCTACTAAATAGACACTTGTAGCACGATCATATGCTTCTTTATCTAATGCCGAATTTTCTGTGACATAATAACTAACATCGGCAATACTCACAGTTAATTGTGTATTACCATTAGCTAATTGTTTTACACTAATCGCATCATCCAAGTCTTTGGCATCTGCCCCGTCAATGGTTATAGTGAGTTCATCACGTAAATCACGTCTACCAGTAATTTCTGATGGTTTGATTTCATCTGGCACTGCTTCTGCCTCTTCTAACACGTTATCAGGAAATTCAATTTCTATACCATGTTGATAGATGATTGATAAAATATCCACACCTGGATCATTTTTATGCCCTAATATAGCTGAAACATGGCCTTCTGGATTAGAATTATCATCGGCATATTTAGTAATTTGTACTAACACCTTATGACCATCTACCGCACCTAAATTTTGACCTTTAGGAATAAAGATATCTTGCATAATACGTTTATCATCTGGTAAGACAAACCCGAAGTGACGTGCTTCACTGTAAGTACCTACTACTTGTGTCACTGAATGTGTTTCGATAGATTTTACTTCACCTTCAGTTTTCCCTTTATGTTCACCACGTGAGTTTTGTACTTCTACAAGGACCGTATCACCATCCATCGCTCTGTTAATCTTAGTAGGTGGAATAAAGATATCATCCATTTCACTATCTTCTGGGCGTAGAAAGGCAAATCCTTTTTTATTTTGGCTTAGCTTACCTTTTACTAATGCCTTCGTTTTTTGTTTCGAAGCTACTTTTCTTTGGTATCTATCTGTTTTAGTTCTTTCTATTAAACCAGTTTGTTCTAGTTCAACTAGCACCTTTATTAAATCTCTAAATGAGTCGGCACTGCTTAAACCTAATGCATCTTGGAAATCTGACACTGACATTGGTTCATAGTCAGGTTGTTTAATGATTGTTTCAATAGATTGCTTTAAATTCATCATGCCCCTCCTTTCTATATTTTAATTTTAAAATAATTATTCAGACCAATCTAACGATTCTAAAAACTTGAGAACATCTTCAAAAAGTTGTTCTTTTTCTTTATCAATAGTAATGACATGACCAGAGTTGGCATACCATTTTATTGTTTTATCATCCGATTCGCTTTCATTGTATATAATATTAGCTGAATCAGTATTAATCATTTGATCCAATTCGCCTTGTGCTACAAAGATTGGATCCATCACTTCATCAACATGATCGCGTACATCTTGAATTTGTCCTTGTAATTCTTTCAATGTCTCAGTTGGTTTGAAAGCGGACATTTCAGCTTCTATCGTTGAAGCATCTTTACCTTCATACTTTTTAAAGGTACGTGCATAATCTAATACACCTTCAAACATAGAACCTTCAGTCTTAATGTACATAGGCGAACACATGGTTACAATACCCTTTACATCTCGATTTAAGCTTATTTTTAATGCATAACACCCACCTAGTGATATACCTGCTACCGCAATTTCATCATAGCCTTTATCGACTAAATAATCGTATGCATCCAAGGCATCCTTATACCAAACATGTGGGCTGGACTTTAAAATTTCTTCTGGGGGAGCTGCATGTCCTTCATATTGAGGTGCATAACAAGTATAACCTTGTTTTTGTAAAAAACGCCCCATCTGTCTAACATCTGCAGAGTTACCAGTAAAGCCATGTAATAATAAAACAGCACGATTACTTTCTTCAAATAAGAAAGGTTCTGGAAGTTTAATTTGCATTTTGTTCAATCCTTTCACTGTCATGTCACATAGTTTTGCCACCTTGGCACTTTATGTTTTATCATCATGATGAGCTGTTTAGCTTCTCAAGTACTATTATAAATAAAAAAGCCCGACTTTAACATTGTCGGACCTTATATACCCAAATATGTTATGCCTAACATTAACAAGAAGAAAATGATAGACAATACAATTGTTAATCTATGCAAGAATAAATCGACACCGCGTTGCTTTTGTTTACCAAATAACTGCTCTGCACCACCACTAATTGCGCCAGAAAGTCCATTACTTTTTCCTTCTTGGAGTAATACAACAGTTACTAATGCAATACAATCTATAATTAATAGAACTATTATTAACGAGTGCATAAACATTGTCCTCCATTCATTATATACGAAACGCATTATATCACACGTTCGTCTATTTTATCAAATACCTATCGATTAAACGTACTTTTTCGTTTGATTGATACTACTAACATATATATTGCGATAAGCGTAGAAGCAACTAACACAATAATCAGTGGTAAAGTACTTAATACTGACTTAGCATCACTGATAGCTTGTAAGACTACAGAAACATTAATCAAATTATATAAAACATTAGTCGTGAATGCCGCAAACATAAACCACCATAAATACGTGTGACGATTCCAAATAGCTATAATACCTGCTAAATATGCTAATACATACATAACACCTGTGTATTGAAAACTATTACGGATAGTACCAATTGCATTGTCAGTCGCTTTTTGCCCACTATTTGTCAACAATTGTCGCACTACACTATCATCTAAAACTATGAAATTGTGAATAGCAGAAAGTATTGCCAATATTAGCGAACTATATGCGATAAAGTGTGCTGTCTTTGTTACTCTAGACTTTTGATTTTCATCCATTTCCAAGTACTCCTTAAGATATTTCCATACTTTATTATATCAGTTTCAAAGTTAAAGATGAATAATTCTGATAGAAACTTTCCATATTGATGCAAAAATAAACACGTAAGTCGATTGACCTACGTGTTTATCCGCGTGAACTCATTTAATTTAAGCTATATTATTTAGATAAATTATAGAATGCTTTAAGTCCTTTGAACTTAGCTGTTTCGAATAATTCATCTTCGATACGTAATAATTGGTTGTATTTCGCAATACGGTCTGTTCTTGATAATGAACCAGTTTTGATTTGACCTGCATTTGTAGCAACTGCAATATCAGAAATTGTTGTATCTTCTGTTTCACCAGAGCGGTGAGAAACTACAGCTGTGTATCCAGCTTTTTGAGCCATTTCAATAGCTTCAAATGTTTCAGTCAATGTACCGATTTGGTTAACTTTGATAAGGATTGAGTTACCAATTCCTTTTTCGATACCTTCTTCTAATTTAACAGTATTTGTAACGAATAAATCGTCACCTACTAATTGTACACGGTCACCAATACGATCAGTTAGAACTTTCCAGCCGTCCCAATCGTTTTCATCCATACCGTCTTCAATAGTAATGATTGGATATTTATTAACTAATTCTTCTAAGTAATCAACTTGCTGTTCAGCAGTAAGTTTCGAACCGTTTTCACCTTCGAATTTAGCATAATTATATACGCCATCTTCAAAGAATTCTGATGAAGCACAGTCAAAGCCTAAGAATACATCTTTACCTGGCTCTAAGCCTACTGCTTTAATTGCTTCTAAAATAGTTTCTACTGCATCTTCAGTACCTTCGAATTTAGGTGCAAAGCCACCTTCGTCACCTACTGCAGTTTCTAAACCACGGTTTTTAAGGATTGATTTCAAGTTGTGGAAGATTTCTGCGCCCCAACGTAATGATTCTTTAAATGTAGCAGCGCCTACTGGTAAAATCATAAATTCTTGGAATGCGATTGGTGCGTCTGAGTGAGAACCACCATTTACGATATTCATCATTGGAACTGGTAATTCTGTACCGTTAAATCCACCTAAATATTTATAAAGTGGTTGTCCTAATAAATCAGCAGCTGCACGCGCTACAGCGATAGATACACCTAAAATAGCGTTTGCTCCTAATTTACCTTTGTTTTCAGTACCGTCTAATTGAATCATCATTTTATCAATAGATACTTGATCTAAAGCTGAGAATTCACCTTCAACGATTTCTGGTGCAATAATTTCATTTACATTTTCTACAGCTTTAGTAACACCTTTACCTAAATAACGTGATTTATCTCCATCACGTAATTCAACTGCTTCGTGTTCACCTGTAGAAGCACCTGAAGGTACTAATGCACGTCCGAATGCACCACTTTCAGTTAATACTTCAACTTCAACTGTTGGATTACCACGTGAGTCTAAGACTTCGCGAGCATAAACATCTGTAATAATTGGCATGTTTGTTAATCTCCTTTTTCCTAAGTAGTTTAGAGTTTTTATTTTTGCACTTTCATTATAGCTTGATTCAACGTAAATATAAAATAATTTAATTATTGAAACAAACTGTGATTATGAAAACAAGTCATATGATTACCTTATCTAAGAAGATAGTCATAACTTATTATTCTTAAATCTTGGTTGTTTTCTTACTGTTATTTAGAATGATTGATTAACGTTTCACCAGTCATATCTTCTGGTTGTTGAACATTTAATAAATCTAATAATGTTGGTGCTAAGTCACCTAAGCGACCTGTTTCACGTAATGTGACACCTTCTTTAGTAACAATAACTGGTACTGGGTTAGTTGTATGTGTTGTCATAGGTTCATCGTTGTCAGTTAGTACCATGTCTGAGTTACCATGATCTGCTGTAATAATCGCATGACCACCCATGTCGATAATTTTATCTACGACTTCTCCTAGACATTCATCTACAGCTTCAATTGCTTTGATTGTAGGTTCTAACATTCCACTATGTCCAACCATATCTGGATTCGCAAAGTTCAATAGAATTAAATCTAAATCACCTTGGTTTAACTCTTCGATTAAAGCGTCTTTTACTTCATAAGCACTCATCTCAGGTTTTAAATCATACGTTGCAACTTTAGGTGAATCGATTAAGCGTCGACGTTCCCCTTCAAATTCGTCATTACGTCCACCACTCATAAAGTAAGTCACGTGTGGGAATTTTTCAGTTTCAGCAATACGTAATTGTTTTAAACCGTTATCTTGTGCTACTTCACCGATAGTATTTGTTAAATCTACTTTTTCAAAGACAATTTCTGCCGCAACATTATCATTGTATTTTGTAAAAGTAGCATAGTATAAGTCTTTCACTTGTTCTACTTTAAAACCATCAAATACTTTATTTGTGAATACTTCAGAAAGCTGTGCAGCTCTGTCTGGACGGAAATTGAAGAAAATCACTGAATCTCCATCATTCACACCATTGTTTTGGTCAGCAATAATAAATGGTTCTACGAATTCATCAGTAAGGTCTTTAGCATAGTTTGCTTCGACACCTTCTTTTGCAGTAGCAAATGTTGGTCCATCAATGTTGCGAATCGCATTATATGCTTTTTCTTCACGGTCCCAACGCTTGTCTCTATCCATTGCATAATAACGACCTGAAATAGATGCGAATTGACCGATACCAATTTCTGCAAATTTAGCTTCTGTGTCTTCGATAAATTTTAATGCTGATTTTTGATCAACGTCACGTCCATCTAAAAATGCATGAACATATACTTTATCGAGACCTTGTTTTTTAGCTAATTCCAATATTGCAAATAAGTGTTTGTAATGACTGTGCACACCACCATCTGACAATAATCCAAAGACATGTAGCGCAGTATTATTATCTTGTACGTGTGTTATCGCATTATTTAACACTTCATTGTCAAAAAAGTCACCGTCTTCAATAGACTTGTTAATACGAGTTAAGCTTTGATAGACAATACGTCCAGCACCAATATTCATATGACCAACTTCTGAATTACCCATTTGGCCTTCTGGAAGTCCTACATCCAAACCACTTGCTTCGATTTGTGTCGTTGGATATTGGTCAAAATAACGATCAAAGTTCGGTTTGTTAGCTAGTTTGACAGCATTTCCATGTTCACTTTCACGATTTGCAAAACCATCCAAAATGATTAATGCAGTTGGTTGTTTAGCCATATTATTTAGCACCTTCTAACAATTGTACAAAATCGTCGACTTTAAGAGATGCTCCACCTACTAATGCGCCGTCGATATCTGTTTCAGCCATGTATTCTTTAATGTTGTTAGGTTTCACACTACCACCATATTGAATACGAGTTGCGTCTGCTACGTCTTGGCTTGTAGCATCAGCGATTGTTGTTCTTACAAATGCACACATTTCATTTGCATCTTTAGCTGTAGATGATTTACCTGTTCCAATTGCCCATACTGGTTCATAAGCAATTACAACTTGTTTCAATTGTTCGTCTGATAAACCTTCAATAGCTTTTTTCACTTGATTACCTACAACTTCATTTGCTTTACCACTTTCACGTTCTTCATCTGTTTCACCTACACAAATGATTGGAGTCATGCCGTGGTTAAATACTGCATGTGCTTTTTTGTTAATTTCTTGATCAGTTTCGTGGAAAATGTCACGACGTTCTGAATGTCCAATAACAACAAATTTCACACCTAAATCTGCTAATGCTACTGGTGATGTTTCGCCAGTAAATGCACCATTATCTTCAAAATATGCATTTTGCGCACCGATTTGTAATCCTTGTGCTTTCCCTTCATTTACTAATGATACTAAAGCATCTAATTGAATTGTTGGTGCACAGATTACTGATTCAACTTCATTAGTATCTGGTAATGTTGGTAATTCATTGATAAAATCTTTAGCTTCTTGAACTGTTTTGTTCATTTTCCAGTTACCAGCAATAATTGGTTTTCTCATTACAATACACTCCTATTAATTGATTTATAATTATCCTTTAATATAACTATCAGTCATACTTAGTGCGGAATTTATTTATTGGCAATTGCTACAACGCCAGGTAATTCTTTACCTTCAAGATACTCTAGAGATGCTCCGCCACCTGTTGAAATGTGACTGAAATCATCTGCATAGCCTAATGAAATTGCTGCAGCTGCTGAATCGCCGCCACCAATAATAGTATTTGCATCTTTTAATTCAGCGATTGCTTCACAGACACCAATTGTACCTTTAGCAAAGTTACTCAATTCGAAGACACCCATAGGTCCATTCCATACTACAGTATGAGCACCTTGTAGTTGTTCTTTAAATAAGTCGACAGTTTTAGGACCAACATCCATCGCTTCTTGATCAGCAGGAATGTCATCTGTTGATACTACCGTAATCTCAGCATCATTTGAAAATTCTTTAGCGATTTTACAATCAACTGGTAAAACGATTTGGTCACCAGCACGCTCAAGTAATTCTTTAGCAAAATCGACTTTATCTTCTTCTAATAATGATAAGCCAATTTCTTTACCTTGTGCTTTAAAGAACGTATAAGACATGCCACCACCAATAAGTACTTTATCAGCGATTTTCAATAGGTTAGTAATCACACCTATTTTGTCTGAAACTTTCGCACCACCAAGGATAGCTACTACAGGCTTATCAGGGTTTTCTACAACGCCACCGATATATCTAATTTCTTTTTCCATTAAGAAACCTGCTACTGTTTCTAAATTAGCTGCAATACCTACGTTAGATGCATGTTCACGATGTGCTGTACCAAACGCATCATTTACAAAAACATCGCCTAATGAAGCCCAATATTTACCTAATTCAGCATCATTTTTTGATTCTTTTTTACCATCAACATCTTCAAAACGAGTATTTTCGACTAATAGTACATCGCCTTCATTTAATTCTTGAATAGCTTGTTCTAATTGTTCTCCACGTGTTTCAGGAACAAAAACCACGTTTTTATTTAATTTTGTTGATAATGCTTCGGCTACAGGTTTTAATGTTAATTCTTGTTTATCACTTTCTTCTTTTACTTTTCCTAAGTGTGAGAATAAGACGATTTTACCACCTTGTTCAACAATGTAATTAATTGTCGGTAAGGCTTGAACGATACGGTTATCGTCAGTAATTTCTCCATCTTTCATAGGAACATTAAAGTCAGCACGAACAAGTACAGTTTTACCTTTTAATTCTATATCAGAAACGATTTTTTTAGCCATTTAAACTACCTCCTTTTAATGGGACAATACAGTAAAATAAGCGGAGAAGCGTTTGTGCTCCCCGCTTACTCCTAAGCTTATAGTTAAAATTTAACAGCACAACAAGCTTGCTAAATTAATATTTAAACTAAAATTATTTAGCTTGTGATGCTAATTGTTCTAAAGTACGAACTAATTGTGCAGTGTAAGACATTTCATTGTCATACCAAGCTGCTACTTTAACCATTTGTTGGTTACCAACAGTCATTACACGAGTTTGTGTAGCATCGAATAATGAACCGTAAGTCATACCGATTACGTCAGAAGAAACGATTTCGTCTTCAGTGTAACCAAATGATTCGTTTGAAGCATTTTTCATTGCACTATTAACGTCTTCAACAGTTACTTCTTTGTCTAATACAACTGTTAATTCAGTTAATGAACCAGTAGCTACTGGTACACGTTGAGCGCCACCATCTAATTTACCATCGATTTCAGGAATAACTAAACCGATTGCTTTAGCAGCACCTGTTGAGTTAGGAATAATGTTTTCAGCAGCTGCACGCGCACGACGTTTGTCACCTTTTCTGTGAGGAGCGTCTTGTGTGCTTTGGTCACCAGTGTAAGCATGGATAGTAGTCATTAAACCTTCTACTAAACCGAAGTCATCGTTTAATACTTTAGCAACTGGAGCTAATGAGTTAGTAGTACATGAAGCACCTGA
Organism: Staphylococcus sp. GDY8P72P; assembly: GCF_016890655.1. Classification (NCBI taxonomy): domain Bacteria; kingdom Bacillati; phylum Bacillota; class Bacilli; order Caryophanales; family Staphylococcaceae; genus Staphylococcus; species Staphylococcus sp. GDY8P72P. The sequence continues at coordinate 307,584 of NZ_JAFEQJ010000008.1, read as the reverse complement.
TACAACTGTTTCAGAACCATCTAATTCATTGTGGTTAGTGTTGAATACGATTGTTTTTAAATCACCTGATGCTGGAGCAGAGATTAATACTTTTTTCGCACCTGCGTCGATATGAGCTGATGCTTTATCTTTGTCTGCGAATAAACCAGTACATTCTAAAACAACATCGATATCTAAGTCGCCCCATGGTAATTTATTTGGATCTGGTTCTGAGAATGATTTAACTTCTTGACCATTTACACGGAAACCGTCATTTTCTACTTCAACTTCTCCTGTGAAACGTCCTTGCATAGTGTCATATTTTAATAAGTGTGCTAACATTTCATCATCTGTTAAGTCGTTTACTGCTACAACGTCGATTCCATCAACGTTTTGAATTCTTCTAAATGCTAAACGACCGATTCTACCAAAACCATTAATTGCTACTTTAACTGCCATTATAATGGCCTCCTTTAAAAATGATATTTAAAAAGTGAAATCACTTTTTATTACTATAATCTGAAATAACTTCTGCCGCACCTTCATCTGTAATTAATACAGTGTTGGCAGGGGCAATTGATAGGTAAGCTTTAATTGCTTCTCCTTTTGACTTACCCCCAGCGACGGCAAAAATAAACCTTTTTGACTCAAGGTCTTCTAACTGTAGTCCAATTGTTTTAACTCTATGCACTACATCGCCTCGATCATCGAAGTAATAACCAAATGCTTCTCCGACGGCATTATGATGTTGAAGTTTATCCACAATTTCTTGCGGAGACTGGCGTCTTTTAGCCATTTTCAGCGCATCACCAATACCGTGAATTGTAATATTTGATTCTCTAATTTTTTCAAGTGTATGAATTACTGATGGTTCATTTAATAATGTATTATACGTTGTTTCACTTACATTATCCGGTACATAAAGTGTGGTATATTCACCATTTGTTTGCTGAGCCATGCTTGCAGCAATGGTGTTTGCCTGATACACAACATTTTCACCGAGACCACCTCGAGCTGGAACAAAAAAGACATTGTATGGTTGTTGATGCATAGCTTCACTGACATAAGCCATTGTGGAACCACCCGTAACTGATACAACTGAATTTTCATACAGACTATTTTCCAATAATTGACCAGCTTGTCTTGCTAACTCAATTTTAACGGAACGCTCATTATCTGTATCACCAGGTATCACATAAACATCGCGAATACCATATTGCTCTTTAATGCCTTGTGCTAAATGATGACTATCTGAATACACATTAAAATAACTATTTAATTGTTGTATTGTCAGTTCACCTTCAGCTGTAATTTCCATTCCTGTTGGTTTAACTTTGATAAGTTCTTGCTTCTTTAACATATCTGTTTCGGAACGCAATACCCGCTCTGTTAAATCCATATACTCACTTAAACTTCGTCTACCTACAGGTTGATTTTTAGCGATAGTAGTTAATATAGAAAAACGACGATACATTTTTTCAACAATTTCAGGCACTAACTTCTGTTGAATATTTATCAAGTCTTTCACTACTATCCTCCTCCAATTCCAAAATAAAGGGTCATCTTACAACCATAGGTTGACTTTTTCCGTCCCTAGTGGGACAAAAAAATATAACCATTTACAATTGCAATACTACTACTATATCTAGAGAATTGCAAGCATAAGAACTACCCCTTTAAAATGAATGTGCTTACATCATTGCTATAAGGTCTTACGTTATCAATAATACCCTTATTACTTAAATCTAATCATCACTAAACTACAAATTTGCAGTGAAATAAATTGACCCACAGAGACACTGTCCATCATAATTTAAGTATAATTAAATTTTTATTCTTGTGAAGTGGAGGGGCATAATTTGTCCAAAGAAAAACAAAATGAAGTTATTGAACCAGGTGATCAACGATATCGAAATGATGATTATTTTAATAACCAAAACGGTCACTATCAATCAAGAGGTTATATTAAAACTTTTAATTGTGGTTGTGGTCCAATTGGTTGCGGCTGTTTCACACTCATTTTTCTCTTATTCCTAATTTCATCATTAGTAAGTTATATTTTAAATTGGATATTTTAATTCAAAAAAACGCCTAAGCAGATTGCTTAAGGCGTTTATTATTAATCATCTTCTGATGAGCTAGACTGATTACTTTGTTGTGATGAACCTTCGCTGTTTTGGGAACTATTATTTGTTGATGGTTTATCTTGAGTTTTCGGTTCTTCGGTCTTTGGTTCTTCGGTAGACGGTTCTTCAGTAGACGGCTCTTCTGTAGATGGTTCTTCTGTTTCAGGTTCTTCGGTCTTTGGTTCCTCTGTCTTTGGTTCTTCAGTAGACGGCTCTTTGGTCTTTGGCTCTTCTGTCTTTGGTTCCTCTGTAGATGGCTCTTTGGTCTTTGGTTCTTCGGTCTTTGGTTCTTTTGTTTTTGGCTCAGACGTACGTTCTTCTGTTGTCGCTGGCTGTCTCGTCTCTTCTGTAGTTTGAGGAACTTGTTGTGTTTGCTGAGTTTGCTGTGTTTGTTGCGTTTGTTGTGTTTGTTGCGTTTCTTGAGTAGACTCTTCAGTATCTTTTTTCTTTTTTTCTTTATCTTTATCTTTTTTCTTATCTTTGTCTTGTTGTTCTTGTTTTTGATCAGATAAGCGTTCATTAGCTTTATTAGAATGATCTACAAAAGCAAAAATTGCAAAAATCAGGCCACCAAGTAATAACAATACAATTATTCCACTTATAATTTTCGACAAATTACTCATATTTTTTTATGCTTATCATCAAAATTAATTTTTGATGTGCATTTACTTCCCCCTCACTTTTCAGTATTATATTGCGTTTATGCTATGCATTTTATGCGTATTTGATTATTGAAGTACGAAACTATATTTTACACTATTCAGGGATTTTATTAAACTCTTTAATTTAAAATTACCTCCTGGCTTATTTTCAAAACATTTTGTAGTAAAATAAATTAACAAACGAGTTGAAGTACTATTAATAATACAAAGACTACACAACTAAATTTAAATATTTTTCACTATGTCATTCATTAATCTAAATGCGAGGTGCTTATTTTGAAACAAATAGATCCTTTCAATGATTCACAACATACAAATAAAAAACATAATAATGTAAAAACTATGATGCTTGAAAATGAGGCAAATGATAATCACAAATCGTCAACTGTTAAATTCGTCATTACACTTATACTATTTATTTTTATTGTTTTCTTTATAATTGGTATTATTTTAATTTTGACGTAATTTACATAAATCTACAAATATCATATCTTATAAAACAAATCTTTAACTTATCTTTAAAAATATAATGTATACTAAAACAATCAAGTAATTTCACGATGACTTTAATAAAAATCATCGCTTTTACAATATTTATTAATTAAGCAATTTGAAATATACCTAATTTTCATTCAAAATATTATGTGATTCTTGTAATAGTGAAATATTAGCGTCAAACTACATAAGAGGTGATATTATGAAACACTATTTAATCACAGGTGGTACTGGTATGATCGGTACCCAACTCGTGAACGCAATCGTCGAAAGTGATGCACACATAACTATCCTCACTCGCCATGATCAACGTGCAACTCACTCTAACATCCGTTATGTTAATTGGTCTAAATCTAATTGGGAAAATAACGTGCCTGATATTGATATTGTTATCAATTTAGCTGGCGCAACGTTAAATAAACGTTGGACGCCATCATACAAAAGAACGATTATGCTAAGTAGAATTCAATCAACACAAGCATTAGTAAATTTATTTAGTAATAGATCTCATAAACCAGAGATATTCTTCAATGCGAGTGCCGTCGGTTATTACCGCCCTGACGCTTACCAAACTTACACTGAATTATATCAGTCATTACCTTTTGATTTTTTATCAGAAGTAGTATATCAATGGGAACGTATAGCTAAACAGTTTGAGTCGTTTGGTACACGTGTCGTTATTGGTCGTTTTGGAATGGTGTTATCTAATCAAGGTGGTGCATTCCCACTTATGAAATTACCATATGATTTAAATGTTGGTGGTAAGTTAGGTTCCGGCCAACAATGGTATTCATGGATTCATATTAACGACTTAACACGTGCGATTTTATATCTCATTAATAACGAACGAGCAAGCGGACCATTCAATTTAACCGCACCAGTTGTTGAACGTCAAAATCTTTTTGGTTATACGATAGCAAGAATTAGTCATAAGCCACATTGGACTTGGGTGCCATCACCATTAATACGTCTCATGTTAGGTCAAATGTCAACAATCGCTTTAGATACTCAAAAAGTAATTCCAACAAAATTAGAAGCTTTAGGTTTTGAATTTAATTATCCAAATTTAAAATTAGCTGTGGAAGAGTTAATTTAAATAGTTAATTATCATTGAATAAAACATTAAAAAACCAGTCCTATATAGGACTGGTTTTAATTATTTATGCTTCTGGTTCCATAACATGGTCAATTAAACCATATTCTTTTGCTTCGTCAGCAGATAAGAAATTATCACGGTCTGTGTCTTTTTCAATTTTTTCAATTGATTGACCTGTACGTTCAGCTAAAATTTTATTTAATTTAGCTCTTGTTTTTAAGATATGGTTCGCAGCAATTTCTATTTCTGTCGCTTGACCTTGGGCACCACCTAATGGTTGGTGAATCATAACTTCAGCATTAGGTAACGCAAAACGTTTACCTTTAGCACCAGCTGATAATAAGAATGAACCCATTGATGCAGCCATACCAATACAAATTGTTTGTACATCTGGTTTAATATGTTGAATTGTATCATAAATCGCAAAACCAGCTGTTACACTACCACCAGGTGAATTGATATATAAGTAAATATCTTTTTCAGCATCTTGTGCTTGTAAGAATAATAATTGAGAAACAATTGAGTTTGCAACATTGTCATCAATTTGTGAACCTAACATAATTATACGGTCTTTTAATAAACGTGAGTAAATGTCATAAGCACGTTCACCACGATTTGTTGTTTCGATTACTGTAGGAATTAAATTCATTATATTTCCTCCTTATTTATAACTGTTGAATTTATTTTAACCTAAAAGTCAAAAATGGTCAAAAAATAAACTCATGTTTTTTATTCTTTTTAAAAAGTGTATTGACCATTACTTTGAAGATTTGTAAACTTAAAGTATTGTTTATTTTACCCCTCGTAGTGTAATGGATAACACTTAAGATTCCGGTTCTTACAATAGGGGTTCGATTCCCTTCGAGGGGGCTAAGTTAGTGTTCAACGTTACTTCTTGCTACCACAAGCTTTAAGAAGTTTTATTAATCGTCGTTGGGCACTTTATATATTTATACATTTGAGATGCTATCAAAACATTTAATTTCTACCTATTTTTTAGGTAGTTTTTTTATTAATAACATTAACTTAAAAAGTAGTTTAATCCATTTTATTATTTATATAACACAACTACTATACCTTATAAAAGTGATTATAGCATGTAGCTTATAAGTTATATACCAAATTAACTTTCTTTTTACTTTTCAATACGGCATATAATATTTCACTAAAGATAAGCTACAGGTACTAAATTCATAGCTAGAAACCACTCTTCACTCATTCTGACAAATGCTGTAAGTGCGCTAAATAGACATATTTAAAAGTACCGATTGTACTGTTTTTTATAAATACAATATAACTGCGACATATAAATAAAAAACAAACACATAATTGATTACATGTTTGTTTCTGCTTTTTCGTTCTTATATTTTACTTAACCAAAAATGATTAATAAAAAGCCAACTGCAAATAATGCAGTCGAAGCCTTTCGCCCTCTATAAAACTCACTTAATAATATTGTTGCTAAACCTACGATGACAAGTTGTTGATTATAAGCAACAACTCCCATAAAATCACCTATCATCATGATGACGCCGCGTACAACCCAAAAAATGATGAGCACCATCGCGATAAGTCTTAAATAAGCTAAAATTTTCACTACGTTAACGCTCCTTATACAACTAATTCCTTTTATAATAACTTAATATCAATTCTAACATGTATACCTATAATTGATATATTTTATGTTTTACTATGACAATTAATTTTTATACTAAAGGAATAGATGTTTTTATTGCTTTGATTGTTTGTCTCATTGACTTGATGACAAACAATCATTGAATAAGTAATATTTTAGTATTATATTGGCTAACGATTTATGCCAACTCCTGCGGGAAGATCACTTGCCGAAGACTACAGGCTAAGGCAGTGCCCGCGGAAAGCGTGCATAAAAAAAACTGCCAACAAAGTCAGAAATTTTGTCGACAGTCTGAAAGATATCTTCATTTTATGGAAGTATCTTTGTTTATATTTAAACTATTAAACTTTGTGATATTCTATTGGATCGATTTCATGTTTCCTCATATCTGAACCCTTTTGATAGGAAACGACTATGCCAATAATTAATACTATCATTAACATAGTTACGAAAATTTTCCCGGCGGGTGTCATGGTAAAAATCTCACTCAAAACAATAAGTATGATTAATACGAAAAATAACACGAAAGCTAGATACATTAGTAAATTAGCCATATTATTACTCTCTCTGTAGATTTCTCTATTGCACTATTATTTAATCAATCTGTTCGCCACTGCGTATTTTATCAGCCATTTCGTTTAATTTTCTTAAACGATGGTTAACTCCAGATTTTGAAATGGCACCAGTAGACATCATTTCACCTAATTCTTTTAACGACACATCTTGATGCTCAACACGTAATTTAGCTATTTCTCTTAGGCGATCAGGTAAATTATCTAAACCGACTTCCTTGTCTATCAATTGAATACTTTCAACTTGTTTCATTGCAGCACTTACGGTTTTATTTAAGTTCGCAGTTTCACAGTTCACAAGCCTATTTACTGAATTTCTCATATCACGCACAATTCTAACATCTTCAAACTTAAGTAGCGCTTGGTAACCACCAATTAAACTAAGAAAATCAGATATTTTTTCAGCTTCCTTCAGATAAACGATACTTCCTTTTTTACGTTCTAAATGTTTACCATTAAGGTCATATTCATTCATTAATTTCGTTAATCCTTCTGAATGGCTTTCATATAATGAAAATATTTCTAAATGATACGATGATGTTTCAGGATTATTTACCGAACCACCTGCTAAAAATGCTCCTCGCAAATAACTACGACGCATTTCATCATCTGCTATCATAGATTCATCTATTTCGTGGGTAAAGACACCATCTTTCAATATACCTAAGTCTGCCAATATTTTACGTGATTGCATTTTTATTCGACAAATATAAATATTATTTTTCTTTAATTTCATTTTCTTTCTTACAAGGATTTCAACCTCTACTTGGAATACTTTTTTTATTAATGAATATATACGTCTTGCAGTTGTAGCATTCTCAGTTTGCACATTTATTACAAACTGTTGATTTGCTAGACTCAACGCACCATTCATTCGGATCAAAGCACTGAGCTCTGCTTTTGCGTTGTCTATATCAACTTCAATTCTTGTTAATTCATTTTTCATGTCTGATGCAAAGCTCATAGCTATCCATTCCTTTTCTTATATTACATATTACAATTCATCGTCTTCTTTTTTGGGATTAAATTTAATCGTTCTTGTTGTATCTAAGGCAATTTCATAAATCATTTTCGACAATACTTTAGTATTATGCCTAACATAATACTCAGATGAAATTTGCACTAAGTCGGGATGTGTGTAGACTGCAATATTTTCATTCTCTAATACTTCATAATCACATATTACCGGCGTTGCATTCTCTTGGATATATCGTTCTAATACTTCTTTATTGTATGTTTGCGGTCCACAAATCGTACTATCAATAAATGCCTGTCCAACATGATCATGTATAGCTTTAATATGATCATACGCCGTGTAATCATTCGTTTCACCAGCTTGCGTCATCACATTAGTAACATAAAGTTTTGGCGCTTCGCTTTCCACCAATGTTTGCGCAATTCCCTCAACACACAAATTAGATATCACACTGGTGTAAAGTGAACCAGGTCCTAATACAATTAAATCAGCATCTTTTAATGCTTGAGTTGCTTCTGCCATAGGTTTTACATCTTGAGGTTCAAGAAAAACTTGTTTAATTTTCTTATTTTTCTTTGGTATATTAGACTCTCCATGGACAATTTCGCCATCTTCCATCACTGCATTTAAACGCACACTTTCGTTAGTTGATGGGATAACCTGACCTTTAATATTTAAAATTTTACTCAATTCTTTAACCGCATGACCAAAGTCATCCGTTATATTTGTCAAGGCAGCAATAAGTAAATTTCCTAGTGCGTGACCTTCTATTTGATTTTCTTGGAAACGGTATTTAAATAAAGCATCAATCATAGGTTCTGCTTCACTTAACGCTGAAATTACATTTCGGATGTCACCGGGTGCAGGAATATTCATTTCATTACGAATTTTACCAGTGCTTCCCCCATCATCTGCCACAGTTACAATAGTTGTGATATCTATATTGTAATCTCTAAGTCCACGTGCTAAGACAGAAAGTCCTGTACCGCCACCGATGAGTACGAGCTTAATTTTTTCCATTTTGTTCGCCACTTTCAATATGTGCATCTCTATGATGAACATAAACGTTATAGTCAAAACTTTCTCTTAGCGATTCTCCAATACGTTTCGCTAAAGCGACGGAGCGATGCTGTCCGCCTGTACAACCTAAAGCAATCACAAGCTGTGTCTTCCCTTCTTTTTTATATCCTGGAATCATAAATTTTAATAAGTCCATCAATTTCTCATAAAAAATAGTTGTTTCTTTCCATTTCATAACATATTTATAAACTGCCTCATCTTCACCTGTTAGTGGTCTTAAAGATTCTACATAGTACGGATTAGGTAAAAAGCGAACATCAAACACTAAATCAGCATCGATTTGCATACCGTGTTTAAAACCGAAACTCGTTACATTAATACTAAACGTTTCAAAATTATCATTATTAAAATAATCATTCACACGACTTTTAAGTTCTTTAGGTTTAATATTTGATGTATCAATAATGTAATTCGCTAAGCTGCGAATTTCAGTAAGCAGATAGCGTTCTTCCTCAATAGATTCCATAAGTGGGCGTTGACCGTTATCATTAAGTGGATGCGCTCTACGGGTTTCTTTATAACGAGATACTAACTTTTCCGTAGTAGCTTCTAAAAACATTAAATCAACAATAACGTCTCCACGACTTTTAATTTGGTCCATTTCCTGCACTAATGATTTGAACAGTTCTTTTCCTCTTAAATCAATGGCGATGGCAACCTTTTGTAGTGATGGATTACCTTGTTCCATTAATTCTACAAATTTAGGCAATAATATCGGCGGTAAATTATCGACACAAAAATAACCAATATCTTCTAAACTTTGAATTACTAAAGACTTTCCAGCTCCGGATAAGCCAGTAATCACTAATAATTCACTTTTTACGATTTCCTTTTCTTTATGTTGCATTTGTTATACACCATCCATTGTTTAATATGTTATTTGGACACAATCATGCTATCGTAATATATTTTACAACAAATTTCAATTGCACGATAGTAATTTTACTACATGATGGACAGCAAAACATAAAAAAGCTAGTGCAAGTTTACGTTACTTTAACTGTAAGTCCTCACACTAGCTATTTCTTAGTTGCTAATTACGCTTCAATTCGATCTTTTAATTCTTCAATATATGCTTGCGCATTTTGTGCAGCAATACTACCGTCACCAGTCGCAGTTACGATTTGACGTAAACCTTTTTCTCGTACATCGCCAGCCGCGTAAATACCTGGTATAGATGTTTGCATTTCTTCGTCTGTTAAGATATATCCTACATCATTGGTAATACCAAGATTTTGGAAAGGTGCAGTTAGTGGCTTCATGCCGATATAAACAAATACACCGTCAGCATCTAATGTTTGTTCAGTTCCATCTACAGTTGATGCTAACGTAACTGAACCTACTTTGCCATCTTTTTCATTAATTGTTTTTAGCGTATGACTCCAAATGAAATCAATTTTATCATTTTTGAATGCACGATCTTGCAATATTTTTTGTGCACGTAATTCATCTCTTCTGTGTACGATAGTAACACTATCAGCAAATTTAGTTAAGAATGTACCTTCTTCAACTGCTGAATCTCCGCCACCGATAACGAATAGTTTTTTACCTTTAAAGAATGCTCCGTCACATACTGCACAATAGCTGACACCACGACCTCCAAGCTCTTGTTCACCTGGTACTCCAATTTTTTTGTATTCGGCACCAGTAGTGATGATAACTACGTGTGCTGTAATTTGGCTATTGCCTAAATCTACAACTTTATAGTCACCTTTGTCTTCGACTGATTTAATATCACCATATTGGTATTTAGCACCAAACTTTTTCGCATGTTCAAACATTTTAGTAGATAAATCTGGTCCCGTAACCATTTCAAAACCTGGGAAATTTTCTACTTCTTCTGTATTTGCCATTTGACCGCCTGGCATACCTCTTTCTATCATTACTGTACTTAAATTCGCACGTGATGCATATACAGCTGCAGTCATACCAGCTGGTCCTGCACCAATTATAGCAACATCAAAGTCTACTTGTTCAGTCATTTCATTGCCTCCTATTTATATTCATTATGCGCATTATATATTATTTCTTGCATTTCTTAAACTTATATGCTCATGAGATATTGAATGGTTTGATCTAAGCGATAGCGTGTCACTTCGAACCAATCCATAACTTGTTGTTTCGTTAATTTTTTATTTTTATGTTGATAATGTATATATGCAAATGCTGCAAGATACCATTCAACATGTGTTAAATCTTTATTGTCTGCGATTATTGCTTCGGCTTGATCAATCCATACAATAAACAATTCTTCATCTTGTTTCAAGTGTTGTGTTTCATATAGTTTTAACAATCCACGGTGAATAAAATCTAATTTTGTTAATTTCAATCCTTGGATTAAATATGTGAGATACAATTTTTCATAATCATTCATTGTTTCTAAAATCGACCATATTTCTTCCGTGAGCAATACTTCTCTGCCCTTTAATTGATTTAGTAAAAATATGCCATATAATCGATGATGACTATCATCATTCAACAATAAAGGTAGAATTTGATTGTTAAAATAATCTTTACTTTCTTCAATTTTCCACGGGGCATAGCCCATGTCTACTTTTGATATTTCTTGAAGTTTTGACCAAAAGAATTTACTATCCTCTAACTGATCTAAATAATAATGATTAAAACTTAAAGCATTATACATTTGAATCGACAGAAACTTACCTTTTTTATAAAGAGGCAATAAGAGGTTTTGCGAAGCTTGATATTCTTTCAAATAACTTAAGACGATGCCTAATTTAAAAGCTTCATCTTCATTCATTGGCACTACTTTTCCTAGTAACTTTAAATATTGTTGATATTTTTCTTTTTCTTTAGTGTTGTATAGTAACAACGTGTAATGACACAACGCGTGCATATCTGTAGCATCTTCAGATAATAATTGTTCAAACATAGTCTTAGCTATATCATATTCGTTTAAATACAAATAACACATTGCTAATAAATTACGAATAATTTTATGTTGTTGAATCACTGCATTCTGACGTAGAATATATGCTTTCGCTTCTGGTAAACGTCCTTGTGAAAATAAATATTGAAAAATTAGTTGTATTGCAAAGAGTTGACTTTCTTGTTCAATATCGTGCTCTGAACTATACGACACTTCAAACATTTCATCTAGTTGCGTTTGGTATTCGTCATCATTTGAAACTAATACATAATTAATACCAAACAAGAAAGCCTTGTTTGGTTCATTTAACTCAATGTTTAACTGACTTAATTGATAGAAACTTTCGGCAACAAATTCATTTTGTGCAACACTTTCATAAAACAGTCTTTCAGCTCTTTGGCCTTGACCTAATTTCACTAAACACGTGGCATAACTGACTTTAACATCAAAATCTTGAGGTGACATTTCAAGCACTTTTCTAAAAAACGTTGCCGCTTTATTATAATCCTGTTGTTCAAATTTTGATTCGCCTCTGCGTTTATAAAAATCAGCGTCTAACTTCATTGATATAATTTTGTCGTTATGTGCCATCCATGCTCACCTCCTTTAGCAAGTTCTTTTTATTGTTTCACAATATGCAATGGATTTCCATAGGCAAATGCATTGTCAGGTATGTCTTTACTTACAACAGCTCCAGCACCCACCTTAACATTTGAACCTATGACCACACCAGGCAATATCGTACAATTCGCACCAATTAAAGTATCGTTCCCGATAATTACTTTACCTGTTCTAAACTCATCTACTAAAAATTCATGCGTTAAAATTGTAGTATTGTAACCGACAACACAATTTTTTCCAATTGTAATGTATTCTGGGTACAAAATATCCGGTATCACTTTATAAGCAAATGCAGTATTAGCACCTACTTTCATATGCAAGACATGTCGATAAAGAAAATGTTTCAAACGTACACTTGGTACAAAGCGACATAGTTCAATGACTATAGTTTGTTTAAAGATCTTAACTTTTTTAACATATCGATACATGTGCCATAGTGGATTTTTCCCTAATACAGCTATTTTTTTAACATTTCTCATGTTTTATCTCACTTCGCCTTTTTAGTTGGCCAACTTAGTGCTCCCGCTTCACGATAACGCGGTGAGTCGTATTTCACACGTCTGATAATCATGATTGCAATGCCAACAATAATTAATATAACAGACATCAATTGCGCTACACGTATACCTTCTGTCAACATCAGACTATCCGTTCTCATACCTTCTACAAAGAATCGTCCAATTGAATACCAGATAAGGTATAGACAGAATGTATCTCCAACTCTTAAATGTTTGCGTAATACAATTAATACTATGAAACCTAAAATATCCCATACAGATTCATATAAGAATGTAGGATGGTAATATTTACCATCAATATACATGTTGTTGATTATAAAATCCGGTATATGTAAATTTTCTAAAAATGTACGTGACACTGGACCACCGTGTGCTTCATGGTTTACAAAGTTTCCCCATCTACCTATACCTTGACCTAAAATCATACTTGGCGCTATAACATCACCAATTTGAAAAGGATTTAAATTTTTAATTTTACATAAAATAATACCGGTAACAAAACCACCTATTAATCCACCGTGTATTGCAATACCACCATGCCAAATCATCGGTATTTCTATAGGGTTTTGTATATAATACGGCCATTGGAATATAACAAAGTATAAACGTGCTACTATAAATCCAAAAATAGCACTCCAAAAGATTATATCTACAAGTGTATCTTTATCATGGCCAACACGTTGCACACTTGCCTGTGCAATAAAATAGCCTAGTAATATGCCTACAGCAATTATCACACCATACCATCGTACAGCTAATGGCCCTAGTTCAAATGCAATGGGATCTATATAGCTTAACATCATTCTTTTGAGTCCCTCTCATTCTGATTACCATTTCGTAAAATCTCTGCATTTAAACGGTCGTTAAATTCTTCAGCAGTATTAATCCCCATAATATTCAAACGATAGTTCATAGCTGCAACTTCTAAAATAACAGCGACATTTCGGCCCGGTCGAACTGGTATCGTCTTTTTAGTAATTTCGTTATCTAAAATTTGTAATTTTTCTTCATTCAAACCAACACGATCATACAATTTATCTTCATGCCAATTTTCCAAATGAATATTTAAACGAATACGTTTTTCCGTTAAAATGGCACCTGCACCAAACAATGTCATAACATTAATAATACCTAAACCTCGGATTTCTAATAAATGTTCGATTAATTTCGGTGGCTTTCCTATTAATTCATCTTTACTAATTTCTCTAATTTCAACATTATCGTCTGCTACTAAACGGTGACCGCGCTTCACAAGCTCTAATGCAGTTTCACTTTTCCCAATACCAGAATCACCTGTAATTAAAACTCCTACACCATAAACATCAACAAGCACGCCATGTAGTGATGTTGTACGTGCTAATTCATGCTCCAAATAAGTCGTTAGACGGCTCATCAATTGTGTTGTCGCATCTTTTGATGTAATTAACGGCGTATCTAATTCTTTCGCTGCTTCTACTAATTCCCCTGGTGGTTCTAAGTCACGTGTTATAATAATTGCTGGTGTTTCTGGACGGCACAATTTGCGCATTCTGCCTTTACGTTCCTCATCGGGCAATAGATTATAAAATGACAATTCAGTTGTTCCTAATAATTGAATACGATCTGATGCATAGTGAGAGAAATAACCTGCCATTTCTAATCCTGGTCTGGAAATATCAGTGTTTTTAATCTGATTTTCTAAACCCGCTTCCCCTGCAATTAATTCCAAATCAAACCGTTCCACTAAATTTTTAGTCGTTAACATAGGTTCACCTCAATAATGTTTTTCCTATTCTTATCATGTTAATATCATATCAAAAAGATGCGATTATCCATATAAAAAACTATCTTTAAAATTTTCTATTTATTATAAATCAATGTGCATCGTAAATGGTAACGTTATTAGACACTTCATTATACATAAAAAAATATGCTTTATACAAACTAACTTCTAAATTATAAAATTTTTTAAGATTTAGCAATCATCCTCTTTATAACAATAAAAAACAGCGCCACATTTTATAATGATAAAATATAGCACTGGTTTTTTGTTAGTTATGGAATAAACATAATTTTATTGTACTTTTCTTTATGATTTACGAGTTTATCAAATATTTCTGGTCCTTCATCTAAAGCCACTCTTGTGGTAATCATTGGTTTTACATTTAAGTCACCTGTAGCCATATAATGTAATGTGGCTTTCCATTCTTTACCTGGAAACGGACTAGATATACCATTCCAAGAACCTATAACATTTAATTCATTGCGTAATATTTTTTCAAAGTATTGACGTTCAATAACCATATCAGCATAAGGAATACCTATTAAAATTACTTCGCCACCTTTTTGGGGCAACATCAAGGCATCGTTTATCGTTTGTGGCGCCCCCGCAGATTCAACAGCTAAATCAACACCAGAGGGAAACAATTGCTCTTTTTGTTGTGCCAATGATTGTGTGTGTGAATTAATTAAAATATCGGCACCGAATTGTTGTGCAAGCGTCAATTTATTATCATCAATATCTATGGCAATGATTTGTGCTGCACCAAATATTTTTGCCCATTGTACTGCAAGTAAGCCAATGCTACCACAACCTATTATCGCAACTGTATCTCCAGGTTTAATTTGTGACTGATAAAAACCATGTGCCACCACTGCGGACGGCTCTATCATAGCACCTTGCTCAAATCCAATAGCTTCATCCATAGGTAAGACATTACTTTCTGGCAAGCAAATATATTGAGCAAATGATCCTGGTCGATATGAGCCTGTCACAAATAAATTGTTACAGCGTGCATACTCACCTCTTTCACAGTATTCACACTCATAACAAACGATGGCAGGACAACCAACGACTGCATCACCTTTATTCACCGTTGACACATCTGCCCCTACAGCAGCGACAACCCCTGAAAATTCATGACCAAACGTCATACCTTTAATATAAGGTCCTAATTTTTTATATCTTGAACTATCAGAACCGCAAATACCCGTTGCTTTAACCTCTATCAGTATATCATCTGGATTAACAATCGTTGGCATTACTGTCTCTTCGCATCTGATATCCTCAACACCATATAAATTCAAAGCCTTCATATCATCCCTCTTTTCCTAAAAGGTAGCTTAAAACACACCGGTGCTATCTTATTTTAACTATTATCTTGCTTTACCCTTTGTTTTTTCACAAATATAGCTGCAAAATAACTCGCAATCACAGCAGTATTACATATCAATTGATGTTCCATATAGACGTCTGTAAGCTGTCTCATCGGTCCAATCATAAAATCTAACATAGCTTCGACCATAGTATCGTCTCCCTCTTAACGTATTATTCCACTGGTTTGAGTAAAACTTTAATTCCTTCTCCACTTTTTATATGTTGGTATGCGGTATCCCATTCACTAATGTTCAAAATTTTAGTAACTAAAGTCTCAGCGTTGACCGAACCATCGCTAAGTAATTGTAATGATGGCTCCCAATCCGCTGGCTTTTGACTTCGACTACCTACCACCGTAATCTCTTTTTGAATTACTTTATCCATATCAAATTCAATTTTATCGTCTTTAAATATACCTAATTGTACAAAACTACCTTTTTTTCTTAATAAGGATAATCCTTGGTTAGCTGCTGGAACCGCACCTGAACATTCAATAACTATGTCAACACCATAACCTGAAGTTAGATCGTCAGTGTATTGTTGCAAATTGGTATGTTGCAAATTTACAACATGGTCTAGTTGTAACGCAGCTGCTTTATCTAATCGCGCT
Source organism: Staphylococcus sp. GDY8P72P (assembly GCF_016890655.1). NCBI lineage: Bacteria > Bacillati > Bacillota > Bacilli > Caryophanales > Staphylococcaceae > Staphylococcus > Staphylococcus sp. GDY8P72P. The sequence continues at coordinate 291,187 of NZ_JAFEQJ010000008.1, read as the reverse complement.
TGATCATTGTCTAAGCCAGTAATAATAATCTCTGCACCTTTGCTTTTCACAACTTGAGCAACTAATAATCCAATCGGTCCGGGCCCCATAATTACCGCTTTATCACCTTTTTTAACATCAATTTTAGCAACGGCATGATGTGCACAAGCTAGTGGTTCAGTCATTGCAGCAGCTTGATAAGTGACGTTGTCTGGTAATCGATGTACACTTGCCGCTCGTGCAATAACAAACGGAGCAAATGCACCGTCTTGTTGCGTTCCTAGTCCCCTTCTTTTACTGCATAAATTATAGTCACCTGTAGCACAATATTGGCATTGTCCACAAATATAATACGTTGTCTCTGATGTCACACGGTCACCAATGTTAAAGCCTTCTACATTGTTGCCTAATTCCACAATTTCACCAGCAAATTCATGACCTAATGTCACTGGATAATTTACGTTGTAGTGTCCCTCATACGTATGAATATCTGTACCACATACACCCGCATAATGTACTTTTATTTTAATCTCGTCGTCACCTAGAGCAGCAATTGTTTGCTCTTGTAATGCTAAATGTCCAAACCCAGCTTGCGTTTTTACTAAACCTTTCATTATGTCTCACTCCTCCACTAGTTAAATAAATTGAAGAATTTATAAATAATCCAATTTAGTATGTTACCGCCTTGGTCAATACTTGAAATTTGCGAACTACCCTTAGGCATTTCAACATTTGTGCCACTTGCCATTTCTGTAAATATCGGAGCAACATCTGTAGCAATATATAAAGAGATTGCAATCATAATTGCACCTACAATAACTGAATGTATAATATTTCCACGTGCAGCTCCTACGATAAACGCTACAACAAAAGGTATCGTTGCTAAGTCACCAAAAGGTAATACTTGGTTACCAGGTAATATAACTGCTAGTAATACTGTAACTGGCACTAAAATTAATGCTGTAGAAATGACTGCTGGATGACCGAGTGCTACTGCCGCATCTAGTCCGATATAGATTTCACGTTCTCCAAATCGCTTATTCAACCAAGTACGTGCAGATTCCGAGACAGGCATTAAACCTTCCATTAAAATTTTTACCATACGTGGCATTAATACCATTACTGCTGCCATTGACATCCCTAAATTAATAACTTTACCTGGATCATAACCGGCCAAAATACCAATAGCTAGACCTAATACCAGTCCAACAAAAATAGATTCACCAAAAGCACCAAAACGTTTTTGAATTGTATCCGGGTCTGCTTCTAATTTTTTTAAGCCAGGTATTTTTTGAAGCCCTTTAACTAAGAAGATTCCTGGAGCGTATGAAATTGTACTACCAGTAGCTAATGACACTCCCGGTAAATCAAAGAATTCACTCATCATTGGCGCTGTCCAATCTGCTACTTTTAAGCAGACAATTTGGAAAATTACAGCTGCCACTAAGGCTTGCCAAATACTACCCGACACTGCATACACCATGGCACCACAAAATGTATAATGCCAAAAGTTCCAAATATCAACGTTCATTGTTTTAGTTGTTTTCGTAAGTAACATAGCCACATTGATTAAAATACCTAAAGGTATAATAAAAGCTGCAATACTAGATGCCCATGCTATAGATGAAGTGGCAGGCCAACCTACATCAATTACATTTAAGCTAACACCTAAATTCTTAACCATCGCTTGTGCTGCAGGACCTAAATTTTTCACAAGTAAATCAATTACTAAAAAGATACCGACAAATGCTACACCAATCGTCAAACCTGAACGAAATGCTGCGCCAACCTTTTGTCTAAAGAAGAGCCCCAATAAAAATATAACGATAGGCAAAATTACTGTTGCTCCTAAATCTAAAAACCCTTTAATAAAATCTACAAAAGTATCCATATAATCGCTCCATCCCTTTATAAAAAAGGATCATTTTTACTAGGTTGTATCACAATATAATGCGTTATGTTTATCTAGTATGATTTTTGAATGATCCTTTTTACTAATTTATTGAGTTGTTATTGTTTTAACACTTCTAAAATTTCTTTTTTAGTATCTTCAACACCAATACCTGTTAAGAAATTACGTGCATTAATTACTGGGAAATGATATTCTTTTTTCGTCATTGCAGTAGTAACTAATAAATCTGCTGTATCTTCATAAGGTCCAACTTCGGTAATTTTAATTTGCTTCAAATCCACCTTGATATTGTGTTCTTTTGCCATTTCCTCAATTGCATTATTTACCACCGTTGAAGTTGCAATACCTGCACCACATGCTACTAATACTTGTTTCATAAATAACTCCTCCTAATATTAACTATTTATTGATAATTTAATTTCAGAATATTCGAATATTTTTTCTGGTGTTGTATCACCAGAACATAATAAATTATTCTGCTAATTGTTGTTCTATCACTCTGACAATCGTTTCCTTATTTGTTGCTTCGGCTAACGTTGCTAATGTTTCATCATTTTGCAAAAGAGACATGAGTTTTTGTAATAATGTTAGTTGTGCATCACCTTTGTCCATAGCTAACATAAAAATTATTTTTACTGGTGTTGTTGCTTCAGTTTCCCCCATCATTACGAAAGGAACTGCTTCTGCCAATACAGCAATACCGATTGCTTTATCATTTACATGTTGTGGGTCTGTATGTGGAATAGCAACACCACAATAATTCGTTGGCAAACCTGTCGGAAATTCTTGTTCTCGTGCTATTACGGCTGACTCATAACTTGCTTTGACATAACCATTTTGAAAAAGCGTTTGCGATAATTGCTGCAAAGCTTCAGACGCTGATTCTACTTGTACATCTAATAAAACATTAGATGATTCAATACTTATTTTTGTCATCTAAGCGCACCTCATTTTTATTCAATTTTGGAATACTGTTCAATAATTTGAACGATTTCTTGTATTGTTTGTGCTTCTTGAATACAGTTGATATCTTGGTTGCTTTGTGCCAAATCTCTTAGCTGTAACAAAGGTCTCAAGTGTTTTACCTTATCCGTTGCAGCAATCACAACAATAATATGAATTGGATGTTGCTTATTAATAATGAGTGGCTCTTGTAATACGAGCATACTCATAGCTGTACGTTTTACACCACCGTCACTCATGGCATGTGGAATAGCGATGTTATTTTGAATTACCATATAAGTATCATCAAAATGTTGTTGCATTGCTTCTACATATTGAGGTTCTATATATTGTGCGCTTAATAATGGCTCACTTGCTAATGCAATCGCTTCGTCCATCGTTTTAACTTCATTACATTGCTTTATATGTGTTGTAGGTAATAAATCTTTTAAATTCAATTCATTATTTAAAGATAATGTTGCTGAATTAATCGTACTTATTGGTTGGAGATAAGCTAAATGATCTTTAATACGTTCGTATAATCCTTCCTCATCAAACACATTGGCATGTGCTTTAATCGTTTCCATAAAGGCTTCAACATTCATTGTATTTTCCGTAGAATCTCCAAACGTTTTCAACACTTCTTGTCGCAATAATTTTTTCTCTTGCGCATTTAAAAACGATTTTGTAATAAATAATGTTTTTGTAGTCATCACATGCATGGGCGCAAAGACGATATCATAATCTAAAGAATAATTATTAAATGTTGATAATGACAAAGCATCTAAAAAGATAATTTCTGGAAATAGGCCTCTAAGTTCTTGCAACATCATCTGTGATACAGAATGCCCTTGCGTGCACACTACAACTGCTTTTAAGCTTTGTTCAATATCAATATCTTGTCGTCTCAGACTGCCACCGATAAGCATTGTTAAATATGCAATTTCATTATCAGGCAATGTTTGACCTAAATAATGTTCAAGCGGTTGGATCGATTGCTTTACTAAATGAAACAGCTCTCGATATTCTCCATGTAATGGATTTTCTAACTCTTGGATATCAGATAATTGATATTTAATACGATAAAATGCGGGTTTCATATGCCATAGTAATTGTTTCAAAAGTTGATCTTTATTCTCAAATTGAATACAGGTTATTTGTTCAAATCGTTGTAGTGTAGTAATAAGCACTGACTTCAATTGTGGAAAAGCAGTAGTTTCTGGCTGTTCTGACCATTGCATGCTCGTTGATAGTAAGTGCAAAGTAACATATAACCTTTCTTCCATAGGTACATCAGAAAATGGCTCCAATAAAATTTCTGTAGCTTTGTATTCTTGTGTATCTGACAAAGCACTATAATCTATTTTAAAATGGTTAATGATGTAACCTTGTTCAATACGATTAAAAAATATATTCAGTAAATATGGGAACAGATTTAAACTATGATCTACATACTTTTTCCGTAAAAAACTTTCAATCTTGGTCATTTGCTTATTAATTATCGTCATATCATCTTCAGTTACACCTAGAAAATGTCTCATCTCGTGACTAGACAATTGTGTATGTGTACTGTTAATAATAAGTTTGATCGCCAATTTACGTGTTTGTAATTCATCACCCATTAAGGCATATCCTTGTTTTCGAGAATAACGTAACGTTAAATTGTATTGAGCTAACTGTGTTTTCACTTTTTTTATATCATTAAGCACAGTATTTTTACTTACTTTAAGATCTAACGCAAAATGATCTAATGATAAATAAGGTGTAGAGTTAAATAACATTAATAAAATAATGTACTGACGTTGCTCTACATTGTAAAATTCTTTGTCATTTACAGATATATCGACATCATCAATGTTGAGCGCTTCCTTAACAGTAGGATCAACGATAAAATGACCTTGCTTCGTCCGTGTTATTTGTTCATATGAAGCTTTACTAAGCCATTGATTAATTTTGTCAATTCTGTAACTTAATTGCCGACGTGACAAATTAAATTGCGTTTCTAAGGTTTTACTTTTAATTGCGGGGTTCTTGACAATTTGAAGAATAATTTTATAATTTTCTGTTTCTATAATTTTTATCCCCCCTTTATTGGTTAAATTCAACTTACCATAATTCAACCAACGGTGGTACATGGATTAGTCACAAAAAGGCGCTTTCGCGTTGTACATCGTTGTGACCTTGTCTCATAAACCTTGTCCTGACACATAAAAAGAGCAAAGTAGCCATTTGCTATATCAAATGACTACTTTGCTCTAAATTAAAATTCTTATGATTTTTGGTTAGCTTTATCACGTGCTAATACTGTTTTTAAATAATGTCCAGTGTAACTTTCTGATACTTCCGCTATATCTTCAGGTGTACCAGTAGCAATAATTGTACCACCGCCATCGCCACCTTCAGGTCCTAAATCAATCAGGTGATCAGCAGTTTTAATGACATCTAAATTATGTTCAATAATGACAACTGTATCGCCATTTTCAACTAACGTATTAAGTACAGATAAAAGTCGACTAATATCATCTACATGTAATCCAGTCGTAGGTTCATCTAATATATAAATCGAACGACCAGTAGAACGTTTATGCAACTCTGAAGCTAATTTCACACGTTGGGCTTCACCACCAGATAACGTCGTAGCTGGTTGACCCAGAGTCACATACCCTAAACCAACATCTACAAGTGTCTTTAATTTGCGATGAATTTTAGGTACATTTTCAAAGAAATAAGTCGCTTCTTCCGCGGTCATGTTCAATACATCTGCGATATTTTTCCCTTTATATGTTACTTCTAATGTTTCACGATTATATCGTGATCCATCACATACTTCGCACGGAACATATACATCCGGTAAAAAGTGCATCTCAATCTTGATAATACCATCACCTTTACATGCTTCGCAACGTCCACCTTTGACATTAAAACTGAAGCGTCCTTTATTATAACCTCGTATTTTGGCTTCATTAGTTTGTGCAAAAATATCACGGATATTATCAAAAACCCCTGTATAAGTAGCAGGGTTTGAACGTGGTGTACGCCCAATAGGTGATTGGTCAATATCTATAATACGATCTAATTCTTCAATACCAGTCACTGCGTCACAATCACCCGGTTTAACTTTTGACTTATTAATTTCTTTAGCTAAAGATTTATATAAAACTTCATTAACTAATGAACTCTTACCAGAACCAGATACACCTGTAACTACAGTCATTGTTGATAATGGGAATGATACATCTACATTTTTTAAGTTATTACTACGTGCACCAGTAACGTGAATTTGTCGTTGCGTAATTTCTCGACGATGTTCAGGTACATCGATTTGTTTTTTACCACTTAAATATTGACCAGTTAAAGATTGCGCTTCTTGCATAACTTGTTGCGGTGTACCGCTCGCAACAATCTCACCACCATGATTACCAGCACCCGGACCAACATCTACTAAATAATCTGCTGCGCGCATAGTATCATCATCATGTTCAACCACGATTAAAGTATTACCTAAATCACGCATTTCTTTCAATGTCTCAATTAATCGATCATTGTCTCGTTGATGCAAACCGATGGATGGTTCGTCTAATACATACAAGACACCTGATAGTCGTGAACCGATTTGAGTCGCTAATCTAATACGTTGCGCCTCACCACCAGACAAAGTGCCTGAAGAACGATTTAACGTCAAATATTCTAAGCCAACATTAAATAAAAACTTCAATCTTGAAATGATTTCTTTTAATATTTGGTCAGCAATTGTACGATCTTGTGCTGACAATTCAATCGTTTCATAAAAGTGCAATGCATCTTTAATTGATTTATTTATAACTTCACCGATATTTAAATCAGCTACATAGACTGCTAATGCTTCTTTACTTAGACGTTGACCATGACAAGTTTCACATGGTAACTCAGTCATGTATTTACTCATCATTTCTCTCACATATTCTGAAGGTGATTCGTGATAACGACGATTGATGTTGTTAACTACCCCTTCAAACTCCATCGTACGTGTACGCTTTTGACCGTTACGTTGTTCAAAAGTAAATTCAATTTCTTTACCTTTCGAACCATACATTATAATATCTTTTTGTCTATCTGTTAACTTTTTATATGGTTTATCCATATTTATTTTATAAACTTTGCATACACGTTTTAACAATGTTGGGTAATAATCAGAGCTAGTAGACTCCCACGGTAAAATTGCGCCATCATTTAATGTAGCGTTTTTATCTGGCACTACTAAATCTAAATCCACCATTAATTTTTGACCTAAACCATCACAGGTAGGACAAGCACCGAAAGGACTATTAAAACTAAACATACGTGGTTCTAATTCACCGATAGAGAATCCACAAATCGGACAAGCATGGTTTTCAGAAAACTTCAGTTCATCACCATCAATAATATCTACAACTAAATTACCTTCTGCTAAATTTAATGCTGTCTCAATTGAATCGGCAAGACGTGTTTCTATACCAGATTTGACTACTAATCTGTCAATGACCACTTCTATTGTGTGATTTTTATTTTTATCTAATTGAGGAACATCATTTACATCTATAATGTCCCCATCAACACGCACACGTACATAACCTTTTTTACTTATATCTTCAATTAATTTTTCATGTGATCCTTTGCGATGATTGACAATTGGTGCTAATAGTTGAATTTTTGTACGTTCTTCTAATTCTAAAATACGATCCACCATTTGTTGTACGGTTTGCGATTCAATTTCGATATGATGATTTGGACAGTATGCCTTGCCTACACGTGCATAAAGTAAACGAATATAATCATAAATTTCAGTAACAGTTGCAACGATAGATCTAGGATTTTTACTTGTTGTTTTTTGATCGATTGAAATTGCTGGTGACAAACCTTCAATCGTATCTACATCTGGTTTATCCATCTGTCCTAAAAATTGACGTGCATAAGCACTTAATGATTCTACGTAACGTCTTTGTCCCTCTGCATAAATCGTATCAAATGCTAATGATGATTTACCTGAACCTGAAAGGCCTGTCATCACTATTAATTTATTTTTCGGTATCTCGATATCAACATCTTTCAAATTATGGGCTCTCGCCCCTCTTACTACAATTGATGGCTCTTTCATACTTTATGTCACCCTTCTGCTTTTAATTCGAATAACATGTCACGTAATTCTGTTGCTCTTTCAAAGTCTAAGTCTTTAGCTGCTTGCTTCATTTCTTTTTCGATATTTTGAATCGTTTTTTCGCGTTCTTTTTTCGTAAGTTTTTTCGGTACTTCTGTTTGTTGTTGTTCATTTGTTTCATCTGAATCTACCGTAGCACTAATAACATCATGAATTTTCTTATTGATTGTCGTCGGTGTAATATTATGTTTTTCATTGTAAGCCATTTGTATTTGACGTCTACGTTCTGTTTCATCTAAAGCATATTGCATAGAATCCGTTATCTTATCACCGTACATAATAACTTCACCTTTACTGTTACGTGCTGCACGACCTATCGTTTGTACAAGGGAACGTTCAGAACGCAAGAACCCTTCTTTATCAGCATCTAATATAACAACTAAGGATACTTCTGGTATATCTATACCTTCACGTAATAAGTTAATACCTACAACGACATCATACGTACCCATACGTAAATCTCGTATTATTTCAATACGTTCTAATGTTTTAATTTCTGAATGAAGATAGTTTACTTTAATACCCGCTTCTTTCAGATAGGTCGTTAAATCTTCACTCATTTTTTTAGTCAATGTCGTAATAAGTACACGTTCATCATTTTCAATACGTCCTTGGATTTCACCTAATAAATCATCAATTTGATTTTCTGTAGGGCGTACATCAATTTTTGGATCTAATAGACCAGTTGGCCTAATAATTTGTTCGACCATTTCATCGGTATGTTCTAATTCATATGGCCCTGGCGTAGCAGAAACATAAACGAGTTGACGTGTTTTAGACTCAAATTCTTCAAATTGGAGCGGTCTATTATCAAGTGCACTAGGTAGTCTAAATCCATGATCCACCAATACTTGCTTACGTGCACGGTCACCATTATACATACCTCTTATTTGAGGCAAAGTAACATGAGACTCATCAATCATAACTAACCAGTCGTCTCCAAAATAATCTAATAATGTGTATGGTGTGGAGCCTAACGGTCTCAATGTTAAGTGCACCGAATAGTTTTCAATACCAGAACAAAAGCCCATTTCTCGCATCATTTCTAAATCATAATTGGTACGTTGTTCTAAACGCTGTGCTTCTAATAATTTATTTTCACTGCGTAATTTTTCTAATTGTTCAGCTAATTCATTTTCGATACGTTGTATTGCTGATTTCATTTTTTCTTCACGTGTAACGAAGTGAGAAGCTGGGAAAATCGCAAAATGATCTCGTTCTCTCAATACTTCACCTGTTAAATAATTCACTTCACGAATGCGATCTATTTCATCTCCAAAAAACTCAACGCGGATACACATTTCTTCACGTGAGGCTGGGAAAATTTCTACAACATCGCCTCTCACTCTAAATGTTCCACGTCTAAAATCAATATCATTTCTCGTATATTGTACATCTACTAATTTGCGCAATAGTTCACTACGATCCATTTCCATACCAACACGTACACTCACAACTAAATCACGATATTCATCTGGATTACCTAAACCATAAATACAACTAACACTGGCAATAATTATAACGTCATCACGTTCAAATAAGGCACTTGTTGCAGAATGTCGCAATTGGTCTATTTCATCATTGATTGAAGCATCTTTTTCAATAAATGTATCGGTAGAAGGTACATATGCTTCTGGTTGATAATAATCGTAATAACTTACAAAATACTCTACTCTATTTTCTGGAAAAAATTCTTTAAATTCACTGTATAATTGTCCTGCTAAGGTTTTATTATGGGCAATAATCAAGGTCGGTTTGCCCACTTCCTTAATTACATTACTCATCGTAAATGTTTTTCCTGTACCTGTAGCACCTAGTAAGGTTTGATGTCGTTCTCCTGCATTCACACCATTGACAATTTTTCGAATTGCTTCCGGTTGGTCACCTTCTGGTTCAAAGTCGGAAACTAATTTGAATGGATAATGTTCCATAGTGACACATTCCTCCTATATATTACGTTTAACGTTAGTTAATTCATTGCTCATACTGTAGATTATTAATTATATCAATTGTTTAAAATCTATTTCACTTGCATACTATTTTAACAGATTCTGTTCGAAATATACAAACATTTGTTCGTTTAAAATGATTACTCTCACTCACACATAGAAAAAAACAAACACAGTTCACACTATGTTTGTTTTTTCATGTTTGTTATTGAGTTATATAAGTATACTTATTAAACAGCATTTATTGCAATCGAACTGTTTATACATTGTATATACCCGTTAATCTTCATCTTCTTTTTTATGCAATTGTAATTGGTCAATAATCACGTACCCTGCAAGTATGGATACTACATCAATAAAGATAATCCACTCATTATGAAAAAAACCTTTTTGAATCGATGCACCGATTAAGACGAGTACTAAAATTGTACCAACCCATTTACTTCTAGTCACCACACTAAATAAAATGACAAGTATACACGGGAAGAATGATGCGAGTATATACCAAATCATATATGTCACTCATTTCTTTTATTTAAAATTGCCATTGTTGTTTCACGCAATTCAGATTTTGGAATAAATTTCTCAGTTAACATTTCAGGAATTACGTTGTCTATGAAATCTTGTACCGAACTTAAATGGTCAAATTGCATAATTGTTTCTAAAGACATTTCATAAATTTCAAAGAAGAGCTGTTCCGGGTTACGTTTTTGAATTTCTCCGAAAGTTTCATATAATAAGTCAATTTTATCAGCAACTGATAATATTTGTCCTTCTAATGAATCATCCTTACCTTCCTGTAATCGTTCTCGATAAACATCTTGATAAGGTGTAGGTATTTCTTCACTAATAAAAGTATCTACCATTTCTTCTTCAACTTGAGAAAACAATTTTTTCAATTCGCCACTAGCGTATTTCACCGGAGTTTTAATATCTCCTGTGAAAATTTCAGCAAAGTCATGGTTTAATGCTTTTTCATATAAGCTTTTCCAATCCACTTCGTTGCCGTTATACTCTTCCACAGTTGCTAAATATTGCGCGATTTTTGTAACTTTAAATGAATGCGCAGCTACATTATGCTCAAAATATTTAAATTTTCCTGGTAGTCTGATTAACTTTTCCAAATCGGATAAGCGTTTAAAATATTGATGTACACCCATGACATACGCCTCCTTGTTTAAACAATGATTATACTTGCTTTTATTATAACAAACAAGAAAATCAATTTTCATACCAACTTAATTATTAAAGTTACTTAAATTATGCCTTCTATTCATTGATATTTCAAAAATTTAAAAGTGGAAAAGTCATAGCAAGCAATATATTGCTTGCTTAATTATTAAATCCATCATCACGTATGTCATCGCAAAGTATTGCACTTACATAGTCGTTTATCGCTATAAGGTAAATTGTTAATCCTATATTTCAAAGTCTACTGTTGGAACTATTAATGTATTACTCTTCAGCTTGATCCATTTGACTTCTTAGGTATGCTTCGATAAATGGCCCTATGTCACCATCCATCACAGCATCTACTTTACCTGTTTCTTTATTTGTACGATGGTCTTTAACCATAGAATATGGATGGAAAACATAAGAACGAATTTGACTGCCCCAGCCTATTTCTTTTTGTTCTCCTCGAATTGCTGCCATTTCTTGCTCTTGTTCTTCTAATTTAAGTTGATATAATTTAGATTTTAACATCTTCATAGCAGCTTCACGGTTTTTAATTTGTGAACGTTCATTTTGGTTATTTACTACTATACCTGTAGGGTGATGAGTAATACGTATCGCTGATTCAGTTTTGTTAATGTGCTGACCACCAGCTCCTGATGCACGGAACGTATCTACGGTAATATCATCTGGATTAATATCAATTTCAATTTCTGTATTATTAAATTCTGGAATTACATCACACGATGCAAATGACGTATGACGTCTACCTGAAGAATCAAACGGTGATATACGAACGAGTCGGTGAACGCCTTTTTCTGCTTTCAAATAGCCGTAAGCATTATGACCTTTAACGACTATTGTTACACTTTTCACGCCCGCTTCATCACCGGGTAAATAATCGGCAGTTTCAACTTTAAAGCCTTTTTGTTCACAATAACGTTGGTACATTCTTAATAGCATACTCGTCCAATCTTGTGATTCAGTACCACCAGCACCTGGATGTAATTCTAAGATTGCATTATTTGCGTCATAAGGTCCATCTAATAATAATTGTAATTCAAATTGATCTAAATCACCTTTAAATGCTTGAACTTGCGTTACTAGGTCTGCTTGCATATCTTCATCTTGTTCTTCTGCAAGTAATTCGCGTGTAGCATCCATATCCTCTAGCTGTGATTCTAACTTTCTAAATTCGGTTACTACAGATTTTAGAGCATTATTTTTATCAATGACGCTCTGCGCCGTATTTTGGTCATCCCAAAAGTTAGGGTCAGTCATCATTTCTTCATATTCTTGAATATTTGTCTCTTTTTCTTCTAAGTCAAAGAGACCCCCTAAGTTGTTCTAACTTGTCAGCATTGTGCTCTATATTACGTTTTATTTCTGATAATTCCATAGTCATCGCTCCTAAATAACGTTTTATTAATATTTTAACATAAATTGTCACTTCTAATTATAGTCTACATTGTGTAAGTTTATTCTCCTAGTCCCTCAGTCAATAAATTATTACTGTAATTAGCATTGATGATGCCTCTAACGTTGCTTGTGCATGACACTCTGTGTCATCAATTTCTTGTTTAGTGATAACTTTCAACGATACAAAAGAACCTAGAACAATAATATGCTCCAGGCTCTACACGACAGCATTAAGCACCGTGACAATTTTTATATTTTTTACCACTACCACATGGACAAGGGTCATTACGACCAATATGTTCATCTTTCACAAATGGTTGTGCTTTAGCTTTTTCTTTACCATCTTCTGCCGAAACATGCTCCGCTTTACCGAAGTCTGTTGTTTTATCTCTTTCAATATCATCTTCAACCGATACTACAGATTTCAAGATGTATTTACTTACATCTTCTTCAATATTTTCCATCATGCTATCAAACAATTGATGACCTTCGTTTTGATAGTCACGTAATGGGTTTTGTTGACCATAGGAACGTAAGTGAATACCTTGTCTTAATTGATCCATAGTATCTATATGATCAGTCCAGTGCGTATCAATTGAACGTAATAAAATCATACGTTCAAACTCAGGGAATTGATCGCCAATCTCTGTTTTTTGTTCTGCCAATGCAGCTTCAACTTTTTGCCAAACAAGATTATAAATATCTTCACTGTCTTTTCCTTTAACATCAGATACTTTAAGTTCACCTTCATTAAGGAACACATCATCAATGTAGTTGATAAATGGTTCATAATCTGGTTCTTCCTCATCATCATTAATATAATATGTCACGCTACGTTGTAATGTTGATTGCAACATGGCATTGACTAACTCTGAACTATTCTCGTTATCAATGATATTATTACGTTCGCCATAAATAATTTCACGTTGTTTACGTAGTACATCATCATATTCAAGAATACGTTTACGAGTATCAAAGTTATTACCTTCTACTCGTTTTTGTGCAGATTCTACAGCACGTGATACCATTTTGGATTCAATAGGAGTAGAGTCATCCATACCTAAGCGATTCATCATTTTTTGCAATCTTTCTGAACCGAAGCGGACCATCAATTCATCTTGTAGCGATAAATAAAATCGACTATCACCTTTGTCACCTTGACGACCAGAACGACCACGTAATTGATCATCAATACGACGTGATTCATGTCGTTCCGTACCAATGACTGCTAAACCACCTAATTCTTCTACGCCATCACCAAGCTTGATATCTGTACCACGTCCAGCCATATTTGTCGCAATAGTAATTGCACCTTTTTGACCAGCACCTGCAACTATATCGGCTTCGCGTTCATGGTTTTTGGCGTTTAACACATCATGACGAATACCATGTTTTTTTAGTAAGTTAGAAATATATTCACTTGTTTCAACTGCAACTGTACCTAGCAATACAGGTTGTCCTTGTTTATGTTTGTCAATGACATCATCTACAACTGCATCAAACTTACCTTTTTGACTAATGTAAATTAAGTCAGGTTTATCGACACGTTGTACAGGTTTATTCGTTGGAATTTGTGTCACTGTCATATTGTAAATGTTACGAAATTCTTCTTCTTCCGTTTTAGCTGTTCCGGTCATACCAGCTAATTTATTATACATACGGAAGTAGTTTTGGAAAGTAATTGACGCCATAGTTTTAGATTCATTTTGAATTTTAACGCCTTCTTTAGCTTCAATCGCTTGATGTAAGCCTTCAGAGAATCTACGTCCAGGCATCGTACGACCAGTAAATTGGTCGACAATTAATACTTCTCCATTATTGACCATATAATCAACATCGCGTTGAAGTGTCACGTGTGCACGTAAAGCAGTATTAATGTGACTAATAATATCAACATTCTTAACGTCATAAAGGTTATCGATTTTAAACATACGTTCTGCTTTATCAATACCTTGTTCTGTTAATTGCACTGCTTTAGTTTTTTCATCATAATTAAAGTCATCTTCACTTTTTAACATCTTCGCAAAGACGTTTGTTTGTGTATATAATGACGTTGATTTTTCAGCTTCTCCTGAAATAATCAATGGTGTACGTGCTTCATCAATTAAAATAGAATCGACTTCGTCAATAATAGCGTAATGTAGTGGACGCATAACGCGTTCTTCAGCATAATTCACCATATTATCACGCAAATAGTCAAATCCTAATTCATTATTCGTACTATAAGTGATATCACATGCGTATGCTTCTCGTTTTTCAGCTGTTGTTTTGCTGTTTAAATTTACGCCTACTGACAACCCTAAGAAATTATATAGTTCTGCCATTTCTTCACTTTGACTGCTCGCTAAGTATTCATTGACTGTAATAACATGAACACCACGACCTGCTAAGGCATTTAAATATGTCGGCATTGTAGCGGTTAACGTTTTACCTTCACCTGTACGCATTTCAGCAATATCACCTTTATGGATTGCTAAACCACCCATAATTTGAACACGGTACGGTATCATATTATAGACACGTTTTGAACCTTCTCTTACTAAGGCAAAAGCTTCTGGTAAAATCTCGTCTAATATTTTATTTTGCTTCTGTACATCTTCTTCTGCCTGTACTTTATCTTGAAACGATTTTGTTTTTTCTTTTATTTCTTCATCAGTTAATATAGACATGTCCTTTTCTAACTTGAGAACTTTGTCTGCTAATTTACCAAGGCGCTTTACTTCTTTATTATTACCATCAGCTATCTTTGATAAAAAACCCATTCTGTTCGCTCCTTTAGCTTAATAACTCTATTACTTACAACAATTTATAATACCATTAATTAGCTTAAAATTACACTTATAGGATTATTGTTATAAATATATTTACATTTCCTTTGCTGTTGTTAATATACTTTACATTTCATACTGTTCTATATAATAACTCGCTTATCCTAGCACAACTTAGTCTTTGTGCTATCAAATTATTTCATACTAACATAACATAAAAGAAGCGTCCACGATTTAACTTAATCATGAACGCTTCAACACTTATAGTTAGTTATTGTTCTGTTGTTTCTATTAAACCATATTTTCCATCTTTACGTTTATAAACAATACTTGTTCCGTCAGTTTCACGATCTGTAAAAATAAAGAAATCATGACCCAATAAATCCATCTGCAACACCGCTTCTTCAGAATCCATTGGCTTTAAGCTAAATTGTTTAGAACGAATAATTTCGAAGTCATTTTCCTGACTTGTATCATCTAAAGCATCTGCTTTATTATCTTCTACAATTTCAGCAAAAACTTCTTGATCCCCTTTGTCTCTACTTTTACGATTCACACGAGTTTTATATTTTCTTACTTGACGTTCAAGTTTATTATTAATTAAATCTATACCCGCATATAAGTCGTCATGTCTTTCTTCAGCTCTTAATGTTACATTTTTTAATGGAATTGTTACTTCAATTTTAGTAGCTGAGTTTTGATACGTTTTGACTTTAACATGTGCGATAGCGTTTGGAACATTGTTAAAGTAACGTTCGAGTTTACCAATTTTATCCTCAATATAGTTACGGATTGCATCTGTAATAGTGAGGTTCTCTCCGTGAATTTCAAATCTAAACATAGTAATCGACTCCTTTAAAACCTCTATATTGGTAATGTTGCTTACTCTCATAATACCACGTTTACGTTAGCGTGCAAATGTAAAGACATCGAATTTTCTGATTTTTCTTACAAAAAATTTACATGCTGCTTGATGAACAGTAATTCCAGTAGTATAGATGTCATCTACTAACAAAATATTTTTATTAGTAAAGTCCAAATCTGCTGTAATTATAAATGGATTAGGCTGACTTAAACGTTGACGTTTGGTTAAAGATGATTGTTTACGATCATACTGCATTGTTAAACAGTTAGTATATTTAACATGCATACATGCTAACACTGCAGTCACTGGATTAAATGTCCGCCAACGATCTCTAGAGCTATGAGAAGGAATCGGGATAATATAGTCATAATGCATACGCGGTAACTGTATATATCGTGCTATCAATGTACAAAGTACGTAATCTCTGTTGAATTTGTATTGTTGTAACACTGCTTTCATCATTCCTTTGTACTGAAAATTACAATATAGTTGATTGATGCGTTGATAGCGCTTAGCCAACATAGCACAATCCATACATTGGCTTTGATTATCTGATATTGGTTTTAAACAAGTAGTACAACACGCTTTTGTCTGAATTTTACATTGTTGCAAAGCATCGTCACACGCCTCACATATTAGTACAGGACGGGCGTAAAAGTTTGTAATCGTTAACGCCTCATTAATTTGCGCATCACACCATAGACAATTAACCATCAATCCATCCCCGTTGTTGTGCTATGCGATTCATTCGTTTTAGCGCGTGCTTTGCTTTTAACATCTGTGTAGATATTCCTTGATGATAAAACCAAACATTACCTGTAGGAGCTTCAGTTTTACGTCCTACACGTCCTGACATTTGAATTAATACATGCTGTGTAAAAGTGTGGCTATTTAATACAACAACGTCTAACTTAGCTAGTGTAAACCCTCTTTCTAAGATAGTAGTAGTAAACACGCTAACATATTTCCCTGCTCTCAATTCTTGTACTTTGGTCATGCGTAGTGCATCGTCACTCGACACAAATGCTGACTGTACTAGCACCTTTTGATACGTATGCTCTAACTGTCTTAATAGCTTAATACTATGAACAAATACAAGTGTTATTCTCCCCGCTGCTTGTTGTCGACATAGTAGTCGTACAAGGTTGGTTTGCGGTCGTTGTGGTGTCAATTTAAAATATTGAAATTGTGGTATCGGTAATGGTTGTCGATGAAAACGTGCAGGTAATGTAATTATATTCGAAGCTTTAAATTGTCTTAAAAGTGATTTGGGAGGCGTTGCAGTCATATAAATATGACATCGGTCGTGTGTCGATGCTAACGTTATTGAATGTTGCAATACTCTATCCATTGCTAGTGGAAACGCATCTACCTCATCTACAATAACTAGTTGAAAATGCTGTTTAAAACGTAGCAATTGATGCACAGTAGCAATAACAAAATGACCATTAAATCGTTGAGGTTGCCCTCGATACAGTACATCTATGCATTCTTGTTGAAATGCTGCTCGTAACCTCAGAGTAAGCTCTATAACTACGTCAGTGCGTGGTGATACTACTGCAACATTTAGTCCTTGTTGCCTTGCATATTGCAATGCTGGAAACATCATTTCTGTTTTACCCGCTCCAGTCACAGCGTGTAACAGTTGATCTTGCCTTGACTTAACAGCTTCTAATAACGCTGTTGCACCATAATGTTGTTGTGGAGATAACTTAAAAGGTATATTAAATTCTGCAGATGTAGCTACATTATATGTTTGTGTTATATAAACATCCGACAGACTATCCATACGTCCTAATTGGAGGCAATAGCGACAATATAATATATCACGTTGTAATAGTGGTGAGTAATAACTGTGAATGTGACGTCTATAGATAGAACCGCACTGCAAACAAGTCGTTACACTTCGTTCTTGCGTAATGCCTGGCCCACAATAAATCACCTTTTCAGTTGTCAGCAAAGCATGATTGGTAACTAACCTACCATATAGTTTGATTGTTCATCACCTCAAAAAAGACTAGAGCCATATTAAATGTTAACTACTGTAACACCCTCATATTGTTCTAGTCTCTAATAACGTCTTATATTTATTTTTCTGTAATTGTACGGCAAGTATATCCTAAACCTATACCGCCAGAACCTAAATGCGCTGCGATTACCGGCCCAAATTCAGAAAAAATAATATTATAATCTGGATGCGCCGCTTTTAAATCTTCGTAAAGCCATTTTGAATCTTCTTTTTTATCTCCACCAATAATAAATAGTGTAAATTCTTCAAGTCCATTAACTTGGTCCAATACTTTTTGTTCTAACGCCTTTAAAGCACGCTTTTTGGTACGTACTTTCTCTTCTGGTAAAATTTTACCATCTTCGAATTTTAGTACAGGCTTCATTTTTAACATTGTACCAATCCATGCTTGAGCACCCGTGATACGTCCACTTTTTTGTAAATTTTTTAAATCATCTACCATTAAAACTGCTCCAGTTTGCTCACGCATATTTTCTAAATCAGCAATAATAGCTTCAGGTTTATAATCTAGCTTAATTAATTCTATTGCTCTTAATACATAAGCACCTTCAACCATTGCAGCTAATTTGGAATCAAACGTATGCACCTTAATACCTTCAACCATTTCAGCGGCTTGTGTTGCAGTTTGATAACTACCACTAATTCCTGATGACATCATTACAGCAACAACATCAGTATACCCTTCTTCACGCAAGGCTTCATACAATTCTAAATAGACACCTATCGCAGGTTGACTCGTTGTTGGTATCGTTTTAGATGTTTTCATTCGTTCATAAAATTCAGGTGCAAAAATAGTTTCGTTTTCAATAAAATTATCACCATTATCAAAAGTTACACTTAACGGAGCTACTTTAATATTATATTTATCAATCATTGATTGAGATAGATAGCTTGTGGAATCTGTCAAGACAGCAATCTTCATCATAATCCTCCTCAATTATACTCACATTTATCATACCGTAATTTCTAACAAAAGAAAATTCCTTTATGTAATTATAACTGTTGTTTGTATTATAGTATAATAGAAAGTAACACATTTAGCTTTTGTAATTCTACTACCTTTATAGCATTCTAGTGGTATAAAGATTAGAATTTCCAAATTTAGAGCGTCAAAAATAGAGGTGGAATCATACATGGAAGAACCAATTATTACGATAAAAGCTGAACATCAAATCGAAAATGTTATAAATAAATCTAGATTTATAGCCCATATTAAACCAGTAGCGGATGAAGACGAAGCAAAGTCATTCATAGCTGAGGTTAAACAAGAACATAAAGAGGCAACTCATAATTGTTCAGCTTATACGATAGGTAATCAAATGAATATCCAAAAAGCAAATGATGATGGTGAACCAAGTGGTACGGCTGGTGTTCCTATGTTGGATATACTTAAAAAATTAGAGACTCATAATGTCTGTGTCGTAGTAACACGTTATTTTGGAGGTATCAAATTAGGTGGAGGCGGACTGATTCGTGCATATAGTGGCGCAGTACGAGATGTAATTTATGATATCGGCCGCGTAGCGCTAAAAGAGGCAGTCCCTGTTACAGTTGCGATTAATTATGATTTAACTGGTAAATTTGAATATGAACTAGCTTCTACTTCATTTCTGTTACGTGATACGCAATATACTGATAAAGTAAGTTATAGCATTGACGTTGTTGCCACAGAATATGACGCATTTTTAGCATTCTTAAATCGCACGACTGCTGGCAAATTCGATTTAATCGAAGGTGAGGTTAAACACCTACCATTTGATATAACCACATAACTAAAAAATTCTGAGATTAAATCATTAACTTGGGCTACGTAATCTAAACTAAGTAAGAATACATAGGTCGAGCAATCATTTAGTCTCAGAACTCTTTTTATTATGCTATTTTTCGTTGTGATCTTTCTTTTCAATCAGTTTCAATATCGGTCTATAGTCATCATCAATTAAGCCAGTAAATTCCACAATTAGTTCAATCGTAACAACTATTAAGATTAACATCATTACAACGCCCCATGGTTGTGATAAATACAAAATAATACTGGATAAACTAAATAATAGTGCGATGGAATAAATTAAGGTTACAGTTTGTCTATGTGAATAACCTAGTTCTAGCAGTTTGTGATGTAGGTGCGACTTATCTGCTTGCATAATATGTTGACCTTTTTTCACACGACGTATCATTGCAAATAGCGTATCGATAAACGGTACCGCTAAAATAACAATTGGGAAGAATAACGAAACGAATGTAATATTTTTAAACCCAAGTAATGATAAAAAGCCAACAATAAAGCCAATTAAAAGTGCACCACTGTCACCTAAAAATATTTTAGCAGGGTGAAAATTAAAGCATAAAAAGCCTAATAAAGCACCTATCAGGACGCTACATATCATAATAATTAACACATTCGCTTGAAGTATAGCTATAAAACCGATTGTTGCTAATGCTATGGCAGATACGCCTGATGCTAAACCGTCCAAACCATCTATTAAATTAATTGCATTTGTAATAGCTACAATCCAAATTACAGTAATAGGAATACCTAAAACACCAAAATGAATTGTAGGACCTATGGGTAGCGATATAAAATCAATAGTTATACCATAATAAACAACGACTAATGCTGCAATAATTTGACCAAGTAATTTAATTACGGGTTTCAAGTCATAAATATCATCGACTAATCCAACAAGATACATTATTACAGCGCCAATCACTAGAGGCTTAACTTCAGTTTCAATTGGGTGACCCAACCATATGCCAAGTAAAAACGAAAACAATATGACAGTACCACCTAACACAGAAACAGGTTTCGTGTGCACTTTTCTGAAGTTTGGTTTATCAACAATCCCCATTTTATGTGAAATTTTGATTATTATTGGTGTAAGTATTAAACTGACTATCATTGAAAAAATGATTAATAATAATGTATACATCAGTTCACCTTCATTAATTTAATTCTAAATGTTGTAATTTCACTCTGAATCCAACATCTGTATGTCCTATTTATAACAGTTGTATAATGCTTATTACTGTATAATAATTTAATATACATAACAAGTGTATACATTTAATTTACGTTTAATATTTACTTTAGTAATCATACCTTAAAACTATTTAAGATTACAAATCGAAATAAGTATAATATTAACAAAACCTTTTTATCAGATTTCTCGAATGTTTATTCATTTTATTATAATATCATTCGCTAGTTCATTTTAACATTAAAAAACGGGTTTTTTGTGAATTTGTATAGAAATGATGATGACAAATTGTAAGTTTTCACTTACAATGACAAAGTGTTATTTTAAAGGAGCGTTTAATAAAATGTTTGAAGCAATAATATATAATATTTCTGTTACTGTAGCCGGTATCTATTTATTTCACCGTTTACAATACTCAGAAAATAGAATCATGATATTTTCCAAAGCTTACGTTACAGTATTAATGACAATTGTTGCTTTATTACTGTCTGCCTACCCTATCCCATTATTTGATGCATATATCATTGAATTAACGTTTATACCGTTACTCTTCATAGGTAGGTATACCAACTTAATATATACTGTACTAGCTGCAATTATTGTTTCCTTAGTAAGCATTTTTATATTTGACCACTCTATTATAAATGGGGTTATCTTACTTGTAATTGCAATTATTGTCAGTATGATCGGCCCATTTTTAAAACAAAGCGACATTGTTTCTATCCAGATATTAAACACAATTAGTCTAATCATTTATGCAATGTTAGCACTTATAAGCCCATATGTCGATTGGATGGAAGTCTTATTCTTAATTCCTATATCCTTTGTATTAACTATTACTTCATCAGTTACCTTTGTTGATATTTGGCATTTCTTTTCGTTAGTTAACCGCTATGAAAATGAAGACAGTATCGATTATCTAACCGGACTTGGAAACGTAAAAGAATTTGATCGTCATCTGAATAAAGTTTCACGTGAAGCGGAGCAACATCAAGAAAGCTTGGGACTGTTACTTATTGATATTGATGGGTTTAAAGATGTGAATGACCAATACTCTCATCAAGCTGGCGATGCAGTGTTAAGACAAATGTCACAGTTACTTATTAATTACGTTCCAACACATTTCAATATTTACCGCAATGGTGGCGAAGAATTTTCAATCGTACTGAGAGATTATAGTTTAGATCAATGCGTTAAGTTAAGTGAAGCTATACGCAATGGTGTAGAGCAATCATCATTCCACTTGCCAAATAAAGAAGTAATAAAATTATCTGTATCTATTGGTGTTGGTTTCTTAACACAAGATGATTATAAGTCACAACGTAAAGTCTTTAAAGATGCAGATGATATGTTGCATGTAGCTAAACAAGAAGGCCGAAATCAAGTTATGTTCAACCCAATCATTAAACTTTAATTATTTAATGTATAAACAATCCGTAATTATAAAATTTACGGATTGTTTTTATATATTGTCAAATATAATATTAAATCTATATGACTAACCACATTAACTATTGAAAGTTGTACAAAGAGACTGTAAACTTTCAATTGTTCAACACATTATTTGGAGGTGGCGACAATGTCTGACTCAATCACAATTATTGATGAAAATAAAGTGATTGATTTAGTACTCATTGCAGGTAGAATTTTACTTGAAAGTGGTGCTGAAACATATCGTGTTGAAGATACAATGAATCGTATGGCAGCAAGTTATGGCCTAGATGATACATATAGTTTTGTAACTTCAACAGCAATTATCTTTTCTTTAAACGATCGTACCAATACTCGCTTAATACGTATTCGAGAACGTACGACAGATTTAGAAAAAATTGCTTTAACTAATAGTTTATCTCGAAAAATTTCGAATAATGAACTTACAATAGATGAAGCCAAAGAGGAATTGTTTCAACTACACCACGCCTCGTTACAATACTCATTTGTAACACAATTTATTGCTGCGATGGTTGCCTGTGGTTTTTTCTTATTCATGTTCGGTGGCGTTGCACATGACTTTATCTTTGCAGTTTTAGCAGGAGCCGGCGCCTTTTTAACTTTTGATTTTGTCCAACGTTTTATACAAATCAAGTTCTTTTCAGAATTTATTAGTGCTGCAGTGGTAATAAGTATTGCAGCTATTAGTACTAAACTCGGATTAGCAATCAATCAGGATACTATAACTATTGCCGGTGTTATGCCTTTAGTACCTGGTATATTAATCACCAACGCAATACGTGATTTACTTGCTGGTGAATTGCTTGCAGGTATGTCACGTGGTGTCGAAGCAGCAATTACAGCTTTCGCCATCGGAGCTGGTGTTGCTATAGTCTTACTTTTATTTTAGGAGGTGACAGTCATGATATTGCTATATTACTTAGCACAATTTGCTATTAGTTTTATTGCTACCACACTATTTTCTATTATTTTCAATGCACCTCGACGTCTCCTATTTGCCTGTGGTTTTGTAGGTGCGATGGGCTGGACAATTTATAAATTTACAGTAGATATGGATTTAGGTAAAGTTATGGCTGCATTTCTTGGTAGCCTCATCTTAGGTATTATGAGTCACACTATGAGTCGTCACTATAAACGACCGGTTATTATCTTTATCGTTCCAGGTATTATCCCTTTGGTCCCCGGAGGTCTTGCGTATGAAGCAACACGCCTACTCGTTACCAATCAATATACACATGCTGTAAATACCTTTTTAGAAGTTACTTTAATATCAGGAGCTATCGCTTTTGGAATTTTATGTGCTGAAATATTGTATTTTCTCTATACGCGTATTAAACAATATTATGGTAAAATGAAAGGCAAAACATATAAGAAATCTTATGATATAAACAACAGAGCTTAAGGGGTGTTTTACATGAAATCACAAATTATTGAACGATTAACGCGATATGTCACAATAGACACACAGTCAGACCCAGAGTCCACAACAACACCGTCAACAGCAAAACAATGGGACTTATTGCGCGTGCTGGAAAGCGAATTACAAGCGTTTGGCTTAACTACAGATGTAGATGACAATGGTTACTTATTTGCAACACTCGACAGCAATGTTTCATATGAGTTACCTACTGTCGGTTTCTTAGCACATGTCGATACGTCACCAGATTTCAATGCCACAAATGTTAATCCTCAAATTATCCAAGAATATGATGGTACACCGATTAAATTGGGAGATACAAATCGGGTATTAAGCCAAGAAACCTTCCCTGCTATGAAAAATGTTGAAGGTCATACATTAATGATTACTGACGGTACATCGTTATTAGGTGCAGATGACAAAGCTGGCGTAGTAGAAATTATGGAAGCACTCAAGTATTTAATTGACCATCCAGAGATTAAACATGGCCCTATTCGTGTAGGATTTACGCCGGACGAAGAAATTGGCCGTGGCCCACATAAATTTGATGTCGATCGTTTTAATGCGGCATTTGCTTTTACTATGGACGGTAGCGAATTAGGAGAATTACAATATGAAAGCTTTAATGCAGCTGAAGCGATTGTCACTGCATACGGCGTTAATGTCCACCCTGGTTCAGCTAAAAATGCGATGATTAATGCACTGTCTCTTGGACACCAATATCATTCGCTATTACCGCAAAATGAAGTGCCAGAACGCACAGAGGGTTATGAAGGCTTTTATCATTTAATGCAATTTAATGGTGATGTTGAAAAAGCATCTTTACATTATATTATTCGTGACCATGATAGTAAAAATTTCGATGTGCGAAAAAAACATATGATTGAACTTAAAGAGACGATTAATGACCATTATGAAGATGATCCGATTACGGTCACTATTAATGATCAATATTATAATATGGGCGAGCAAATAAACCAAAATCCACATGTAATAGAGATCGCTAAACGTGCTTTTAACAACTTAGACATAGTACCAAATACAGACCCTATTCGAGGCGGCACAGACGGATCTCAACTATCCTTCAAAGGTTTACCTACGCCAAATATTTTTACAGGTTGTGCAAATTTCCATGGACCTTTCGAATACGCTTCAATTGATGTTATGGAACAAGCTGTACATGTAGTCGTTAATATCGCTCAAGAAGTCGTTCACTATTATGAAGAAAATTAATAACTAACATAAAAATCGCCAATGCCGAGGTTCTTAGAACACTGACATTGGCGATTGCTTTATATAAATTTAATCAAATGCTCGCTGTAATAGTTTAAGCGCTTGGACAGTATAATGTCTAATTTGAATGCCCATTTTAAAGTCAGTAAAGCTTTCTGGCATTTCAATAAATGTGTTAAACATAGCGGTAACACCTAAGGATTCAAATTGGTCAAATTTATCACTTGTAGCACAAATAGCAATTGCTGGTTTATCATATTTTGTGCTTAATTCAGCTATACGTATCGTAGTTGTTTCTAAAATTTGATCCTCTTCATTTACCCCTTCACCAAAGATGATTAAATCTGCTTGTTGAATTAATGATTCCAAATGGGTTATTTGATCGACAAGTTCATGACTAGTTAAAATTTCTGCTTGATATAATTGATGTAGGACTGCGGCTATGCCACCCCCAGCACCTCCACGTTCAATGAGTCCTAAAGATTGTTGAACTTCATTTTTCACAATTTCACTAAAATACCAAATGAGGTTATCAATCTCCACCGCTTCTGTATATGTCACTTGTTTATTTTTATAAATTTGCATAATTTCACTATGCTTACCATAAAGTTTACTATCAAAATCTGACATCAATTGTAATCGCACTTCTTGTAAACGCGGATGCAAGCCTTTAAAATCAACAGTTCGTATAAATTTTAATACACGACTTCCTTGTCTTGTATCAACTTCTTCACCTTCATCATCATAAAACTTAGCTCCTAAAGCTTGTAGCATACCTGCACCGCCGTCGAAACTATCAATACCACCTAATGATATGACTAGATGTTTTGCTTGATTTTCTAATGCATCGTACATTACTTCTCCCAAACCATAACTTGAGCAATGCGTGATATCACCTTCACCTTTTAAAAACAAATTTCCTTCGATGACGGTCATATTACTTTCTGTAATACCATATATTGCTTCAACTGGATTCATTACCGCATCATGTGCCATCACTTTATATTTAGTACCTGACTGCCATAAAAATACCGAATCCATCAACTCATGGCGACCATTAAATAACGGCACTTGAACTATGTCTGCGGATTGTATTTTACTTGCGACAGCTTCTTCAACATATCTATTAGCTTGATAACTAGAGATTATTCCATTAAATTCATCCATAGCAACTAATACTTTCATTTCTTGTCACCTCATAAATTAATACTCATTTAAATATGCAGTATGATTATTATTACCTTCAAACATTCCCAAAACATCTTACATTCCACAATCATACATGTATCGCAATATTTAAGCGTTTAGATTTTATGTAGCATTCTACATTAACATTCATTGTTACATTATACATGCCTTACAGAAATATTTCACATTAAAAGGGCGCTTGTTATCGACAAATCTTTTTGTGTACATAACCAGCGCCCTGTTATCTATTTAATTGTTATTCTTCTGCTGTCGCTAATGATGAAACATTAATATCATTATGACTTGCATTCCATATTGCTTTACCGTCCACAAAATAAAATGCTTGTGGTGATTCATGTTTTATATTAGTTTTGTCTTCAATATAATCGGATAGTTTGCGTTCTTGTTGAACTACTAAATAATAACCATCCATGTCCCTCTCATATAAAAATTTGTTGAATTGATCATATGCATTTGCCGAAATTGGACATGTTTCACTATGTTTAAATACAAATACATATTTATTTTCATTTAAAACTTGTTCAAACTGGTCAATCGAACTCAGCTTTATAGCCATTCTATTCACCTCTAAAAGTATTTAACACACACCCTAGTTAATTTCTAGGTGTAAGCGACTCGATAATATTCTTATCAATGGTTCCCATTATACACAAATAACTTTTTATTGTTAACCACTTATTCGAAAATCGTTTTATTAATCTTGGGGAATTATTTAATTGCACCCTACTCAACTTCTTTAAGCTCTTGCTCAAATGGTTTTTCGTATTGTTCTAAATCCTTCCCATTTTTAGGTAATTTGTTATAGTCAATTTTATCGAGTTTCTCACCTATAGTAATCGTTTCTTTTCGTGTTTCATAATAATTTTGCAAACTAAAATACATTTCTATAGTATTTTTACGTGCTGCATTCACATTACTATCGCTAATTGTTGTTTGATTTAAATCTTTAATTTGACTTTCTATCAAAGGCATAATGTCATTTTCAATTTGTGCTTTAGCTTCTTTATCATTATTTGTATCAACATTTTTTTGAGCTGTTGCTTTCAGCTCACGACTATTTGATTCCAATTTTTTAGTGAGAATATGTACCTCAGTAGTACTTCCAGCAGCGGAGGCATTATCCATATTTTTTTCTACTTTAGAACGATTTTTTTCAAATAACCTTGTATAATCTAAAATATCTTCATTTGCTTTAATAGATTGATTACATAGACTAACAAAAGTTTGTAACTCTTTTAACGCATTTATTTGTTGTTCAACCGTTTTACGATATGATTTTTTTAATGATTTTGCCTGTTCAGATGAAGCTTTGATATTTTTAATAGAATCTTCATAAGCAGTCATTTTCGGCACAAGTTTATTATTAATATCATTTTGTAGTTGATTAATTTCACGTTTATTTTTATCAGTTGTTTCTTTATTACTTAACTCATCTAATTGTTCAATGTTCAGTTCATCAACCGTTGTTTTTAATGCATGGCCTTTATTTTGTGATAGCTTTAAGGTTGATTCAAAATCTTTAATGCTTGAATCTTCTTTATTGCCACATGCCGCTAAGGAAAAAACAATGCAGCATAACAATACAAGATATAATATTTTTTTCATTTCTGCACTCCTTATCATAACGTATTATACATAAAGATATTTATATTGAAAATGATATATGATATATTAATTCAGACTTTTTAAATCACAATTATTTTAAGGAGCATAGATGTAGTATGTACAGTACAGTCCAACCCTTTATTATTTCCGATAGTGAAGCAACTTATCACCAATGTTATAATCATATTGCACGTACACTGAAACAACTATTAGACACCCCAGTAAAAACGACTTATCACATTGGTGGTACACGTCATTTCAACTATCAAACAGAACCAATATTAGATATTCTCGTAGGTGTTAATAATTTGCATGATATTACTGCTTTAGATGAAAAACGTTTAAATTATGAAAATTTTTATCGCCTTCATCATCATTATAAGAAAAAAGTAGTCATGGCCCAATTCAATAATTTAATTGATTTAAAACAACAGACTAGACTACACATTATCCAAAGAGATAGCGACCTATACAATCAATACTTAGCTATGGATGATGCACTCGAACATAATCAATATATTATCCAACAGTTTGAGCAACAGAAATTAGAATTAACTCAAACAACTCATACCATTCGAGATTATGAAAATGGTAAACAACAAATATTTGCACACTTATATCAACAATTATAAATATACCTATACTAATACAATGCTATGCGCTATTATAAATCATTGTATATTTGTATTAGACTATTTAGCAAATTATGGAAATACTTGATATAATAAAAAATGAATTCAAGAAGAAAGGATGTACTACACTTGCATAAAGAAGACATCTTAAAAGCGTTAGAAGCAATTGTTCCATCAAATATTATCAAAGTGGATGAACCTCTTAAACGTTATACTTACACTGAAACTGGCGGACAAGCTGACTATTATCTATCACCGACAAAATATGAACACGTTCAAGCTATTGTAAAATTTGCCAATCACCATGAAATTCCGATTACTTATTTAGGCAATGGCTCTAATATAATTATCCGTGAAGGTGGTATTAGAGGTATCGTCATTAGTTTATTATCACTCGATCATATTGAAGTTTCCGACAACGTCATTATTACTGGTAGCGGTGCTGCAATCATCGATGTCTCACGTAAAGCTAGAGATTATGCCTTGACTGGCTTAGAATTTGCTTGTGGCATTCCCGGCTCAATTGGTGGCGCTGTTTTTATGAACGCTGGCGCTTATGGTGGCGAAGTCAAAGATTGTATCGACTATGCCCTATGTGTTAACGAACAAGGTGACTTAATCCAATTAACTAACCAAGAATTAGAATTAGATTACCGAAATAGTATTGTTCAGAAACAACATTTAGTAGTTCTCGAAGCTTCATTTTCATTAACGCCTGGTAATCAGCACGAAATCCAAACTAAAATGGATGATTTAACAGAACGTCGTGAAACTAAGCAACCTTTAGAGTACCCTTCTTGTGGTAGTGTTTTCCAAAGACCACCAGGTCACTTTGCTGGTAAATTAATCCAAGATAGTGAGTTACAAGGCCATCGTATTGGCGGTGTAGAAGTCTCTACAAAGCATGCTGGTTTTATGGTAAATGTTGATAACGGAACAGCAACAGATTATGAAGATCTAATACACTATGTCCAACAAGTAGTAAAAGACAAATTTGAAATTGATTTACATCCTGAAGTTCGCATTATCGGAGAGTATCCTTCAAAACAATAGGAGTATTTAATATGACTAAACTATACGGTTCACTCGTTGACGACGAATCACGTTGTACGCATTACCAAACACCATTAGACATTATTGCCATCAAGTTTAAATGTTGCAATAAATACTATCCGTGCTTCAAATGTCACAATGAACATGAATCTCATAATATTCAACGATGGTCAACAGATCAGTTTAATGAGCGGGCTATACTTTGTGGTGTCTGTCACCACGAGTTGACTATTAACGAATATATGATGACCGAAACTTGTCCTTCTTGTGATGCACATTTTAATAATAGATGTAAATTTCATTATCATCACTATTTTTCAGTTTAATTAATTTAACGAATTGAGATATAAATAACTTTAGTTAAATAAAAGCGTCAATTTCTATTTTATTCAAATAGAAATTGACGTTTTCTTTGTTTATATAGACCTTTGTAGTTTATTTGAATCATTGATAACATTTTAGTCACGTGCTAGCCAACTGGGAGTAGTATATGAATGAACGTTTATAATATTGAACCATAACTATAAAATTCATTTAGTCTCTATTAAACAACGGCTTATTCACTTTTCCACTTTTAGTTCTATCAGTCAATGGCACTTTACCTTCAATCGAAATTAAAAAACCGAATGCCTTATGAACGTTTCAACGCCATAAGTCATTCGGTTTAGTTTAATCATTAATTATTGAACCCCCACGGTAGAGTAATTAATTTTTATCTATAGCTTTTTCTACTTCTTCAATTTGTTTTACAGAAGTTGTTGTTGAACCACTAGCAAAATACCACAATTTAGGGTCTAATTCATAAACTTTGTCATTTTTAACTGCATCGACATCTTTAATGACATCATTACCTAGTGCTTTTTTCGCTGTTGATTTACCACCAATAGCTTGTCCTCTATCCATGGCAAAAATCATATCAGGGTTTTTCTCTACAAGATATTCATTTGTAATGTTTTGACCATGTTGACTATTTTTAATACTTTCATCGACTGGTTTAAAGCCCATAGTATTAAAGATCATTGAACCGAAACGTTCATTAGCACCAAAAGTTGATAATTCTCCTTCATTCACTAACAAGAATGCTGCTGTTTGATCTTTGAATTCTTTTGTTTTATCTTTAATGCTTGCAACTTTATCATCGAATTCTTTGTTCAATTCTTTGGCTTTATCTTCTTTTTCGTATATTTTACCTAAGATTTCAGTGTTTTTCTTCATTGATTTTGCTGAATTTTCTTCATCAGCACCTATGTAAACTACTTTTGCATCTGGAGCTGCTTTTTCAAGTTCATCTAGAATTTTTTGATTAGCTGTTCTACCAGAAATAAAGACTACTTCAGGTTTTGCTGCTGCAACTTTATCAAAATTAACTTCTTTCAAACTTCCAGTATTAAGATATTTTTTATCTTTAAAATCACTTAAGAAATCAGGTAATGATTCTCCATCTTCACCTTTTGGTACAGCTTTAACTTTATCTTTTAGTCCTAGTTCTTTCATAGTATCTAATGCACCGTAATCAAAGACTACAGCATTTTTCGGATTTACTGGCACTTTCACTGTATCATTTACTTTTTCTGCATCACTACCATCGCGTTCTTCACCACTTGCTTCATAACTATTTTTAACAGTTACTGTTTTATCTGATGATTTATCATCAGACTTACTGTCCGAACTCTTTTGATCTTCTGAATTACTACAAGCTACTAATAAAAACATTAAACCTACTAAGATTACTAAAGCGATTTTTTTCATGTTACTTAAATCCTCCTATTAAATAATTATTCCTTCCTTTTATACACCAAAAAAACTTTGTTGCTTTAATGGTTACATCACTCCCTTCAAAGAATTAAAAACTGTTACAAGGCCATTTCATATTCTTTCACTGTTGTCAGTTCATCGAAATAGATACAAATACGTTGACCTCTAATATTTTCTATACTCAAGTCCATATCATATAGTGTGCTTAACACTTCTTCTTGAATAACTTCATCTTTTGTGCCAGCTTTGACTAACTCACCATCTTTTAAGGCAATAATATCGTCGGAATAACATGAAGCAAAGTTAATATCATGAATGACAACTACTATCGTTTTATTTAAATCACGTGTTAAACGACGTAACGTCTGCATAATTTGAACAGAGTGATTCATATCTAAATTGTTTAATGGTTCATCTAATAAAATATATTCTGTATCTTGTGCAATGGTCATAGCAACATATGCGCGTTGACGTTGACCTCCAGAAAGTGTTTTTATTGATTGATATCGTATATCTTGTAATTTCAATAAATCTAAGGCATATTCTACTTGATCTTTATCTTCTTGTTTTAAATGCCCTTTCGAATAAGGAAAACGCCCAAAATTAACAAGTTGTTCTACCGTTATATTCAATTCTGTATGATTCGTTTGTTTTAAAATGGACAGTTTTTTTGCTAAATCGTTACTTTTATAACTATGAATATCACGACCTTCAATAGCAATATCGCCACCATCATGTTCAATCATACGTGTTATTGCCGATAACAATGTACTTTTCCCTGCCCCATTGGGTCCAATCATAGTTGTTAAACGTCCTGGTTGTATATCTACAGAAATATCGCTTAGTATTTGTTTATCTTGAATTGTTTTATTAACGTTATGTACACTAATCAATTTGCATTTCTCCTTTTAATTAGTAAGTAAATAAAGTAACTTCCACCTACTAAATCAATGATAATACTCACTTGCGTCGTTGCTTCAAATAAATTTTCGACTATGCCTTGTGCTAAAAATAAACTAATCCAACTTAAACAAATCGTTGCCGGTAAAATATACTTGTGTTCATAAGTTTTCATAATCTCATGTGCTAAGTTCACAGTTAATAACCCTAAGAATGTTATCGGACCAACTAATGCTGTAGACACGGATACTAATACAGCTACTAAAATCATAAGGATACGTGTCATCGTTTCATAAGAAACACCTAAATTAATGGCTTGGGATCTACCTAACAGTAAAACATCTAAATACGGTATCAACATCACAACAATAATAATTAAAATGATTAATAAAATACCACTTACTGTTACTAGTTTTTCATTAGAAGCATCAAAGTTAGCAAACATTGAACTTTGGACTGCTAAAAAGTCTTCTGGATTAATAATCAATTCTAAAAAGCTAGTAATACTTCTAAAGAAAGTTCCTAATATTACACCAATGAGCAAAATAAAATATACCGAAACATTGCCAATTCGAAATACACCTTGAAATAGCAATAATGAAAATATAATCATAACAATTAATGTAATAAAGAAGTTCACATATAAATTTGTCACTAAGAAAGATTGCACACCAAATGCAAAAACTAGCAATACTTTGATAAATAGATAAACTGCATCTAACCCCATAATTGATGGTGTTAATAATCTATTAGTAGTCACTGCTTGAAAGACTACGACTGACGCGCCAATGGCAGCACCTACAATCAACATTAAAACTAATTTTCGTAATTTACTCGACAATTGATATCGAAATATTTCGAAATCAATGCCTGCAACTAGATATAATGCACCAATTAGTACTGTCACACCAAGCATAATCATTATTTTTTTATTCGCACTAATTTGCATAATGATGTCTTCCTTTCATAAGTAGAGTTAAAAAGATAATTGTGCCAAAGACCCCTATCGTTAAACCAATATTAATTTCATAAGGATACACAATTAATCTACCAATGATATCTGAAAACATGACAAATATAGCGCCTAACATTGCTGTGTGTGGTAAAGCATTTTTTAAATGATCACCACGAAAGATAGAGATAATATTAGGTACGATTAAACCTAAGAACGGTAATGTGCCTACAGTTACAACTACTAAAGCTGTAATTGTAGCTGAAATGAATAGTCCTAGATTGATAATTCTGTCATAATTGACACCTAGATTATTGCTAAAATCTTTGCCCATGCCTGCAATAGTAAAATGGTTAGCAAATATATATGTAAGTATTAACAAAGGTATACTTAAGTATAAAATTTCATAGCGTCCACTTGTAATAATGGCAAAATTGCCTGTTAACCAGTTGCCTATGCTCTGTACGGTGTTCGTTTTCAAGGCAATAAATGTAGCAAAACTGGATACAATTCCACCTAACATAATCCCTAATAACGGAATAAAAATTACATCTTTAAAGCGAATCAGTTGGACTAATTTAACAAATAAAAATGTACCTCCTACACTTAGAAGCACTGCAAATGCCAATTTAATCATAATATTTTCTTGTGGGAACCAAATAAGTGAGATTAAGATACCTAATTTGGCCCAGTCCATTGTTCCCGCTGTTGTGGGACTTACAAACTTATTTTGCATCATTTGTTGCATAATAAGTCCAGATAATGCCAGTGTACTTCCTGAGATGATAATGCTGACTGTCCTAGGTATTCTACTAGAGATGATGATATTACGTTGTTCTTGCGTTAAATGAAAAATATCAGTAATGGAAACTTTACTAACACCAACAAACAATGACAATATTGTTAGTAATATCAACATAATCGCTAAGCTCATACCATTTAGTAAAAATTTCATATCATGGTACCTCTTCCCCCAAAATCTAATGATAATTGCAATCAATGATGTTGATAATCATTATCATATGTATATTTAAAATTTTATCATCTTTATCAATAATTTCAATAGCTTATAACATAATTTTAGAGTAGATGTATTTTTTACAGTATTTACAAAGTACCTGTATCTGGAAATTGTCACTAATTTTTTTAAATAATTTCTTTATATCGCTCAATAATATCGATAAAGGGAGTGGGACAGAAA
>NZ_JAFEQJ010000008.1:110465-256439 GCF_016890655.1 Staphylococcus sp. GDY8P72P | reverse complement strand
GAAAAAAGCTTGGTTTAAAGCACATTTTCAATGCAATCAGCTACTGCCCATATGAAAAAAGTTTCGAATAAAACATGGAGTGGGACAGAAATCTGATTTTGAAAAAATGATTTCGTTGTCCCACCACGGCAAGGATGACTAGTGTTGAAAAAAGCTTGGTTTGAAGTGCATTTTCAATGCAGTCAGCTACTACCAATATGAAAAGAGGTTGGGGCAACTCAATATTGTCCCAACCTCTTTATATTTTTAGTATAAGTTTGGCGTCTTTAACATAAATGAACGCTCAAATAGTTTAATTAATTAGATCTATTAATCTTCAAAAATAAAATCTTCATCTCGTAGCGCTTCAACGTTAAGTGCCAATGTATAGCCATCACCTTTTACAGAGAAAAAGTCATGATTTTTCGTTGATGTATCTAGTGCATTTTCAATGATTGGATTGAACTCACGTTCTTCAAAATATGGTTCAAATCCTAAGTTAGACAATGCTTTATTGCCGTTATATCTGACATAGTTTAAAACATCTTCACTGATACCGACTTCATCATATAAAGAATGCGTATAAGCTACTTCATTTTTATATAATTCATCTAACAATTTATACATTTCTAAATCTGCTTGTTGCTTTTCACTTTCTGACAACTCATTACGTAAACTTTGCGCATCCATACCAGTGAACACACCATGAATAGATTCATCTAATAAAATTTTACGAATGATTTCTCCAGAAGTTGTCATTCTACCTTGTCCTGCTAAATAAAGCGGGAAATAGAAACCAGAATAAAATAGAAATGTTTCTAAAAACACACTAGCTACACGTGCCATATATTGATCATAGATAGAAGCTTCTTTACCCCATAATTTATGATAAGTACTCACAATTTTTTCAGATTTAAATTTTAAATGGGGTTCTTCAATCACCCATTGGTCTAGTAAATAGTTTGTTTCACTAGATGGTAGCAATGTTGTAAAGATGTGTGAATAACTTTTAGCATGAATTTGCTCCATCATGCCCATAAATGAATACACTGCTTTTTTACGTAAATCAGTCGTATGTAACATAATCAAAGGCATACCATCATCCGCTTGATGTGTATCTAGCCCAGTTAAACCAGCTAAAGCTTTCTTAAAGGCTTCTTTTTCTGCTTCTGATAAAGTTTTCCAACTCGCTATATCTTTTGATACTTTAAATTCCGTTTCTACCCACATTTGTGAAATATTTTGTCGCCAAAACATGTTCGTCATATCTTCTTGTGTATTCCAATTGACTGCTTTCATGTATTTGATGCTCCAATCCAGTGTATATTTTTAATTTATGCAATGAGATGCAGAGGTCAGTACTAGACCAACCTCTGCTATATCACACAGACTTATCGTTTAACGATTAAATTGCACAGCTCGTACATTCTTCGACACTTAATAACTTATTACGTGTATAATATAGTGATTTTAATCCTTTATGATGTGCATATACATATAATCTAGATAACTCACGTGTAGAGATCTCTGAGTTAACATAAAGAATTGTCGAAATACCTTGGTCAACGTGAGTTTGAATTGTAGAAATTAAATCAATCAATTTCATTTGGTCTGTATTAAATGCTGATTTGTAATACCACATAGTTTCTGGTGATAAGAAAGGCATTGGATAAAACGTTTCAGCATTGCCGTACGTACGACGTTCGATTTGATCAACAATTGGCATTACTGAGCTAGTTGCATTTTGAACGTATGAAATGCTTTGTGTTGGTGCAATCGCAAGACGATAAGCATGGAATAGACCGTGTGTTTCAACTTGTTGTTGTAAAGCTTTCCAGTCTTCTGCTGTTGGAATAGTTAAATCTGCAAATAACTTACGAACTTTTTCGTATTGTGGCTCAAATGTTTGAGAAGTATAAAACTCAAAATATTTACCATTTGCATAATCTGACTGTTCAAAGTCTTTATAAGTTTCCCCACGTTCTTTAGCAATTTCCATTGAGCGTTCAATAGAATAATAATTCATCATCATAAAGAATATATTTGCAAAATCTTTAGCTTCTTCAGATTCATAACCAATTTTGTTTTTAGCTAAATAGCCGTGTAGGTTCATAACACCTAAGCCAACTGAATGTAGCTCACTATTTGCTTTTTTAACGCCTGGTGCGTTTTGAATATCCGCTTCATCACTAACTACAGTTAAAGCATCCATACCTGTATGCACTGAATCTTTAAATTTACCTGATTCCATTACGTTCACAATATTTAAGGAACCTAAATTACAAGAGATGTCACGTTTGATGTCATCTTCTGTACCGTAATCATTAATAATAGATGTTTCTTGTAATTGGAAAATTTCAGTACATAGGTTACTCATTTTGATTTGACCAATATCAGAGTTAGCATGTACTTTATTAGCATTATCTTTAAACATTAAATACGGATAACCAGATTGTAATTGTGTTTGTGCAATCATATTTAACATTTCACGCGCATCTTTTTTCTTTTTATCGACATTAGGGTTCGCTACTAAATCGTCGTAATATTCATCTAAGTTAATGTCATCTAATGTCACACCGTATTCATTGTAAATTGTGTGTGGTGCAAACATATAAAAGTCTTTACCTTCTTTAGCCAAGTCAAAGAACTTAGAAGGTACGATTAAACCAGTTGAAATTGTTGATAAACGTAAGTCTTCATCAGCGTTAACTTTTTTCGTATCCAAGAATTCTTCAACATCATAGTGGAAAATATTTAAATATACAGCACCTGCGCCTGGACGTTGTCCAAGTTGGTCTGCGTAACCAAATCCACCTTCTAATGATTTAGCAACTGGTAAGACACCTTTAGCTACACCTTTAATACCTTTGATTGCTTCACCACGTGCACGTAGTTTAGATAAGTTGATAGCCACACCACCACCAATTTTACTTAATTGTTTAGCTGTGGAATCAATGAAATTAATTGAATTCAAACTATCGTCTACTTCTAATAAGAAACATGATACTAACTCACCACGACGCGCACGACCAGCATTTAAGAAAGTTGGAGTCGCTGGTTGATAGCGTTGTTCAATCATCGCTGAAATAAATTGTTTTGCTGTAGCTTTATGACCATTAGCTAAATATAAAGCCACAATTGCTACGTGCTGATTATAATCTTCTAAATACTGTGATTTGTCATTGGTCTTCAAGGCATAATCCTTATAGAACTTACTTGCTGACATGTAACTTGCAAAAGTAAAATTGATACTTTTAGCAAATTCAGTAATTTCGATTAAATCTGCTTCTGAATATTTTGCAAAGACGTCAAAATAAAAATCATTATCTACAAGATAATGTAAACGTTCAAGCTCTGTATCAAAATATATTGTTTTGTCGTGAATTTCTTCTAAATAAACGGCTAAAGCCTCTTGATCCTTTTCTAAATTGAAAAAACCATTATCTTTACGTTTTGTAACTTCATTATTTAATTCAATGTGATTGTATTTCTTCTCGTCCATAGTCTTCATAGAATTGCCCCACCTTATCTTTAAATTCGGTCACATCATTAGATGTACCTTGTACTTCAAACTTCATCAAAAGCGGTACCTGGAAACGTTCTGCAATAGAACGGCCTGCTTTCGCAAAATTTTGTCCCCAGTTGCGGTTGCCACTTGCAGCAACTGCTTTTAATAAATCACTATTTGTGTCTAAAAATGATTGTACTGGTTGAGGCACTTCCCCAAAACCAATCGTCCCAGTGACCAATATATACGGTTCGTTTATGCGTTCAGAACAATTTAACTGTGTTAATTCCATTGTATTTTCAAGTTCTGCTTTTTTGATAAAGCGTCTCACATTACCTGAAAATGAAAAATACACGACCTTCATTGGACCACCTACTTTCTAAAATCATTGCTAAGCTGTAATTCAATTATAAATGTTCGCTTGCTTCTATCCATAGGTAAGCACAACATATAGTGTTTGTTAGTAGCTATCGCACTGTATGTAAATCAACATTTAAATAGTAATAATGCTTAATTTGTCATGTTTTCACCATATGTCTGGGTGTTAAATTACTTAATTGTGGTGCTTTTATATATGCGATATACAAACCAAAAACACAACATATTGTGTTTGTCTGTAATTCTTAATACTATATTATGTGTTTAATTATACATAATAAATTGTCACTTTTAAAGGGCAATGCTTTTGTAAAATTTCACCGAACTACTAACAAATGGCACCATTCCAAGTTTAAATTGCCTTTTTTCTGAGAAAAGATTTTTTTATTAAATTTTAAGGCTTTTTAATTGCCTTTTTCGAAACAATGTTAATCTCTTAATACTGTGCGTTTTCTCATACCTCGTCGCTCAATAATAAAATTAATGAATTTCACGCAGATTAAATCACAACATAATTTATTTTCAGATTTACCCACAAAAACAAGAACATGTGTTCGATTACAGGATAATACATTCTTTGATTAAACGCAACTACTTATGTACATTATCATTAAAATTGTGCTAATATGAATACGTTAAAATTTTGCAAATGAGGCGATATAATTGAATCCCAAAGTAAAAGGTATTATAGCGATATTAATTTCCGCTATAGGCTTCAGTTTTATGTCAGTCTTCT
This sequence comes from Staphylococcus sp. GDY8P72P, assembly GCF_016890655.1. Lineage (NCBI taxonomy): Bacteria > Bacillati > Bacillota > Bacilli > Caryophanales > Staphylococcaceae > Staphylococcus > Staphylococcus sp. GDY8P72P. Next base: position 251,838 of record NZ_JAFEQJ010000008.1, on the reverse strand, counting down.
TTCGTTTAGCTGGAGATTTACCAGTCTTTCAAAAATCTCTTGCTCGAAACTTAGTATCATTATTTATTCCGTTATTTTTTATTTATAAATACAAACAACCACTTTTTGGCAAATTAAGCAGTCAACCTTTATTAATTACCCGTTCTATTTTAGGACTAATCGGTGTCTTGCTTAATATTTATGCCATCGATCATATGCTGTTAAGTGATGCAGATACATTAATGAAGTTAAACCCTTTTTGGACGATATTACTTAGTTTAATATTCTTACACGAAAAAGTACGAAGATATCAAGTCATTGCTATGATTGTGGCAATTGTTGGTATGTTATTTGTAGTAAAACCTGAATTTTCTTCTGCAATGATCCCTGCACTAGGTGGTTTATTCTCTGGCATATTTGCAGCCAGTGCTTACACGTGTGTACGTGCATTAAGTAGTAGAGAAGCACCCTATACGATTGTATTTTATTTTTCACTCTTCTCTGTTGTTGCCCTAATACCTTTCACACTGTTTACCTATGAGCCTATGTCTTGGTTACAAGTATTGTACCTTATCGGTGCAGGTTTAGCTGCTGCAGTTGGTCAAATTGGTATAACACTAGCTTATAGTTATGCCCCTGCCAAAGATATATCTATTTTCACATATGCATCAATCATCTTTACTGCCTTTTTCGGCTTCGTATTATTCGGAGAATCACCTGATATGTACGCTACTCTAGGTTATGTCATAATTATTGCAGCAAGTTATTATATGTTTGAAAAAGCAAGACGACAACCAATAGAAGCAACGCAAGAAAATCAATCACAAACGACGAAATAAATGTTATACAAAGGAGACATTTTTATGACTGAAGGACGCAAATCTGATGAATTACAAGATATTACCTTATTAGGTAACCAAAATAATAAGTATGACTTTGATTACAGACCAGACGTATTAGAATCATTTGACAATAAACACCCTGGACGTGACTATTTTGTTAAATTTAATTGTCCGGAATTCACGTCACTTTGCCCTATTACAGGACAGCCTGATTTTGCGACGATCTATATTTCTTATATACCTAACATTAAAATGGTAGAATCAAAATCTCTAAAATTATATTTATTTAGCTTTAGAAATCATGGAGATTTCCATGAGGATTGTATGAATATTATAATGAATGATTTAATTGATTTAATGGACCCACATTATATTGAAGTATGGGGCAAATTCACTCCACGTGGAGGTATTTCCATCGACCCATATACGAACTACGGTCGACCTGATACTAAATATGCAACAATGGCAGAACATCGCCTAATGAATCATGATCTTTATCCAGAAAAAATAGATAATCGTTAAACTAACCCGAAAGCGACTGGGACATGAATCCCATTCTCAAAATAAGAGGACTAATCCTTAATTTGGATTAGTCCTCTTTATTTTTAACTGTGCGTGCTTTCCGTGGGCACTGACTCAGCCTGTAGTCTTCGGCTAATGCTTTTCCCACAGAGATATTTCTATCCCAACTTTTTTTATAATTTACAATTCCTTCATTATAAAATGTTATCGCTTTAAATTTTTCTTGTCTTTTCGTTATTAAAAGTATAGAATAAATTCAACCATTTATGGGGAGGGAAATTATGAAAAAAAATAATTATAGTCACGAAGAAATTATGGAAAGCACACCGCGGACTGGCTTCTTCGGTCATCCTAAAGGACTAAGCACTTTATTCTTTACTGAGTTTTGGGAGAGATTCAGTTACTATGGTATGAAAGCAATATTAGTTTATTACTTATACTATAGTGTTGCTGATGGCGGCTTTGGTTTAGATGAAGCTGTTGCATTACAAATTGTTGCACTTTATGGAACTTTAATTTATATGTCTGGTATTATTGGAGGTTGGATTGCTGACCGTATTACCGGCACTCAACATGCAGTTTTCTATGGTGGGTTCCTCATCATGATTGGACATATATTACTATCGCTTCCGAATAATCTCACACTTGTAATGATTGCATTACTCTTTATCATCGCTGGAACAGGATTATTAAAACCTAATATTTCAACAACGGTCGGAGAGTTATATGACCGCAATGATGTTAGAAGAGACGCAGCATTTACATTATTTTATATGGGAATCAATTTAGGGGCTCTGATTTCACCATTACTTACTGGTTACGTCCAAACACGCTTTGGCTTCCACGGTGGCTTTTTAATTGCTGCTATTGGTATGCTTTGTGGGTTAATTTTGTACGCAGTTAAACGTAAAAAGAATTTAGGTTTAGCGGGATTAAACGTACCTAATCCACTTACTAAACCAGAAATTAAACGTGTAGCACTTATCACTGTTATAGTATTAATTTTATTTGGTCTCTATCTATTTATTTTACATTTAAACAACGCATTAACACTAGGTAATTTCAGTGTACTTATTACGTTCCTAGGCATTGTATTACCAATATATATTGTTGTGAATATGTTAGTGAGTAAACAAGTAACGAAAGACGAAAAATCTCGTGTATGGAGTTATGTTCCATTATACATAGCATCTGTAGCATTCTGGATGATTCAAGAGCAAGGATCTACTATCCTAGCCTCTTTCGCAGATAAAAAAACACAATTAGAAATGTCTGAATTAACAGGTGGGTTAATTGATTTTTCAATCCCAGCTTCATGGGCACAATCATTAAATCCAATTTTCATCGTCTTACTTGCACCTGTCTTTGCAACATTATGGGTTAAGCTTGGTAAACACAATCCACCAACAGTAAATAAGTTTGCTTATGGTACAATCATCGCCGGTCTATCTTATATTGTTATGATTATTCCGCTACAAAGTGGTGTGGAGTTAGTTAATCCATTGTGGTTAGTATTAAGTTTCTTACTTATTACCATCGGTGAATTATGTATTTCTCCAGTAGGTTTATCAACATCTACTAAACTTGCACCATTAACATTTACTGCTCGTATGATGAGCTTATGGATGTTAAGTAATGCTACGGCGCAAGGTTTAAATGCACAACTCGTTGTAGTTTATACAAAAATAAATCAAAGTGATTACTTCATGTACTCAGGCATCGTTGCGATTGTGATTGGTATTTTATTATTATTCATTTCGCCAATTGTAAAACGTGGTATGAAAGGTGTCTACTAGTCACTAATTAATACAACTGACTAATTTATGTTAGTCAGTTCTTACTGCCAACAAAGTCTCTGACTTTGTTGGCAGTTTTTTTATGCAAGTTTTCCGCGGGCACTCCCTAAACCTATTTAGTCTCCGACTAGTGATTTTCCCCACAGATTGCCACTGCCATTATTATGATATTCACTCATACATTCTAGTAACTATATTGTTTCGTTTTTACTTAGGCGTAATCACATATTGTTTAAAATTAAATAAAAACATATATTAATTATACGCATTAAAAAACTGAATATTTTGAATATTTTTATTTTTAGAATATTGTTGAAATTAATTTTGTTTAAGCGTAAAATTTCTTTTATACATTTTTTTAGGGAGAAAGGAAGGGATGTTACTTGGCTTACGATAACACCCAAAATCAAGACGTTCCGAATGTTCCTCAACACGGGTTCTTTGGACATCCACGTGGTCTTGGTGTATTATTTTTCGTTGAATTTTGGGAGAGATTCAGCTATTACGGCATGCGTGCGTTATTACTATTTTATATGTACTTTTCAATCAAAGATGGCGGTTTAGGCATTGATGAAGGTACTGCTCAATCAATCATGGCCGTATACGGCTCATTAATCTATATGACATCCGTTCTAGGTGGCTGGGTTGCAGACCGTATTACTGGGACACGTGCTGCTAACTTATATGGTGCTGTCTTTATTATTATCGGGCATGTCTGTTTAAGTTTACCGATCGGCATGACTGGTCTATTTACATCTATGTTCTTCATCATAGTTGGTTCTGGTTTAATGAAACCTAATATTTCTAACATTGTTGGACGACTTTATCCAGTAAATGATAAACGTATTGATGCTGGGTTCGTTATTTTTTATATGTCTGTCAACATGGGTGCACTTATTTCACCATTAATCTTAAACCAATTTGTTGATAGCGGGAATTTCCACACAGGCTTTTTAATCGCCGCATTTGGTATGGCTTTAGCTTTAGTATGGTATGTATTGTTCAACCGTAAAAATTTAGGTGATATTGGTGTTAAAGCTACTAATCCTTTATCAGCGAGTGAGAAGAAAAAATATACAATCTTGTTTGTTGCAATTGGACTTATTATTGCACTAGTCTTACTTATCACAGGACTTACAGGAACACTATCATTTAACATTATTAGTACAGCAGTGCTAGTTCTTGGTATTGTGTTACCAATTTGTTACTTCACAATTATGATTCGTAGTAAAGACGTTACAGATGACGAACGTTCTCGTGTCAAAGCATTTATACCATTGTTCATTTTAGGTGTGCTTTTCTGGTCTATTCAAGAACAAGGTGCGAATGTTTTAAATATTTTCGCATTAAAACAAAGTGATATGACTTTAAATATCTTTGGCTGGCAAACTGGATTCGGACCAGCCATTTTCCAATCAATTAATCCATTGTTTATCGTGTTACTAGCACCTGTGATTTCATTAATTTGGAGAAAAATGGCTAGAAATCAACCTAGTTTGGCAACAAAATTTGTATTAGGCGCTATATTAGCTGGTCTTTCTTACATAATGATTGCCTTAGTAAGTTATACTGCCGGCGCTACATTTAGTGTTAACTGGATTATTTTATCTTATATCATTTGTGTTATTGGTGAACTATGTCTATCACCTACAGGTAATAGTGCTGCTGTGAAATTAGCACCAAAAGCATTCAATTCACAAATGATGAGTTTATGGTTATTAACTAATGCTACTGCTCAAGCCATAAACGGAACATTAGTTAAGTTAATTGAACCACTTGGTTATAAAAATTACTTTTTATTCTTAGGAGCTATTTCCATTATCATCAGCCTTATTGTTTTAGCCTTTGTGCCTAAAATTGTAAAAGCGATGAGAGGTATTAGATAACGCTCTTATAACTGATAAAATTATTGTAATATATTAAAACACTGCAAGTATCTATACTTTGCAGTGTTTTATTTTTGTGTTATTCACAATGTACTGTACAATAGTAACGATAACTATGATTTCTAGGGAGGCTCATGCATGACAACTCAATATAATCACGGTGTTCTATTTTACCACAAAGGTTCCGGTCTTAAAGCTATCCATGAAGGCTTAGGTGAAGTCGTTAAATCACTAACACCTCTTTGTAAACATCTATCAATTCAGCTAAGTGAGCATGAAGGTGATATTATTAAATATTGCGCACAAATAAAAACTGGAGACTATAGTACAGATGTCGATATATTATTTATTTTAGGCGGAGATGGAACAGTCAATGAGCTCATCAATGGAGTTTTACAACATAATTTAGATGTGCCACTTGCCATTATCCCAGGAGGTACGTTTAATGATTTCACCAAAACGCTTAACTTGGATCCACGGTATAAAATAGCGAGTCAACAACTTCAAAATGCAACTCCACAACCATATGATGTGATGAAAGTGAACGATCGTTATGCTTTAAATTTTGCAGGTCTCGGTTTAATAGTTCAAAATGCTTTAAATGTGCAACAAGGCAACAAAGATGTCTTCGGTAAATTGAGTTATGTAGGGTCTACAGTCAAAACATTAGTGAATCCTGAATATGTCAACTATACGCTTAATGTAGATGGCAAAAAGCTTGAAGATGAATCTTCAATGATTCTCGTAGCAAATGGCCCCTTTATCGGAGGCAATCGAATACCTATGACGGATCTATCACCTAATGATGGCTATTTAAATGTTTTTATTTTTGATAACCAAAAATTCAGCGTCTTTACTGATGTTTTTAAACAACGCGATAGTATGAACTGGAATAATATTTCTCAGGGTATCCAACATATCCCAGCAAAACAAATTACTATCAGTACTGACGATACACATCAAGTAGATATTGATGGTGAGATTGCTTTAACAACACCACTACAAATAGAAATTATCCCAAGTGCAGTACGTATACTGACATTAACTTCACCTACAGTTAATACAGATGCCAACTAACAACATAAAAGGACAGTGCAACTTTTACGAGTTACACTGTCCTTACTTTTTATTTATTTCCAAGGAAATAATCTGCTACATCTTGCCAGTTATTTACTCTAGTAAATCTATCATCATTAATATTGTGCGATGCAGTGTACATTATTGGTTCTCCAGTGAAAATACTAAGTTGACGTGGATTATCATCAATTAAATAATCTGCATTCACAATATTTTTTCTACCACAAAACACAAAATGTTGTGGATCTAAAAATGGAAAGTACTCTCGCAACCATTCGTACTTATCATGGAAAGATGTCGGTACGTCCATCGCAGCTGTTGCAATATAAACATCATAATATGCAGTTAGCTTCTTCACTACTTCTTGTGCTTGAGCCATAACCTCTAGCTGACCAAAAAATCCTGGTTCGCGTAAAATTTCTGTCAATAAACCATCGTGTTCTGGCATAGCATGACGTAATTTTTTACCGTCTAACATATCATAGCTGATACCTAAATCTGTACGTTCATTGACACGTTTAATTAGTGCTCCTACAGTGTCTGCTAACACTTCATCCATATCAATAGCGATTGATTGTCTCGTCATCTTATTCTTCTTCTCCCTTTTCGTTCATTTAACTCAAAATACCAAACTTTTATACTACCTTAACTATACTTAAGACTCTCTTAAAACTCAAACTGTTGCAATACTTCACGCATTTTTTCATTTTGTTCTGGGAAACCAATAGTAATTCTCACACCATTTGGAAACTCACGAGTAATACATCCTACATTTAGTAACGCTTCATATAATTGATGCGGTTTATCGGTCTTAACAAAGATAAAATTAGTTTGACTTGGATAAAAATGTTTACTTTGTGGTAGCTCAAAAAATTTCTCACGTTCATTTGCATTACGTTCTTGAATAGATTGTAAATATGCTTGATCTTTAAAAGCTGCTAAAGCTGCATATTCTGATAAACGTCCTACATTAAATGGTGGTCGAATAATATTCCATTGTTCTATCGCTTCCTCTGAAGCAATAACATAGCCTACACGTAAACCTGCGAGTCCATATGCTTTAGAAAATGTACGTAAAATAAAGGCATTAGCAAATTCTTTTTGTAACGCTAAGGCATCTGGAAAGTCATTGGCCGTAACAAATTCAACGTAAGCTTCATCTAAAATAACTGGAACGTGACTTGGTACATTTTGTAAAAAGTGTGTTAATTCCTCATGTGTAAAGTATGTACCTGTAGGGTTATTTGGATTACAAAGCCACACTAATTTTGTCTCATTATCAATTTGTGCTAATATACCGTCTAAATCAAAGTGTCCATTTTGTAATGGTACTTGTACTACATTTGCCGATTCTACAATAGCATTATGATAATATTGGCCAAAAGTCATCTCACTCGTCACAATTTTATCACCTGGTGTTAATACTGCTCGTGAAATCATTAAAATAACTTCATCCAAACCTGCTCCAAATAAAATTCGTGATGGTGCTACGTCTAATGCTTTGCTGATTTCTTCTTTAAGTAATGGAGAACCAGTTTCTGGATAATAACATAATTCGTCCACATTGGATTGAATTGCTTCTTTGGCTTTGGGTGATGGACCATATAAATTTTCATTAGATGCTAATTTATACAATTCTCCTTCAATACCATATTCTTCCTTCAATGCACGTGGTGATAAACCTGGTTGATACGCTGATAATTGTTCGATTTGCTTTTTCATCGTTGCATCGGTCCTCCTTCATATTAACTACAAAAATTTCAAAACTTATCCACTATTATAACGCTTTAATCTGTTGAAAAGCAATCTACTCTCATTAATTAAAAAATGCTGAGACTAGCGTTCTACATGCAACATTGCTAGTAGAATTTATATAGCTAATCTCAGCAAAATATTTGAATCTTGTAATTTTAGTCAACCAAGTTATGTTTTTCTAAATAGTTTTTAGCCACTTCATAAGGATCTTGCTTTTTAACGGTAACTTGATAGTTCATCTCTTGCATTTCTTCGTCTGTAATTTTACCAGCTAGTTTATTTAATGGGTCTTTGATTTCTGGGTGGTCTTTCAAATAAGATTCTTTAAACATTGGCGCACCTTGATATGGTGGGAATACTTTTTTCGTATCTTTTAAAACAACCATATCATATTGTTTTAATTCAGCATCAGTTGAATACGCATCAATTAAATTAATATCATTGTTTTCAACGGCTTGATATCTTAACTTAGGTTCCATTGTTTTAATATTATTTAAATTTAAACCATAAGCTTTTTTAACAGCTGGATAACCATCTTTTCGGTCATTAAATTCCAACGTAAAACCAGGTTTTAATTGGTCTTCTACTTTTTGAAGATCAGCAATTGATTTTAAGTTATGCTTTTCAGCAAAATCACGTTTTACTGCTAACGCATAAGTATTATTATATGACATTGGCTTTAACATCGTCATATCAAACTTGTCCTCTAAACTCGTTTTTGCTTGTTGATAAACTTTACTTTCTTCTTTAGATTGTAAATCTTCTTTCGTCAGTTCACCTAATACTGTACCTGTAAATTCTAAATATCCATCAATATCATCAGATTTTAAAGCATTAAATAAAAATGATGTTTTGCCCATACCATCTTTAATTTCGACAGTATCATCCGTATTATCTTCAATTAAAATTTTGTACATATTTGTAATTATAGATGGCTCTGAGCCTAATTTACCTGCTATTGTTACCTTATCACCCTTATTAGCAAGTAACGGTGCAATAATTACTAGTATTAAAATAACAGAGATAATAGCTAATGACATCACTAATTTTTTATAAGATAAATGTTGCATAAACCGTAGTACAATATCAAAAATTATGGCTAATAATGCAGCTGGAATAGCACCAATAAGAATCAATGCTGAATTATTGCGGTCGATACCTAGTAAAATCAAATCACCCAGTCCACCTGCGCCGATTAGTGCGGCAAGGGTCGCTGTGCCGATAATTAAAACCATAGCAGTACGAATACCAGCCATAATCACGGGCATTGCTATTGGCAATTCAACCTTTGCTAACCTTCTACCCGGTTTCATACCAATCCCTTTTGCTGCTTCAACGAGAGATGAATCTACTTCATTTATTCCTGTATATGTATTTCTTAAAATAGGTAACAATGCATATACAACAAGCGCAATTACAGCAGGTACTTTGCCGATACCAAATAATGGGATCATTAATCCTAACAACGCTAAAGACGGTATCGTTTGTAAAATCGCTGCGATATTCATTACCACTTCTGCAAATTTAGTCGTTTTAGTTAATAGTATACCTAATGGTACCCCTATTAAAGCTGCTATCAACAAAGCAATAAAGGATAACTGTATATGTTCGACAATTGTCGTCAATAGTTCGCCTTTACGTTCCGAGAGTGTCTCAATTAAAGCATTCATTGTAACACTCCCCCTTTATTTTGCTTATTTAAGTAAGTAAACATATCTTTACGATGCAATTGGTAATTCTTCTTAGACTCTGTCTCAATAATGGTTATCATGTCATATTGTGCTAATAACTGAAACGCTTCTTCTATTTTAGCCGTACTCTTTAACGTTGGAGTGTTTGTAACTGATGACACTTCCGCTTCACTTAAATAAGGTAATATAGATGCTATTGTAGGTGATGTCTGTATATGTTGACCTAAAAATTGTTTCACAAAATCATTTTTAGGATGTTTCATAAAGTTTTCAGGTGTATCAATTTGCTCGACCCGTCCTTCATTTAATAAACAAATACGATCCCCTAATTTGATTGCCTCTTGAATGTCATGCGTCACAAAGACGATTGTTTTCTTAATTTTACGTTGTAATTCGATTAAATCATCTTGCAGTTTTTCACGACTAATAGGATCCAATGCACTAAATGGTTCATCCATTAAGATAACGGGTGGATCTGCTGCTAATGCTCTAATAACACCTACACGTTGCCTTTGCCCACCTGATAACTCATCAGGCTTTCGGTATTTAAATTGCTCTGGCGTTAAACCAACCATATCAAGTAATGTATCCACACGCTGTTCTATGTCTTGTTCTGACCATTTTTTCATTTGTGGCACTTGAGCAATATTTTCTTTTATGGTCATATGCGGGAATAAAGCGATCTGTTGTAATACATAGCCAATATCCCAACGCATTTCATATATTGGATAATCACTAATTGGTTTACTATTAAAATATATATAACCATTCGTCAATGATATTAATCTATTAATCATTTTCAAAGTGGTAGTCTTCCCACAACCTGAAGGGCCGATCAACACAAAGAACTCCCCTTGTTCAATGTTAAACGACACATCATCAACTGCTGTTTTCTCACCATAACGCTTTGTTACGTTTTTAAATTCTATCATAACTGTCACCTTCATTTTCATTTCGAAATATAGTAGTTATACCTCATTGTTTGCTCTATTCCCTATTCATTTACATCTTAAATATAATTATTTACACAAGTCAAAGTTATTAGTTTCTTTCAAAAAAAGAAGTTTACATCACAAAACCACATGGGCAGACGATCATGTACTGCTTGCTTCTGTTTGTACCTTTAGTACTTCAACTAACGGTATATATGCACTAAATTTGTGCTTTATAAGATTGAATTGTTTCTAAAAACTTAGGACAATAATGTTTTAATTTATAACTTCCGACACCGTCAATAGCAATCATATCTTGTTTTGATTCAGGTTTACGTTTGGCAAATTCTTCCAATGTATAATCTGAAAAAATACTTACAGGCGCTATTTCTAATTGTTCACTTAGTTGTTGTCGCACTGATTTTAATTCATCAAATAAAGCTTTATCAACACCTTCTACCGTGTTAATACTAACTTTCTCTTTAGACTTACGTTTAAATGGTGTTGTAAAGACTGCTGCATTCGCATTTAATAATTTTTTCACTGATGCATCGCACGTTAATATTTCATCATGCTCATTTAAATAGCCTTTAAAACGAAGTTCATCAATTAAATGACTTAAGTCTGATGTTGTATAATCTTTCATTAATCCATGAGTTGATAACTGATCATAATCACAATATTTAATATAGTCCGATGTCTCGCCCCTTAATACTTGAATAATCACGCTGTAACTTTCTTGTTGTTTCATTCTGGCAATACAACTAATTATCATTTTAGCTTCATCTGTCATATCGTAAGTTTTATTTTCATGTACACAATTACTACATTGCTGACATTCTTCTAGTTTTTCATTAGGTTCAAAATAATGTACGAGTGTGGCCTCTAAACATTTTTTAGTTTTTGTGTATTGAATCATTTTTGTCAGCTTTTCACCCATTTTATCTTTATAATCATCGTCTGCTTTAGACACTGAAATAAAATATTGATGTAAGCCAATATCTCGTTCACTGAAGAGGAGAATACAATCACTATTTAATCCATCACGACCTGCACGTCCTGCTTCTTGATAATAGGATTCTAGATCTCCTGGCATATTGTAATGAATTACATATCGCACGTTCGATTTATCAATTCCCATACCAAAGGCATTTGTAGCTACGACTACACGAACACGATCATATACAAAGTCATTTTGTGCTTGTTCTCTTTCTTTATTTGATAGACCCGCATGATAAATCGTACTTTGAATATTTTGATCTTGAAAAGCTTCATGAAGCTCTTCCACTTGTTTACGTGTCGAACAATAAATGATCCCTGCAACATCTGAGTGTTCTTTAACATAATCTAGGACAAATTTTTGCCGTTGATACGTTGGATTAACTTTAAACACCAAATTACGACGTTTAGTGCTTGTTTTAATCTCATCATTTTTATTAATATTCAAACGTTGCATAATATCTTTTTGCACTTCTGTAGTTGCAGTAGCAGTCAAAGCTACAATCGCAAAATCTTGAGGTAACGCAAAGACTTTATGAATAACTTCTTGGTAACTTGGTCTAAAATCGTGTCCCCATTTTGAAATACAGTGTGCTTCATCAAAAGCAACTAAAGGGATAGTCAATTGTTGTAATAAGTTGACGAAATACCCATTATCAAAACGCTCAGGTGCTACATATAGAAATTGTACTTCACCACGTAATAGCTCTTGTTCTACAGCTTTTTGTTGTTTTTGAGTCATACTACTATTTAAATAAGCTGCATTAATCCCAGCAGCATTCAGTTGATCTACTTGGTCTTTCATTAAAGAAATGAGTGGACTAATAACAATTGTTGTCCCACCAAGCATCAAACCTGGAACTTGATAACAAATTGATTTACCTCCACCTGTAGGTAAAACGCCCAACACATTGCGATGATCTATGATTTTACTAATGATTTCCTTTTGGCCAGGACGGAAAGTCTCATAACCAAAATAATGTGATAAAGTTGTTTCCATGTTTTAAAATCCCTCATTGTTCATTTAATTCTTCTAGTTCACTCCATCGTGCAATATCATTCTCATATTGATTTTCTAGTTGTTGTTGCTCTTCATTTAATTCTTTGATTTTGGCATAATCAGAACTTGCCTCTATCATTTCTTGCTCAATCGTTGTCAATCTGTCCTCAGTTTGATCAATTCTAGCTAGTATTGTTTCAAATTCTTGTTTTTCTTTATAAGATAGCCCTTTTTTCTTCTTTTTTACATTCTGTTGCTGAGTTTTATTATTAGCTTTTTCTGTTGCTGCTTGTGCTTTGTCTTGTTCTCGTTTCACTGCTTCATAATCTTCAAAAGAGCCTATAATACGTTCTAATTTACCATCGTGAATATACCAATATTCTTGGGCAACTTTGTTTAAAAAGTAGCGATCATGGCTTACCGTAATAACTGTTCCACCAAATGAATCGATGTAATCTTCTAAAATAGTTAATGTTTCAGTATCTAAATCATTGGTAGGTTCATCTAGTAATAAAACATTAGGTTGATGTACTAACAATTTCAATAAATAAAGTCGCTTTTGTTCTCCCCCAGATAATTTGAATAACTTTTTACCGTGTGTTGCACTAGGAAATAAAAACCGCTCCAATAATTGTGTTACTGAAACTGTTGTGCCATCTTTTTCTTTGGCAGTCTCACTTTCTTCTCTCAAATAATCAATCATACGTATATCTCTGTCTAAGCGTTCATCTGTTTGTTTAAAGTATGCCACTTTAACAGTTTGACCTATTTTTAACTCACCAGTAAAGTTATCATCTTCACCACTTAAAATATTTAATAGCGTTGTTTTACCTGCACCATTCGGCCCTACAACACCTATTTGTTGACCATTTTGAATAACTTCAGTAATACTGTCGAATAGTACTTTATTATTAATTTGTTTTGTCACTTCGTCTAATTCAAATACTTGCTTACCTAAGCGAGAATAAGCTAAATTTAGCGATCCTTTATCTTGCTGTTGTTGATTTTGCACATCTTGTTCCAACGAATTAAAACGGTTGATACGTGCTTGTTGTTTCGTTGTACGTGCTTTCACACCTGCTCTCATCCAAGCAAGTTCTTGTTTATACAAAGCCTGTTGCTTTTGTTGTTGTTTTTGAGCGATTACTTCATTTTCTGCTCGCATTGTAATGTAACTTTCATAGTTACCTGGATACGTAGTTAACTTGCCTTGGTTCAGTTCGATGATACGTGTTGATACTTCGTTTAAAAAGTAACGATCATGAGTTACGAATAAGACAGTGTGTGGATACTGTTTCACAAAGTTAATTAACCAATTGATAGATTCAAAATCTAGATGGTTAGTTGGTTCATCTAATAATAATAAATCTGGTTGCTCAATTAAAGTTTTAGCCAAGCCAACACGTTTTTGCTGTCCACCAGATAATTCGCTAACATTTTTCGACGTCTCGACAATACCCAACTTAGATAGAATAGTTTTAATTTCTGCACTATAATCCCAAGCGCCTTGCGTGTCCATTGCTTCTTGCGCACGCATCATCATTTGAAAATTAGCTTCTGTTTGTTGTTCAGTGTATTGTGCAATTGCATTTTCATACGTTCGGATTGTTTTTAATGTTTCTGTTTCCGAAGACAACACTGCTTCAAACACAGTCATATCATCATCAAATTCTTGCTTTTGTGATGAATAACGAATGCGATATGCATTAGGATGATTAATGTCAGCCTCATAGTCTTCATCTAAATTAGCAATGACTTTAAGTAAGGTACTTTTGCCTGTACCGTTTATACCAACAAGACCTATTTTTTCACCTTCCGAAATAGATAAATGTAAATCGTCAAAAATAGTTTTGTCCGCATACGATTTATGTAAATGTTCAATTTTATATGCTTCCATGCTCAACATCCTTTAAATATCGAAAATTCTGAGTATCTCTGTTAAACTTATTTTCAGTTCCATATATTATACACCTTTTTGAGTTCAAATGATACAAAGGAGATTAGCTTATGGTTGAATTTTTTCAAGATTTACCTCCATATCTGCAAGCACTTATTGCAGGTATTATTACCTGGCTCTTAACAGCTTTAGGAGCTTCATCCGTTTTCGTGTTCAAAAACGTTAACGAGAAAATACTGAATTCTATGCAAGGTTTTGCTGCTGGTATCATGATAGCAGCTAGTTTTTGGTCATTATTGCAACCTGCTATCTCTTATAATGAGGATTCAAATTTATCATGGTTACCGGTTGCAATAGGCTTTTTATTAGGCGGTTTTTTTATTCGAGCTTTAGATATTATCATTCCGCACATACACCAAAATGCAGTAGATGCCCAGCAATACCAAGAAGGTCCTAAAACAGACAAACTAAACAAAAATACCCTTCTTGTATTGGCTATTACATTGCATAATATCCCCGAAGGTTTGTCTATTGGGGTTGCTTTTGGTGGTATTGTCTCAGGAAATGGTGAAGCGACATTCTTAGGTGCACTAGGTTTAGCCATCGGTATCGGAATTCAAAATATCCCTGAAGGCGCAGCATTATCTATGCCTATACGTGCCGCTGGTGCCTCACGTTGGAAAGCTTTCAATTATGGTCAGGCTTCTGCTATTGTAGAACCTATTTTTGCCACTATTGGAGCCGCTACGGTATTAATCATTACACCAATGTTACCTTATGCATTAGCGTTTGCTGCTGGTGCAATGATATTCGTTGTAGTAGAAGAATTGATACCCGACTCTCAATCTGGTCAAAATACTGATTTAGCCACACTTAGCCTTATGTTAGGATTTACCATTATGATGATTTTAGATGTGGCTTTAGGTTAAATTTCCCTATAGTAATTACTGACATTTAGAAAATTATAATCGTATCATTCTTTCCACTAATAGCTATAATGAACAACTATTAATTGAATAATGGCACTAAAAAACTGAGCGTAGCAATTATTTACTTGCTACACTCAGTTTTTTTATTAAAATTACTATATTCACAAAAAAGCTAAGGCGAATATTCATCGCCTTAGCTTTTTACATGATTAATGTTTTTCTTGCCCTTTAGGGCCTGGTTCATAACTATATTCAGATGGTTTTATCTTATCAAAGTCAGGATTATCATAGAATCTGAATAAGTCACCATTTAACACGCTGTCACTCATTTCTAAGTCTTTTTCAGCTTGCTGTTTACGTTTTTCAAAGTCTTTAGGTTTCTCGGTGATTAATTCATTATCTTTATTGGAGTAAATTTTACCATTTACATATTTATAATCTTCTGTAATAAAGTCACCATTTCTAAATGGCACTGTATCATTATGTTCTTTAGATAATAAATCAGTTCCCATCATTAGATAATTTTTCGTATCAATACCTAATAAATGTAACATTGTCGGCATAACATCCGCTTGTCCAGCGTATGTTTCATCTACAGTACCTTCTTTACCTGGTATTTTAAGCCAGAATCCTGTACGGTTAAGGTCTGTGAATTTAGCCGGCGTAATCTCTTCACCTAATAATTTTTCCATAGCTTTGTTATGGTTTTCTGATATACCGTAATGGTCACCATAAATCATAATTACTGAATCGTCATATATACCTTTTTTCTTAAGATCTGTAATAAAGGCTTCTAAAGACTCATCTAAATAACGCGCTGTTTGTACATAACCATCTACTGTAGAGTCACCCGTTTGTGGTGATTCTATCGTTTGATCCTCTGGAGCTAACGTAAATGGATAATGATTTGTTAATGTGATCAAGTGACTATAGAATGGTTGTTTTTCTTTGGCTAAATAATTTGCTGATTCCTTAAAGAATTCTCTATCTTTTAACCCAAGATTTTCTAAGTTCTCTTGTGACATATCATAATAAGTCGCATCGTAGAACTTGTCTATACCAAAGTGTTTATAAATTTGATCTCGGTTCCAGAACGTTTTGTAGTCACCATGCATAACACTAGATGTGTAACCTTGTTTCTGATCCATAATCGCTGGTAACGATTGGAATGTGTTATCACCTTTTAATGAAAAGGCAGAACCTTGTGGTAAACCATACAAACTATTATCCATCGTAAATTCTGAATCCGATGTTTTACCTTGCCCAGTTTGATGGAAGAAGTTTGGATAATATCTAAAGTCTTGATTACCAGTAGATAATTTATTTAAGAATGGTGTCACTTCTTCACCATTAACCTTTTTATTTATTAGGAAAGTCTGGAGACTTTCTAAATGAATTTTAATAACATTCTTTTTCTTCGCAGCACCATAATATTCTTTATTAGGTTCTACGCGTTTTTGTTTAGTGTAATTCAACACTTTAGTTAAATCATCTTCATTTGCTAAAGCTTTTTGTTGTTTATTTTGAATTGTTTTTACACCATCGTAGACTGTGAAGTTATATGGTCCTAAATATTTCACTAAATATTTATGATCAAATGTACGAGTTAATAACTCCGGACGATCAGACTCAGCAAACGCTAAGTTCAAGAAGAATAATGCAATTGATGCTGCCATCACGACTGGTACAAATTTCTTACTAAACACACGTTTATCTAACCATTTTTGTTTAAATATTAAAACAAACAAATAGATTATTGTGTCAACAAAGTAAATAAAATCGTACCATTTAAATGAAGCCGTTACGGCACCACCCATAGAATCTACATTACCTACTTGATTTAATGTACTGAATGTTAAAAAGTCAGAAAAGAATCTGAAATAAACAACATTCGCATATAATAAGAAACTAAGTAAAAAGCCACCAATAAAGATAAACCAAAATGCTTTTTTACCTTTAAAGAATAAAAATAAACTCAATACTAATGCTATTAAACTGTATGGATTCATTAAAAGGATTAAATTTTGTACTAACCCTTTTACACCTAAAGAAAAATCAACATAATACGAAAAATACGTTTTTAACGTAACCGTAATCACTGTTAGTATAAAAAACGCAAATAGCGTCAATTTTTTCTTGTGTATACTCATGATTGTTTCCCCCGTTAATTTTTTTAATAGGATGGACATCGTATCTTCCATTCCCTAAAAGTTAATAAAATACTTTTATTTAATATATGTATTGTTTGCATTAAATATATAACGCAGACAACGCATAGTGCGTTTGGCTGAAGTTACTTCATGAGTTTGTCATATTTTCTGAATTAATTTTCTAAAGTCGATTTAAGAACATAACTCATATGTCATTTTTATTTTGTCATTAATGTCATTATCATGATTTTATTGTGAACTATTTTAACACAATATTTAAATTTTATAGTTTAAACATCAACTGTAAATTAGATTTAAAATCTTCTTTGTAGTTTATATAAACAATTTACAATCAAGAGTGCTTTGTAATCTTTTTGTAACAAAACGTATATAGTTCAATTAATAAATATAAAGCAATTCCAGCAAAATTTCAAGTGAAAGCATAACGTTTCCGTTTGTTTTAACATTATTTATTCGGCTTTTATTGCAAAAATTGAAGTCGCTATTTAATTATACGTAGGTTTTACTATTAATTAATCGGACTATAGTCTTATTAACAAATAAAAACACGAAGCAACATTCTAACAATGTCTTCGTGTTTTCATTATTCTCGCATTAATTTTAATAAGTAGTGTTTAAGTCCAAATAAGCCAAGTACTTATTAAAGTCTGCCCACAACTTACGTATTTACTATTTAAGCATTTCTAATTGCATTCTATACTCAATACCATGAAACAGTTGATTTAACCAATTGCTATATTTTACTAAATTCATTTCTGCTGTTTCCACATCGATAAATTGGAACTTCAGTTTTTCACCTTGATGTTTTTGCCCTAACTTCGTTAAATGATACGTAGCAATCGTTCCAATTTGCGGATAACTACCTAACGTGTAATGATCATTTAACAGCACGATTGGGGTGCCATCACGTTTTACTTGAATTGTCCCTTTTTGTACAGATTGATGCGGAGGCATGTCATCATAATAAGCTTTCACAGATTGTCCTTCTACAACCATTCCTACTCGATTTGCTTTACTCGTAACTTTATATTCACCTGTAGTAAAACGTTCTAACACCATAGTGTCAAAATCATCTGTACCTTTATTTTTTATTACGTGAAAAACATCTGACATATAATTAAATGATAGTGCGTAACCATCTATGCCCCAATTTGTTTGATGCGTTTCTTCTAAATTTTCAAACAGTTTGTGATGGCGTTCAGTGTACTCACGCTTCATATTAATTTCATCACCTGTTTGTAATTGTCTACCTTCAAAGCCACCAATGTGTGATTTAAAATCCGTAGAAGTAGAACCTAACCAATCGTCCAATTCGAAACCACCACCGACTGCTAAATACACTCTTGAAGTACGGTTAGTTTCAATGAAAGTTAAAACATCACCTTTTTCCATTAAGTATAATTTGTTCGGCAAAATAGTTAAATTTGCTGTTGCTGCTTTAAACGTGCCACCGCTTAATGCTATTAACGTTGGTTCCGTGAACCTAATGCTCGCCATTTTATTAGTCATTTCAAGCGTTGCTTCATTCTTATCATTTGCCACAAGACGATTAGCAATTTCATGAGATAGAGGGTCTAAAGCGCCACCTCTAATAACACCTAAATGCTCGTACCCTTGACGTCCAAAGTCTTGAAAGCTTGAAAACAAACCTGCATTTTCAATTATGATTGACATGGATTAAAGCCCCCTAAATCTAACTCATGTGGTTGATAAGCTTTAAACTGAACATTATCACCGAGTTTAAGTTTTGTGAAATCTTCTTGTTGTGGATCAAATAATTTTATAGGTGTATAACCAATAACTAACCAATCACCATATGTATCTGTAGTATTAATACCTGTTTTTTTACCTTCAATGATTACTGCACCTGCAGGAATAAATGTCTTTTCCTTTCCTGTGTGATTAACGAATAAGCGTTTGTCCATTCCAGTTAAATACGGAAAGCCTGGTGAATAACCCATCATCGACACAAAATAGTTATTTTGTGTATGTAACTTTATAAATGAAGATAAATCCATATCATAGAAGTTTAATAAAGCATCTAAATCGGGACCATATGCACCACCATAAACAACTGGGATTTCAGTCACATTTTCAGATGAAGGTACATGTCGAATTTCTAATTGGATAGATTCTATTAAATCTTTCATATATTTAAATGGAGAATTAATATTATGATGTTTAATCATATCTCGTGCATCATAACAAATCATAATGTCGGATTCTGTTGGTACAATTTCCGTAATAAATGGATAATCGTGGGCAACAAAATAATCTTTTAATGCTAACAAGTCCTCCGTTAAATCTTGAGATACTTCTTTTTCAATAGAAACGACAATTGCTTGATCCCCTTGACTATAAATCTTCATAACTTCACCTCATAATTTGTTTCTAATTGTAAAATACTTCTAAACCTTGGATTATTTTATCTACAACTGTACCTATAAAAAAATAGACAAACACCATTTCTAAAATACAAAGTAATACGAGAATACTAAATGAAAGGCCCCAAGTATACTGTTCATGTTTTGTAGTGAGTAACCATTTAACTAGCAGCGTTGTCACTATAATAAGTACTAACCATATTATTAACATTTGTTAACTCCAGTCTATACTAATTCACATCTTTATATTTTCATTGTATTCTTAATTACGCGTTAAGAACTAATAAAATAACTATGCGTCTTTATAAAACGCATTGCTTCAATACTTCACCTATTCTATAGATAAATTTCAACATCAGCAACCTCGCGTAAACTATTTATTAACATTACTTCAATTAAATCATGTTGTACCTTATATTTAAATGACGCTATATCGTAATCTTTAACTTTCACTTTTTCCTGTTCTAATAAATATTGACGCATTGTCCCACGCAAGAAGTCCTCATTATAAGACGGTGTATACCATTGACCATCTTCTTTTATAACAATATTGCCAATATCAAATTCTAATATTTTACCTTCTTCATTATATAATAAAATTAAATCCGTTTCATGATTGTGTCGTAAATGCTCGCGTTGTGATGTTTTATTAATGACATATGCTTTAGGTACATGTTGAGACACACACTGTAATTTTGCAGTAAAGTGATTTTTAGTTGTAAGTGGGAATATTTGATAGTCCATTTTCCCACTTTCATCCAATGTCAATTTAATGCGTTTCATTTGTGTTGGATATTGCTTTTCGATTGATGTAATCGTGTCATCCCACAACTTGTCGTTAAATGGGTATGCAAACTGTTTACTCGATTGTTTAATACGTGCTTTGTGATAGGCTAAACGCTTTATTTGACCTTCATCTAATTGCATAGTTTCAAATAATATCATTACAATCTCCCCAATATTTTGGATTTATCTTTAAATTCTTGTATTTCTGCTTGTGGATCAGAATCAATGGTAATACCTGCACCCACACCATAGACCGCTTCATTTTCAATATACTGTAATGTCCTAATTGGAACATTAAAAATCGCACGCTGTTCTGGCAACAATAAACCTATAGTGCCACAGTATATATTTCTAGGCACTTGTTCTAATTGTTTAATATATTTCATTGTATTTAATTTCGGCGCACCTGTAATCGAGCCACATGGAAACAATGCCGCCATTATATTATTCAATGATAACGCAGTTCGTAGTTTGCCACTAACCATAGATGTCATTTGATATACTGTATGATACATTTCAATAGCAAATAAATTATACACTTTAACCGTATCTGTTTGAGCAATTCGAGCGATATCATTACGCAATAAATCAACGATCATAACATTTTCAGCTTGGTCCTTTGACGAGTTTCGTAAACGCTCATAGTTTGCTGCATCTGCTGCTGGTGTAACACCACGTGCAATCGTTCCTTTCATTGGCTTACTTACAATCATATTCGAATGCCCTTGAAAATCACCTTGTTGAAAGAATAATTCAGGTGATGCCGAGGCAACTTTAATTTCATCTGTATCTAGTAGCACTCCATAATTTCCATTATTGTGACATCGTAATTGATAATACAATGTAGAAATATGCTCTTGTATAGGAGCTTTTAGTCGTGTCGTATAATTTACTTGATACGTATTACCATTAACAATTTCTTGTTGCACTGTTTTAATATGAGTTGTTAACGTATCATCTGGCAATATAAATTGAAATTGATGTTTATTTTCCGTCTGCTGTATTGACTCAATTTGATGTCCTTGAACTGTATCAGCAAATACATATGCTGCCGCATAGATGTAAGAAGACGGCACTGTACAAGTAGCCATATCTTCATTATAAAAAGGTGCCGCTTCGTAAGGTAAATACAACGCAACGTAATAGCCAGCTGCTTGCATCTGTTCTGCAAAAGCCACGACATCTCCTACTTGATAAAGTTGTCGAGCAACAGCTTTATCAATATATTGAGTCAATGTCATATTATAAGTTTGATAGTCAACATCATCTAAATAATACCGATAATTAAAATGGACTTGCACTTGTATCACCTATCTTTTCAAGAAATAATCGTAATTGTTTATGTCCATATTGACTTAAAATGGACTCTGGATGGTACTGTACACCAAAGATGGGATGCTCTCGGTGCTGCACGCCCATGATAATATGGTCACTCGTTTCTGCAGTTATTATTAAAGATTTGGGCAACGTTTGCCTATTGACCATGAGTGAATGATAGCGCATCACACTAAATTGTTGTGGGATACCATAAAATATGCCCTGATTAGTATGCGTTAGTGCAGCCACATGTCCGTGTACTGGTCGCACATTCGGTATAATTTCTCCACCATAATACGAGACAAGTAATTGGAAACCTAAACACACGCCTAATATCGGTATTTGTTGTTCAAATGTTTGAATTAATTGATATAACATTGGATAGTCTTCTGGACGACCAGGACCTGGTGAAATAACAATGGCACTTGGTTTACTTGCTTGTAATTGAGCTATATTTAAGTCATCAACGTCGATAACAGTAATCGGTTGCTGACTCATACTATTTAAATAGTCTACTAAATTATATGTAAATGAATCTTTATTATCTATCATAACTATCATGTTAACTTTTACCTCTTTCATAACAACATTTTGGTTTGTAGACACTTTAATTATCCCAAATATCGACTTGCTTTTACAGCTTAAATATATTATTCTATTCTCCGTATAATTTAATTAACAGAGGTTTCTAGCTGATACCCTCTATAAAAAACTAGACACACTTTCGTCTGTCTTTTTATAGAGATAGACGTTTTTTTATGTCTATTTTTCTAATATTGCTAGCTATTACCTTTTAAAGGAGAGCAAACTTAATTATGACACAAGATATATTAGACCACAGTAAAGCGCTAGTCGTTTTCAGTGGCGGACAAGATAGTACGACTTGTCTTTTTTGGGCAAAGGCACGCTTTGATGAGGTGACTTTAGTAACATTTGATTATGGTCAGCGACATCAGACGGAAATTGACGTTGCAAAACGTATTGCACATGAACAAAATTTACAACATCATGTATTAGATATGTCGTTGTTATCACAACTCACTCCAAACGCTTTAACTAATCATGAGCTCGCAATCGATACAGCTGAGGATGGTGTCCCTAACACCTTTGTACCTGCACGAAACTTACTTTTCTTATCTTTCGCTGGTGCTTTAGCTTATCAATTAAATATTAAAAATATCATTACTGGTGTCTGCGAAACAGACTTTTCAGGTTATCCTGATTGTCGCGATAGCTTTGTAAAATCAATGAATGTAACATTGAATTTAGCAATGGACAAAAATTTCGTCTTACATACTCCATTAATGTGGTTAGATAAAAAACAAACTTGGGAACTCAGTGACCAACTTGGTGTCTTAGATTACATTAAAGACCAAACACTTACTTGCTATAATGGTATTATTGGTCAAGGTTGTGGTGAATGTCCAGCTTGTCATTTGAGAACACGTGGCCTCACGCAATATTTAGCGACTAAAGGAGAGAATCTTTAATGTTTCAACAAAATTATCCGAATGTAGCACATGATTATATGTATGAATTAAATAAAGACTTTAACTTTTCTGCCGCTCATTATATACCTAGTGAAGATGCTGGAAAATGTATGCGAACGCATGGTCATACTTACTTTGTGAATTTGACTATTGCAGGTGATACATTGGATCATAACGGATTTCTCGTTAATTTTAGCGATTTAAAACAATTAGTACATGGCAAATTTGACCATCAGTTACTCAATGAGCTACCTGAATTTCAAGGAAAAAGCCCTTCGACTGAAGTTGTAGCACATACAATCTATGAATTAATACAAAATGCCCTTAACCAACGTACTAATCAGCCACAATGTTTACAAGTGTATGTCCGTGAAACTCCAACGAGTTATGTAGTATTTCGTCCAAAGGAGCATCGCAATGGCTAAAATTCCAGTGTTAGAAATATTTGGACCTACTATTCAAGGTGAAGGTAGTGTTATTGGTCGTAAAACTATGTTTGTCAGAACAGCTGGCTGCGATTATCGATGCAGTTGGTGTGACTCTAGCTTCACATGGGATGGTAGTGCAAAAGAAGACATTCGCATGATGACTGCAGCAGAAATCTACGAGGAATTGTATGCAATCGGCGGCGAATTATTTAATCATGTAACTATTTCAGGGGGCAATCCAGCTTTAATCAAAGGTATTCAAGACCTAGTAGACCTATTTGATAGCAAAAACATCCAAAGTGCTTTAGAAACTCAAGGCAGCAAATTCCAACCTTGGATGCTACAAATTGATGATTTAACTATTAGCCCTAAGCCACCAAGTTCACTAATGAAACCAAATTTACCCATCTTAGACAATGTTATTGAACAATGTCACGACGAGGCATTAAGTCTTAAAGTCGTTATTTTTACCGATGAAGATTACGACTTTGCAAAAATGATTCATCACAGATATCCTAACATTCCCTTCTATTTACAAGTTGGAAATCCTTATTTAGACGGTGAACAGGTAGCTGATCACACCTCCAAACTATTATCTTTATATGAATCACTGGTCAATCGTGTAATGGGCAGTGCTGATATGAATAACGTCTATGTCTTACCTCAACTTCATACGTTACTTTGGAGTAATAAAAAAGGCGTTTAAATACTTTAGTACAAATTCAATATATTCAGATGACTAAGACATCAAGTTGTATCGTTTTTAAAGAAAAGTGCAAAATGAACTACTTTATCTAAAAAACAATAGTCTCCATGCTCACGGTAAACGTTAACAAAAACTGCCAACAAAATTGGAGACTTTGCCGATAGCTCTTGGCGTATTGGCAATAAATAAACTTTAGATATTAATTCTCCTAAGCAATTTCTATAATATTGGCAGTGCTTTGGGCCGACTCCTGTGGGAATAACACTTGTCGAAGACTATAGGCTGAGGCAGTGCCCGCGGAAAGCGTGCACCAAAAACTGCCAATAATGTCAGAAACTTTGCTATTGCCTATTTCTTCAATGCCACTGAAATTTACAAAATTTTAACATATCAAATGTTATTAAATGCTTAACACATTATTAATTGGTATAATGTTGCAATGAAGTAAAATGTAAGGAGACCAAAATGCTAATATCTATTATCATCAACATTATTGCGACAGTTGTCATTCTTGGTATTGACCTCTATCGCCAGAATTTCAAACAACTAAAGTATAGCTCTGTTCTCATTGCACTCA
The DNA here is from genome assembly GCF_016890655.1 of Staphylococcus sp. GDY8P72P. NCBI lineage: Bacteria > Bacillati > Bacillota > Bacilli > Caryophanales > Staphylococcaceae > Staphylococcus > Staphylococcus sp. GDY8P72P. The sequence goes on along the minus strand of NZ_JAFEQJ010000008.1, from coordinate 226,674 downwards.
CTATTAATGGTCTTATTAATTTATTTATAGTAGGCGAATATGATTATATTTCCTTTTTTACAATTTTGTTATTTTTAGCATGGACATTATTGCAACTTTATATTAATCGCGTAGTAGATGTGTTTGTAATCAAAGAACAAAAGTTTATTGCGGTGGTACTTACTATTATTTTAAGTACATCAACTATTCTTACATATAGCACTAGTCATGATTCTTACTACATGTCTATTCCTTATTTAGCACCAGCCATAGCCCTTATAGGTGCAATATTTTTATTTTACAGTACATTTCAACCAGAAGAACAAATGCACTTTAAACTTATTAATAAAATTAAACGTCCAATTTTAATTGGTAACCTTATGCTCATAATGTCCTTTATCTTAATGACTTTATTAACACCATACTGGTATGCATTTTTAATTATTTACATTGTATTTATTGCATTTATATTTTGGCAAAATATTTTTTCTAAACAAAATGATTAATTGATTTATTTTTGTGGTATAGATAGACTGTTAAATTTTGTTAGAAGGAGGCTCTTAGTCATGGGATTTATACTAATGTTAATCGTCGGTGGTTTAATCGGCTGGATAGCTGGTGGCATTGTAGGTAAAGATATACCCGGTGGTATTTTAGGTAATATCATTGCAGGTATCGTAGGTTCAGCACTTGGTTCTTGGTTACTTGGTGACTGGGGTTGGCATTTAGGCGGCATTGCCATTTTCCCTGCATTGATTGGTACAATCATTTTAGTAGCAATCGTATCATTTGTCGTTGGTAAACTACGTAAAAAATAAATTAATAGGAAGATGATAACACCTAACATCATCTTTTTATGTTTGTAACATGATAAAGCAGCTAGCCCATAGTTTTACTATGAGTTAGCTGCTTTTGTGTTGAGTTAAAATACTAGATCTTATCTACTCACTGAAAACTAATTATCTATTTTTTAGTAACGACCGCTGTGTTTTTTCTTCTATGCTTTGGTTCAATTCCTCATGATGCATTTGGTTAGCATGTTTGACATCAGCTTTATCAGCTTCATCACTTTCAATATTCGTCGCTAATACAATATATTTCGGACGTTGTTTAACTTCATAATAGATGCGCCCTATATACTCCCCAATAATGCCAATTGATATTAATTGGATACCTCCTAATAATAAGATGGCTGCAATCGTTGAGAAATAACCTGGTGTTTCGATACCATTTAAAACAATACCTGCGAAGACAAATAGAATATATAATACACTCACAAAAGAAATAAACAGCCCTAAATAAATCATGGCACGCAATGGCTTATTATTAAACGAAATCAAGCCATCAATTCCATAATTGAGTAACTTACTGAAAGACCACTTAGATTCACCGTCTTCACGCTCTACATTGTCATAAGTGAAGACTTTAGTATTATAACCAATCCATTCATATAAACCTTTAGAGAAACGGTTATATTCTTCCAATGAAGCCATGGAGTTAACTGCGCGTTGGCTTAACAAACGAAAATCGCCAATACCATCTTCTAATTTGATATCCTCAACAAAGTAGTTGATCATTTTATAATAACAGCGCGTGAGTAACTTACGTGATTCCTTTTCACCCTCTCTGTTACGCTTAGCAACTACTTGATCATAACCATCCATATAACCGTCAACCATTTGAGGGATAAGCTCTGGTGGATGTTGCAAATCTGCATCAATCATAATGACTGCATCACAAGATTTACTATGTTGAAAACCTGCTATCATCGCAGATTCTTTACCAAAATTTCTACTAAAAGAAATAAATTTTACATGATTATCTTTTTGTGCGGCATCTTGAATATAATTGATTGTTGCATCTTTACTTCCATCATCGACAAATAAAATATCATATTCATAATCATGACGTATACTGTCATTTAATAACACTTCAGTTAATCGTTGATATGTTTTTAGTATAACTTCACCTTCATTATAACAAGGTACTATAACTCTAATATTCATCTCATCAACACCTTCATTCCATTTACTTCTCTTCCACTTTATCAATAATAAATCGCATGATTCCATAACAAACAATTAAATTTACACAATCTTAATGCCTAGTTAATAAAGTGCTTATAAATTACTTGTTATTTAATTTAATTGCTAATAACGGGGATAATTAAGCAATTAGTATCTGCTTAAAATACTATTTTAAGTAGTGGGATATATACTTTTCTTTAAAATATAATTTGTAACTTTATATTACCAAGTATTCTTAAATAAATGAACTAAAAACCTTTATATCACACTTCCAAGTAATGTATGATGCGACATTAAGTTAACGTAATGTACCTATTTTAACTGAATCAGGATCATGACCTTGGCGATCATTGCGATTTAATGCGTCAATTTCCGCAATATCAGTAACTTCTAAATTAAAATCAAAAATATTGAAATTTTCTTCAATACGTTCAGGTGTTTTAGATTTTGGGATAATCAATCTATTGTGGGCTAAATGCCAACGCAAAACAACTTGTGCTGGGGTTTTATTATAACGTTTCGCTATCTCTACAATAACTGGATCATCCAATAACCCTCTATTACGCATTAGTGGCATCCATGCAGTAACAGCAATGTCGTTGTCATCACAAAAATCTTGTAATTGTTGTTGATTAAAATACGGGTGCACTTCTACTTGATTCACTGCTGGCACAATGTCAGTTGCATCCATTAATTTCTCCAAATGTTCTTTAGTAAAATTACAAACACCAATGGCACGTACCTTACCTTCTTCATATAATTGCTCTAAAGCTTTATAGCTCTCTATAAATAAATCATCTTCAGCACATGGCCAATGAATTAAATATAAGTCCAAATAATCTGTACCTAATCGTTCTAATGATTGATTAAATTGTTTTAACGTACTTTCAAAACCTTGATAATCATTCCATAGTTTCGATGTAATAAATAAGGAATCTCTTGCTATTTCTGACTGCTTTAATACGCGTCCTAACGCTACTTCATTGTCATACAGGTAAGCAGTGTCAAATGCACGATAACCAACTTCTAAGGCACTTTCAATTGCTGTTGCCATTTCATTGTCAGTAATTTTATATACACCTAGTCCAATTTTAGGCATTGGGTAACCATTGTTTAAATAATAAACATCATTCTCCATTGTATAACTCCTCTCATGGTTATGTTGCTATATTAATAGTGTTAATAATTCTCTATTGCCTTTTTTTTAAAATTTTAACCATCTTCTATAAATTACAAATAAAAAAACGTTTATTAAATCACTTAAATATGTGATTTAATAAACGTTAACTATTAATCGTCGGTTTCTTCTTCTAATTCTTCAGGTGTTTTTCGCTCTTGATTATATTCTATTTTTAAAATTACAGAAATAATTTGATGATTTTCAATTTCTGAGATAATCCATCGATCATATTCAGTATCGACATAATCATTTTGTTGCAAGTTAGTATTGTGTGCTTGTAGCCAACCGCCTATTGTATCTATATCTTCCGAATCTTCAAATTCAATATCGAACTGTTCGTTTAAATCATCTAGTAATACGCGGCCATTGATTTGGTAAGTTTCGTCATTTTTCTTCACAATATCGTTAACTTCATCATCATCAAATTCGTCGCGAATTTCACCCACAATTTCTTCCAAGATATCTTCCATTGTTAAAATACCAGCAGTTCCACCATATTCATCAATAATCAAACTAATATGCACATGTTCTCTTTGCATACGAACCAATGCATCACTAATGCGTGTTGTTTCCGAAATCATAGGCAGTTCATGTACAAAGTCACTTGCGTTTATTGCTTTTCCTGATGCGTATTCGGTTAATAACTCTTTAACATTAATAAAGCCTTTAACGTGGTCTTTATCACCATCTTCAGTTATTGGATAACGTGTAAATTGATGTTCTTTTAATGTTTCTAACAATTCATCCAAATTAAATGGTTCATTTAGCGTTACCATCTGTGTACGTGGAACCATAATATCTTTAGCGTGTCTTTCATCAAAAGAAAAAATATTTTGCATATATGCTAATTCAGTCTGGTTAATTTCACCACCATTATAAGAATTATTAATGATGATTTTAATTTCATCTTCTGACATAGCATCATTGTTCGCATCTGGATCTACACCAAACATACGAATAATGACACGAGCTGAACCATTCATTAACCAAATTAATGGTTTCATGATAACGCCAAAATAATATAATGGGCGTGCATAAATTAATGCAATTTTTTCAGTGTGTTGGATTGCTAATGTTTTTGGAGCTAACTCCCCTAATACTACGTGTAAATAAGTAACAATAATAAATGCTACGATAAATGAAATTGTCGTCGTCAATGCTTCCGGTAATTGCATTAGTTCGAATAACGGATGTAACAATTTATCAAAAGTAGGTTCACCTAACCAACCAAGTCCTAATGAAGTTACCGTGATACCAAGTTGACAAGCTGATAAATAATAATCTAGTTTTTCAATCATTTTTTTAACAACTTTAGCGCCACCATTACCTTTTGATGCAAGTTGTTCTATTCGAGTGGCTCTTACTTTCACCAATGCAAACTCCGAACCTACGAAGACTGTAGTTAATGCGATTAGTAGAAAGAATATAATTAAGTTCATTATGGGTACTGTTTCCAATTAATTCCCTATTTCTAGGGATTCACCTCCAAATTTTACGTGCCACAATAGGTGGCCGTGTATGTTAAATATAGTTGTAATGCATTCTTAGATAACTTTAGATCCTTCCCATTGTGACACCTCCCTAAAAATTGACGTATAGTCTACATTTTATCACAAGGTAAGTGTCAATTGTAATCATGAGCTTAGAATTCAATATATTTTCAATTTAAGTTTATTCATATTCAATCTAACATTGTAAGTTACTTATTAAATTCGTGGACGGTACCTTTTTTAATAGTTGTAAGCACTTCGATGTTAGAATTTACAATAACTAAATCTGCGTCCTTGCCATGTTGAATACTACCTTTACGGTGTGCAAGATTTAAAGCTAGCGCTTGATTTAAACTCGTAACACGCCATAATTCATTTAATGTACGCTGTGTGAATGACATTAAATTTTTGAGTCCTTCATTCATTTTTAAAATACTTCCTGCCAACGCTCCTGAAGCTAAACGTGCTTCTGAACCTCGGACGATGACATCTTGACCACCGAGATCATAAGTTCCGTCAGGCATTCCTTTAGCTCGCATCGCGTCAGTAATAAGATAAAAACGCTCTATTCCTTTTTGTCTAAGCGCAATATTCACAGCTGCAGGGTGTGCATGAATACCATCTACAATGAGTTCAGTACGCAACTGATCATTAGTCCAAGCAGCCCCAAACAGCCCCGGTTGACGATGTTCAAACGGCGTCCCTGCATTATAAAGATGTGTCACATGTCGTGCTCCTAGTTGTTGTGCCTCATTGACTTCATCAAATGTCGCAGTCGTATGTCCAATAGAGAAGATAATATCATCATGTAATGCACTAAGTGTGTCACTTGCACCTGCAACTTCTGGAGCAAAAGTAATAATCTTTATATTTTGTTGTGCTAGTTGTTGAAAATATTTAATTTTGTCGATTGATGGTCGTTGTACATATTTAGGATTTTGTGCTCCCACTTTATCTTCTGAAATAAATGGCCCTTCTAAATGGATACCTACAATCTCTGCAGCACTGTTATCGTCTTGATTATCGATATATTGTGCAATAACTTTCAAAGCCTGAGTCACGTTGTCATCAGACTGAGTCATAGTCGTAGCTAGAAAGCTTGTTGTGCCTTCTGCTAATAACGAAGTTGCTAAATGTGTTAAACCTTTTGCAGATGCATCCATTGCGTCTTCTCCATATCCACCATGAATATGAATATCAATAAAACCTGGTAATATATGATTAAATTGGGCATCAATAGTCGGTAGTTGTCCTTGATAGTCCCCTTTACTTACATGCTTAATTTTGCCGTGTGCTACTTCAATATGTCCGTGTTCAATAACACCAGTCTCTGTATAAATTGTCCCATTTGTAATAACGTAATTTTCCAACATTCAAACCTTCTTTATTTGTTTATTATTGTTTTTTCACTATCACTTATATTCTACATGAAATCGTTCACCGTGAATAATATATACATTTATTAAAGCATAAAAAAGAAGTAGGTTAAAAATCAAGAATAACTTACCTGATTTCCCTACTTCTTTAATTTCTTACTTAACTTATTTATATAACAGAGCTACTTCGAACAAAATAGTTTAATAGCTTACGTCTGCCAATTAGTCATTTGTCTCTTGTAAAGCATTTAATTCATTTTCAGTTGGTTTTGCTTTCAACAAGCCATACATTATTGCCCCTATAAGCGCACCTATAATTAGAGCTATTAATGATTGCACTACATGACCAAAGTCTGTAGCTAACATAACAATAATACCTCCATGAGGCGCTTGAATTGCTGATCCTAGACCAAGTGAAATGGCTCCTGCAACACCAGAACCTACCATCATTGAAGGTATTACACGTAGCGGATCTGCAGCTGCAAATGGGATTGCACCTTCAGTAATAAAAGATAAGCCCATAATATAGTTAGGCGCAATAGAAGCTTTTTGTTCTTTCGTAAATTTCTTTCTAAATAAGAGCATAGCTGTTGCGATAGCCATAGGAGGTACCATTCCACCAATCATAGCTGCAGTTATTGGAGCAGTATTACCTTCTGTTAATGCAGCAGTTGCAAATACATATGCTGCTTTATTGAATGGTCCACCCATATCAATGGCCATCATTGCACCAATAACTAAACCAAGTAATACAATATTCGCTCCTGAAAGACTGTTTAATCCATTTAACAATAAGTTATTCAATCCAGATGCAGGTGGATTAATAACATAAATCATTAGTAATCCTGTAGCTGTCACTGAAAGTAATGGATAAATTAATGTCGGTTTCAAACCTTCTAATGCTTGTGGTAAACCACTTACTAATTTTTTCACACCTTGTGTTAAATAACCTGCTAAGAAACCTGCTAAAATACCACCGATAAACCCTGAATCACCAGAAATAGCAAGCATACCACCTACTAAACCAGCCGCAAAACCAGGTTTATCAGCAATACTACGTGCAATATAACCAGATAAAATAGGGATAATTAAGGCAAAAGCACTGTTTTTACCTATATTCCATAATTGTTCTGCAAAAGCGTTATGATCTCCACTTTTCGGGTCAAATGAATTCGCACCAAATAGGAATACAATTGCCATCAAAATACCACCAGAAATAACTAATGGCAACATATTAGAAACACCATTCATTAAGTGTTTATAAATTGTTTTCCCAACGCCTTGCTTTTCAGTTGATTTCTCTGTTGATTGTTGACTGTTAGTATTTTTAGCCACAAATGGTTGGCGTGAATCATCTTGTGCCATATTAATCAATTCTTCTGGTCGTTTTATACCATCTGCTACAGGTACTTCAACTACATTTTTGCCTGCAAAACGATCTGTTTCAACATGAACATCGGCTGCTACAATAATACCAGTAGCTTTGTTAATATCTTCATCTGTTAAATGATTCTTGATACCTCCAGAACCATTCGTTTCTACTTTCATTTTCACACCCATTTGGTTCGCTTGCTTTTTCAGAGCATCGCGTGCCATATAAGTATGTGCTATACCTGTAGGACAAGCTGTTACTGCCAAAATATATGGAGTATCTTCAGCCACTTCCTCATCGGTAGTTGTTGCAGCACTATCATTCTCTTCTTCATCTTCTACAGCTTCATCATCAGCTTTATTAATAATTGCTTGTACTTCTTCGGGTGTTTCAGCAGCTAATAAATCTGCTCGAACTTGTTCATCCATTAAAATACCAGACAATTTAGCTAAAGCATCCAAATGTGTTTGCGCGCCACCTTCTGGTGCTGCAATCATAAAGAAGAGATGTGCCGGTTGCATATCTAAACTTTGGTAGTCTATACCTGCTTTAGATTTACCAAAAGCGATTGCTGGTGTCTCAACAGCCGCAACCTTTGCGTGCGGAATAGCTATCCCTTCACCAATTCCTGTTGTACTTTGACCTTCACGTTGATGAATAGCTTCTTTATATGCTTCGACATCATTCAATTTACCTGCTTGATTTAATTGGTTTACTAGTTCATCGATAACCCCATTTTTATTTGTTGCTTCGACATCCATCGCTATTGTATCTAATGTTAATAACTCGGTGATTCTCATAATTATTCACTCCCATCTATCTTACTAATGACGACTTGTTGCTTAATATCTAATATTGCTTGTTGTTGTGCTAAATCCTCAGTAAATGCTGTTGCAGTACCTGCTGAAACTGCTTGTTTAAATGCCGATTCAATAGCCAATCCTTGATTTAATCCTGCAACCATACCTGCTACTGTGCTGTCTCCCGAGCCAACAGTATTAATAACATTACCGTTTGGTACAGTTGCTTTTAAACTTTGTGACTTATCAATGTATATAGCTCCTGCACCACCAAGTGAAATGATTACTGATTGTGCCCCACGCGCTAAAATTTCTTTACCATATTTCACTACTTCTTCATCTGAATTAATCGTAGTATTAAACATCACTTCTAATTCATCTTTGTTCGGTTTAATGAATAATGGTTCATAAGATAACACTGACTCCACCAAATCTTTTTCAGCGTCCACCACTAATTGTGCTCCTGTTTTTCGTGTCAATGCAGCGATTTGTTGATATGCATCTGCAGGAACACTTTTAGGTATACTACCTGCTACTACAACTATATCTTGCGGTGTAGTTTGTCCTATTTTAGTCAGTAAATCTTGAAATTGTTGTTGCGTAATATTGGGACCAGGCGCATTAATTTCTGTCTCAGTACCTGTTTTTAATTTCACGTTAATACGTGTATCATCAGCAATTTCAACAAAGTCTGTAGCAATGTTTTGCTGATGTAAGGTATTTGTAATAAAGGCACCAGGAAACCCACCAACAAATCCTAGAGCTGTTGATTGCACATCTAGTGTTTTCAATACTCTAGATACATTAATACCTTTACCTCCCGCAAATTTATAAGTCGCTGATGTCCGATTCAATTGATTAAGATTAAAATCATCAGCAAACATTATGTAATCAATGGAAGGATTGAATGTCACTGTATAAATCATCTTGTGCCTCCTAAAATTCGGTAATGTTGTGAAAACATTTCGTATGTTTCTAATTGTAAAACTGCATGTGAGGTTAAAATTGTTGCCTCATTTACCATTGGAACATGTGCAAAGTACACTTTATGGAATTTCGAAGTATCGGCCACAATAAATGTATTCAAGGCATAATTCATAGCTTCTCGTTTGATCAAACCTTCTTGCTCATCTGGTGTTGTCAGTCCATACTTTAAATCAATACCATTCATGCCTATAAAAGCTTTGTCAAAACGGTAACGTTGTAAAGACGCTAACGCATTAGGACCTACTGTGGCAAAAGTGGTAGGTTTCACCTCACCACCTAGTGTCAATGTCTTAATTCCATGTTTTAATAATTCTTCTATATGTGTTAACCCATTAGTCACCACTGTTATATCAGACGCTTCAATGTAAGGAATCATTTCGAGCGTTGTCGATCCAGCATCTAAAAACACGCAATCGTTATCTTGAATGAAAGTAGCAGCAAATCTGCCAATTTCTTGTTTTTCTTCCAAATTTTGTCGTCTTTTGTCTGTTAAATTCGGCTCTAATACAACGGATTGATTCAGTTTTGCTCCTCCATGAACCCTTGTTAATTTACCAATAGCTTGGAGTTTTGATAAATCTCGGCGGATTGTAGATGTACTACAACCAATTCTTTCGACTAATTCTTGTAATGACAAAAACTCTCGTTTAGAAAGTTCACGTAAAATTAATTCATGACGCTTTTCTGTAATCATCGTTTCACCTCATCTTCGCTATATTATAATGTATACGGTTTCTTAAATCAATCATTTTTTATCATTTTCATTCAAAAACAATCAAATTTAACTTTAATTTTGAACGTTTTCAGTCATATGTGCCGTTTACGAATGTTATTAACTAAAAAAGAGGCGATACAATCAACCTATATCGTTGATTGTATCGTCTCTTTTGTAATTAAGTCTGACATTGTAAGTAATGTCACTTTTCTAGAATTACGATGTAGCACATTTTCAATTTTCAAGCTCTAAAGTTTTTAAAAATGCCTTTAAATCATCTTGCATTGATGCATCTTTTAACGCGAATTCGATTGTCGTTTTGACAAAACCTAGTTTTTCACCAACATCGTAACGATCACCCTCAAAATCATAAGCATAAACTTGTGTATCTTTGTTTAAACGCTCAATCGCATCCGTCAATTGTATTTCACCACCGGCACCTTCACCTTGAGTTTCTAAATAACTAAAGATATCAGCTGTTAAGACATAACGTCCCATTATAGCTAAATTGGAAGGTGCTGAGCCAGCTTTCGGCTTTTCAACGAATTGTTCAACTTCATATCTACGTTGTTGTTGCGCGCATGGTTTTACAATACCATAACGATGTGTTTCATCTTCTGGCACTTCTTGAACTCCAATAACAGAATTACCTGTAGCATCATAAATATCCATCAATTGTTTTATTGCTGGTGTATCAGATTCAACAATATCATCACCTAATAAGACTGCGAAGGGTTCATCACCAATAAATTGACGTGCGGAGTATATGGCATGACCAAGTCCTTTTTGTTCTTTTTGTCTTACATAGAAAATATTAGCAAGTTCAGTTGAATATTTAACTTTCTCTAACAATTCATTTTTTCCTTTTGATTCTAATATCATCTCTAGTTCTTTTTGATTATCAAAATGATCTTCTATTGCACGTTTATGTTTACCGGTAACAATAATAATATCTTCAATGCCGGCACGTGCCGCTTCTTCAACTATGTATTGGATTGTTGGTTTATCTAATATAGGTAACATTTCTTTAGGCATTGCTTTAGTTGCAGGCAAAAATCGAGTGCCTAGACCTGCTGCTGGTATAATTGCTTTCTTTATCTGTTTCACAACGTTCATCCTTTTCATCAAAGTACTCATTTACATCTATTATTATAATAATGATAACCTGCTTTAGTTATTTATAAACAAAACAAAAAAATTCACATAAGTCGTTAACACAACTTATGTGAATCATAACATTTTTATTTTGTTTATACTATTTTAGCGCTGGTTGTGTAATAATTTTTCCAGACTTAGTAATTACTAGTTTCAGCTCTTTTTTAGTTTGTACATCAACAAAAACATATAGCATTCCTTGTTTAGCTTCTTTAACTTTTTCTAATCGTGGTGTTTGGGTAAAATGATCTGTTGCATATTTTTGCGCGATGACCTCAGATTCTTGTGCTGACACATTTGGTTTTCGAGCTTCATCTTGTGGCACTGGTTTATATGCATCATCAAATATTACAGCATTTTCATGCTTATCAACTGTTACTCTATAAAAACTATGTGGTTTCTTAGCATTTTTGAATGTAAAAATATAATAATACGCCCCCTGACAAGTGTTGTCGATAGCGTAATCATTGTATTCGTTTTGTGAGTTATTATTATTATTCACTTTTTCTTGAGCAGCTTTTAATGCTACATTAAACGACGGCAAGTTAGCTTGTGCCACTTTTTTATTACTAGCATCATGAGAACTTTCTTCGGCAATAGGTACATAATCTTTAGCATTATAGGGTTTTTCTTCAGCTTTGTCACCTGTAATTGCAGCCTTCGCAGAATGGTTTTCATCTGTATTTATCAATGTTTTACCTTTCGCTACATTATCAAATGTTGAAAAGTTCGAAATCGTTTCGTGAACTTTTACTAACGCTTGTTGGTTAGTAGCTATAAAAAGAAGGAACGCTAGAAAACAGGCAAGCATAACAGCTACAATGCTTAATATTAAATTTTTCATAAACGCTCCTTTCTTTAGTATGTTTTATTTATATTTATATTAGCATAAAATGATATTTAAAAAGTTATATAGAATGCAACTTAAAATAAATGTAATCTCTGTAACAATATTAATAAATTCACTGGCTATGATTAACATCTTTGTCACATAGTAGTTATAATGGCCAATATTCTGATAATTCACAGCACAGCTATCTACATCAAAAAAACACTGTAGCGATTTGCTACAGTGTTTTTACTATATAATTTGCTAACAGTTAAGAATGCATCCCTTATCTGTTAGTTCCTTTTATAATATTACTTTTCTAACTAGCTTTCCTATTACGTCTAACTCTCAATACTCTTTCTATTCGAATTACAATAATGCCTATAATCATAACTAAAACAGCCATGTAAATTGGAAATTCAAAATTAATATCATACAAAGTTCCTGCAACTAATGGACCGATAAAGTTCCCCATACTAGTAAATGTGGAGTTCAATCCTCCAGCGAAACCTTGCCGATCACCTGCAATGTTTGAAAAATAATTAGTTATGGCAGGTCGTATCATATCAAAACCAATAAACACTACAAAGCTGACTACCATAATTGCCCAATAACTATTTGTTAGTGTTAGCGCAGCTAATATAATTGCTGAATAAATGAGTGCATATGTGATAAAAGTTAACTCACTAAAGTATTTCATAAATTTATCGAAGAAAAAGACTTGGAATACTGCACCAAATATCCCACCACCAGTAATAGCTATTGAAATATCTAAAGGCGAATAATGTGCTTTATCTGCAGTATATAATGGGAATAACGTTTCAAAAGATGAAAGCCCAAATGCCAATACTAGAGTAAGAATTATCGGTGTTAAGAACACTTTCCAATTAATTTTCGACAACAGCTCCGGCTGATATTTTGTAAAACCATCTGTGGTTGCTTTTTTCGGATTGTGAATAAATACTATAGAAAGTATTAAAGCTACTAAACCGCTCACACCTGCTACATAAAACGGTAAGCGATGTGAAAATTCTGCCAAAAATCCACCAATACCTGGACCTAAAATAAAACCTGAATTGATAATCGCAGACATGTAACCAAAGTTTTTCGCTTTATCTGAAGAAGGTGAGATATCCGCAATCATACCTGTAACACCTGGCATTACCATACCAGCACTAAATCCACCTAACACTCTTGAAATAATAAGCAACTCAAATGTATGACTTACTGCAAATAAAAACTCAGAAATTGCAAATAAGAATAACCCAATACAAATTATAAGTTTCTTTCCTAACTTATCTGCTAATGTACCACCAAAAGGTGAAATAATCATTTGTGCTAACGCGAATACAGCGACTAAAATACCTAAGTCACTACCTTTTAAACCTAGATCTTTTAAATATACAGGTAAAACAGGGACTACTAAACCTATACCTAAGAAAACTAAAAAGATATTAAAATATAAAACATAAAACTGTCTATTCATTATTCACCCTCCTTTTTTCATATGAAATGCAACTCACTTTTTATTGTATCCAAATTCAACTCAATATTACATAATATTACAATATTTTATTACATCTAACATAACTAATACAATAGTTAATTTAAACTTTAAAACATAAAATTACAATTGATAGTTATCTATATGTATAATAGTAATGAAATCATTTTTATGGAGGGTCAATATGGTATATCAAGTTGATGGAAATACAATCGTTTTAATTTTAGAACAAGGCGAAGATATCATCTCAGCCGTTACAGATGTTGCACGTGAACAAAATGGTAAATTTGGTACAGTTAGCGGTATTGGAGCTTGCGAAGGGGTCGAATTAAATTTTTACAATTTAGACACGAAAACATATGAAAAACAAACATTTAACGAACCATTAGAACTAATTAGTTTATTAGGTAATATTTCTCACATCGATGATACACCTTTTGCACATTTACATGCTACTTTTGGTACGAACCAATACCAAACTTTAAGTGGTCACCTGTCAAAAGCAATTGTATCTGCAACTGCTGAAATTGTGATCACGATGACTAATTTAGATATTAACCGTAAACATAATGATAACATTGGATTAAATCTATTAGATGCATAATAACTCAGTTAATTAGGTGACTTGATTTCCATACAGTTACAACCAACTACGTAGTGAAATCGGTCACCTTACTTATGCATTTTCATTAACACAAGTACTAATATATTATAATACTTCAAAATGTACCTCTTTGTTTTTTTATTGATTCCACGTCGTAAAACTAGTATTATTGAATCTCGTATTTATAAATTAGTTAATTACTTTAAATATATAATATAGAAATTTGAGTTCAGCTCAAATAAAAGAAAGGTGGTACTATGAAATCCCGCTATATTGCCCGCATTGCTTTTATTGCACTGTTGACGATTTCTTTGTTTAGTAATGATGTTTATAGTTTTATGACGTTAAATTTAATATTAGCTTATATTCCACTTGAATTATGCTATTTGCTGAACTTATTTAAACCTAAAAAAGTTTTCGAATGGCCATTATTCATTATATTTAGTCTAATCTTTATTTTTATGGTTCCTAATACCTTTTATATGGTCACTGACTTAATTCATTTAAATCAATTCCGCTTTAATTTTTACGCTGGTTTAACTATTATTGAATGGATTTATTTTACGTATTTGTTAGCTGGAGTTGCTTTAGCTACTTATTGTTTAACGCTCATCTATATCGAAATCAATCACTTCACTCAATATCGATGGTTAAATAACACAATCATTGTATTAATGATGTTTTTAAATGGTCTAGGTGTATATATGGGGCGCTTTTTAAGATTTCATTCTGTTTATTTAATTAACGAGCCTCTAAGTGTGTTACAAGATGTCGCACAAGCAATAAACCCAAGCACACTTGCTTTTATTGTACTCATGATGGTATTGCAATTACTTATCATTGTGTTTATGAAAGGAGTACGATTAGCGAAATGACATTGAATATAATTATCTTAATCGCTGTTATTGTGGTGCTACAATTAATTATTGGGCATTTACTACATGATGTTGGTTTTTCATTACTTCACAGCATTATTTTGATGTTAATTCCATTAGGTATCGGCTTGTTTGCCTTACAATTATGGTATTATGAACACCGTTATTCTAAATGGGCTGTACCATTTAACGTTAAATTAAGATTAAAATATATGTATATTCTAACTTTCTTTGAATATGTAGCTTTATACGTATGCATTGTTGTTATCACATAACTAAGATATTACATTATCTCGACTGTTATAATTTAATAAAAAATTCTGGTACATTTGAGTACTAAGTGTAAACACAAGTATATACAGTACAATATTAAACAAGGCTGGTGCATATCAATGCACCAGCCTCGTTTATGTCATATTTAAAATTGTTGTAATGCTGCTTTAACGTCTGTTACTGCTTTTGCAGACGTATCTAATTGAGCTTGTTCATCTGCTGACAGTGATAAAGTGACAATTTTTTCTATACCTTGTGCACCCAAAATTGTTGGTACACCTAAACATATATCATGATAGCCGTATTCACCTTTTAATAAAGCAATACTAGGCAACAATCTTTTTTGATCTTTAATAATAGCTTCTAACATACTATAAATTGCAGCTGCAGGTGCGTAATATGCTGAGCCAGTGCCCAATAATCCCACAATTTCTGCTCCGCCTTTACGCGTACGCTCAACAATCGCTTCGATCTTGTCTTGTGCCAGCAACTCAGCTAGTGGCACACCATTCACATTTGTCGAACGCACTAATGGCACCATGTCATCTCCATGTCCACCTAATACCAATCCTTTGACATCTTTTACGGAAACATTTAATGCATCAGCAATAAACGTTTGATAACGTGCAGTATCTAAAATACCTGATTGCCCTATCACATGACTTTTCGGTAGGCCTGATGCTTTATAAACTGTGTATGTCATAGCATCTACTGGATTAGTTAAGACAATAATTTTACATTGTGGTGAGTACTGGACGATTTGCTCTGTCACCTCACGCATAACCGCTTCATTTGTTTGAACAAGATCATCTCTGCTCATCCCCGGTTTCCTTGGAACACCTGCTGTAATAACTACGACATCTGAATCTTTCGTAGCTTGATAGTCAACTGCTCCCTCGACGTTACTATGAAAACCAAAAATAGGGCTACTTTCCAAAATATCTAATGCTTTTCCTTGTACCGGACCTTCTGATTTTGGTCGATCAATAAGTACTACGTCCGCTAGTCCTTGTTGTGCTGTAATAAATGCTAATGTTGCGCCTGTATTACCTGCACCTATAATCGAAACTTTCTGTTTTGTCATGCCATGCTCTCCTCCAGTGTATAACTCTGCTCTTCATTCACTTCATTATAACACTGGCGTCGTAACATTCAGAGGACAATTAGTAGTTGTATCTATTCAAATATATTAATTTAAATGATTACTTTTGCTTATTTTTACGAACACGTTTTAGCCATTTCCATATAAAGTAAATAACAATGAGTAGCAAAATAACATAGATAACTTTAGAGTAAATATCCATATAATAGACGATTTGATGCCAATTGCCACCTACTTTCATTCCTAAATAAATCAATACCATATTCCAAATAATTGTTCCGAGTGTACTAAAAATAACAAACACAGAAAAATTCATCTTGGTAATACCAGCAGGAATAGAAATTAAACTACGAATAAGTGGTACAAATCTACAGAAAAAGATTGTCCAGTATCCATATTTTTCAAACCAATCAAATGTCTTAGTTAAATCCGTTGATTTTACACGTAAAATTTTGCCATAGCGATTTACAAGTCGATATAACTTGTCTTCGCCAATCCATAAACCGATGCCGTATAGAACGATTGCACCGATGATTGATCCCAGTGTAGATGCCACTGTCACTCCTATAAAACCTAACGATGATTTAGTCGTCATAAAGCCACCAAATGTTAATATGATCTCAGATGGTATTGGTGGAAAAATATTCTCTAAAAATATCAGCAATGCTATTCCAAAATAGCCAAATTGTTCCATGAACTGTGTAATCCACTGTTCCATGTATTAACCTCACTTCTCCAATTTTGTTGTAATTCAAAAATACTGTGCTCTAAAGCATTTAGTAAAGCATTAGTTGCTCACATAAAAGGTTGCACAGCGATGTCTCAGCAATAATATGATATTTAACTAACCTAATAAATTATTAGTAGCTGCATATAAATACATAAGCAAACCAAATATACTACCAGCCATAATTGATAATATGAGTGTTAAAATCATAGTGCGCTTAAAATGACGAATAAATGAAACAAATAACAATCCAACATTATATATGAAAAACAAGCCAAAAAACGCCATCATAATATTAATATCGGGATAAACAATATTTAATAATAATATGACTACTGCAAACCCCAGAAATGGGAAATGAATAAAATTTCGTTCAAATTGCTTTTGCTTTTGCCAATGTTGTTCTTGATTATTAGCCATAATACTTACTCCTTTTTTACGGTATATCGTGACCTAACGATGCAGTATAAATATCAAACCATTCTTGATCTGACAGTTTAATATCAAAACCTGCCAAAGCCTCATCAACCCGAGAGATTTGATGTGTACCTATAACAGGTAAAATTGCTGCGGGATGTTTATTTAACCATGCCATTATGATACTTGAAGTAGATGTTTGATATTTTTGAGCTAACGGTCCAATAATTGCCATAATTCGTTTTACTTTGTCATCTGCTAAATCAAATAGCTTCCCACCCGCTAAAGGACTCCAAGCCATAACCTTAACATTATCTTGTTGCATATAATTTAATGTCCCGTCTGTCATAATGTCTAATGTATATGGTGAAACTTCTAATTGATTCACAGTTATATGCAATTTATCGCACACTAAACATTGATTTAATAAATCGTATTGTGATTTATTAAAGTTAGATACACCAAAAGATTTCACTTTACCCGCTTTTACCAAATCCATTAAAGCGTCAGTGATTTCATTCGGGTCCATTAATGGAGAAGGTCTGTGTATCAATAATGAATCCAAATAATCTACATTTAGTTCTTGCAATGAACGGTCAACAGACTGTTTTATATGTTGTCTACTGTGATCATATCGATGACCTGTCGTCCACGATAACCGTTCAGAAGGCAATACAATACCACATTTCGACACAATTTCAATTGAATCTCGTAATTCAGGTGACAACTTCAATGCTTCACCAAAAATACCTTCGCAACGATAATCTCCATAAATATCCGCATGGTCCATCGTCGTTATACCGCGTTCTACTAATTCGTGTAAATAACGATTTAGCTCTTGCGGCGTCCATTGCCAATCGTGCGCTCGCCAAAAACCTTGAATAACTTTAGAAAAAGAAACATATTGATTAATTTCGACTTTATCCATCGTTTGACACATCCTTATCTCACATTTTATATTTTACGTAAATTGTAGCATTTCCAAATCGTTCCTCAGCCTTACTTTATCCAACTGTTCTCCTATAAGGACTACATTTAACGGTTTATCTTCCTCAATAACAAAAAAATCAGGCAAACCATATGCATATTGAAATTCATAAGTAACTTCAGGCTCATCACGAAACTTCACGTATCCCTTTAATCTTAGAACATTATCGGGTAGCCGTAAAATATATTGATAAAACAATTGCCTATCTATAGGTGATGTAAACTTATAATGTAATCTTTCTATGCCATGATGATGACCATGATATGATGTGTGCATATTCGAGTGTTGTCCAACTGATTCAAACGTTAACTCCTCGATATTGGCATACTCTGTAAAATGTACACTTGCTGTAGCATTTATACTGCTTAATGCCGTTGTGAGCTGTGCTTTATCTTCATTGACCAAATCCATTTTATTCAATAATATGACATCACAAACAGATAACTGCGCCTCCATAAGTTCCATTGTTTCATTAGTATATTGTGCTCGTTGTATAAATCTAGGTGCATCAGCAACACCGATAACCATTGGTTGCTTAATATAATCTACAATGTCTGGATCTTGGCATGCTACTATAATGTCAATCGGATGGGCAATACCTGTTGCTTCAATAATAATATGTTGCGTATCATTTTGATTTATCAAATATTTTAGTTTCGCTAATAATTCCTGTTTTAAATCGCAACATACACAACCGTTCAAAATAGAATATATATTCACATTAGATTGCTCAAGCCGGCTATTAAAGTCAGTATCGCCATATTCATTAATAATAATTTTAACATTCTCATTACTATTTAATAATCTTTTTGTATAATTATAAAGTAATGTAGTTTTGCCACTTCCGAGAAATCCTGTTACAATCGATAATGATATTTTATGATTTATATTATTTTTCAAACTATCCACTCATTTCTTATACAAATGTTTGCACAAAAGTTAAATTAAACATATAATTGACCTTTTACTTGATAAAATATTAGATATCTTCTAAACTTTAATTATACTTTTTATTTTAGCATGGCACAGTACAAAAGTATGTTTGCAAATGAATTCTATACAACATAGACGGATCCAATCCGATACACAGAGAAAAATTACGGATAGAATGTCTGGAGGAGAACTTAATGTCTGAGCAACTTAATTTAAAGGAGCAACTTTGTTTTAGTTTATACAATGCACAAAGACAAGTAAATCGCTACTACTCAAATAATGTCTTTAAAAAATATAAACTAACATATCCACAATTTTTAGTTTTAACAATATTGTGGAATGAATCACCTGTAAATGTTAAGAAAGTCGTTACTGAATTAGCATTAGATACTGGCACAGTATCACCGTTACTAAAAAGAATGGAGCAAGTTGATCTAATCAAACGTGAGCGATCTGAAATTGATCAACGTGAAGTCTTTATTCATTTAACTGAAAAGAGTGAGTCCATTCGTCCTGAATTGGATACAGCTTGTCAAGATGTTGCAGTTGCGTCTTCATTAGACGAAACAGAATCTGCTGAACTCAACAGATTACTTGATAAAGTTATAACTGCATTTACTGACGTTAAAACAAAATAATTTTTGCCCATGTTAAATTTAAAAGTGGAAGATATGTAAATTAAATCATTAAATATAGTTATTTATATAGAGAGGTCAAACAATCTTGTTTGATCTCTCTATATATTTATACTGACTTATTTAAGGTCATTATTTGATACAAATAACCGCGTTGTGCTAGTAAATCTTCATAAGAACCTGCTTCTATAATCTCTCCATCAACTACGACTACAATTTTATCAAACTGTGGTAACAGTCTTAAATCATGAGTTGCTATTACTAGAGTTTGCGCATATTTATGAATTAAATCCATTACACGTTCTGTATGATAAATGTCTAAAGCTGTTGTTGGCTCATCTAATATCCAGATTGGTTTGTTGTTTAATAATAATCTAGCGATGCCGATACGTTGTAATTCTCCTCCTGAAACAGTATCACCAACTAAAGTTAGTGGTGTATTTAATGCAAAATGATCCAAGCCAAGTTTTACTAATGTTTCTTTTATTACACTATCAGGTTGAGACGTAAAGAGATTTTCTTTTAATGTACCATCAAACACTTGTTGCGTTTGTAACATACCGTTGAGCAGCTTATATTTGTCCTCATTTGTGATGTTATGCAACTGTTGATTATTAAGTTTAATTTCTCCTGCTTCGGCTTGATATAAGCCTAACATCAATTGTAATATTGTACTTTTCCCCGAACCAGAAGGACCAATGAGTGCTACATGTTCACCTTCAGCCACTTCTAAATTAATATTACGTAATACAGGTACGGATTGATTCCAATATTTAAAATCTACATTTTGTACAGATAGTTTTATAGGGTGAGAAGCATCATATGAAAAACGTTCTGTACCTTGTGTTATTGGATGCGCCATTACTTCATTGACTTTCGACAGTGCATCATCGGTATCTGCTTTATAATATGCTACATTGCTCATAGGTACTGCTTGTTCAAACAACGTTAGCATCATTAACACAATACTTGTTAAATAAACGACATCAAATTGTTGCTCTTGTACTTGCACCACTCCAAGATACAATGTGAAAAATAATGCAAGCATTGAAATAATATTTAAGATAAAGTCGTATAGTGTTAAAAAACGTTGTTCTTTCAATTGCGCCTTACTATATGCTGTTAGCGAGTTATCTAACATCATTTTATAATTATGCTGTTGTTCAAAACGTTGTAATTCAGCACATCCTGCCTTATAGTCATAAAAGTGATTTAAAAATTCATTTTGCTTTTTATTTTTATACGCTTTAATCTTGGTTGCGCGTTTAGCACTTAACCATGGCACGATGCCTAACGTAATAAACATACTCACAAAAATAATCAATGCATGTGTATATGAAAATGCAAACATAACAATTATAGATATAATCGTCGTTATCCCAATCACTACAGGAGGATAATATACACGTAGATAAATATTTTGTAGGGCTTCAATTCTACTCACCATATTAGATAAAAGTTCAGTCGATTTAAATCTTCTATAAACATCTGGTATCACAGGAATTAAACCTTTAAAAAACTGCACGCGCACATCTCGTAACATGGTAAATGTTGTACGATGTGACAACAGTCTCTCAGCATACCTAAAAATCGCTCTTAGAAAACCAAATAATTTCACTGATACAATCAATATCATTAATGCAAATAATGGTGCTCCTAAAGCACTTTGTGTCACCATGTATCCACTTAAAAAGAACATAGCTAATGCAACGACACTACCTAACACGCCTACTGCTATTGCACTTATTAAATCTTTATCTGCTTTAAAATGAATTCGTGGCTTCACTCTGGTTCACCACCCTTTTTATTTTCTACTGACATGACCTGATCTATAAATTTCACACTACCATTTTCAATATAAACACGTCTGTCTGCATATTGAATTGTGCTATCACGGTGGGCAATATAAATTATCGTTGCTGCTTGAAATTGTCGATGAATAACATCCTGTATAATTGTTTCAGTCTGTAAGTCCAACCCTGTTGTTGGTTCATCAAACAAGACAATATCAGGCTGTAACAATAAAACTCGTGATAGTTCAATACGTCTCATTTCTCCACCTGAGAGCATTTCTCCACCTTCACCGATATGTGTATCAATACCATCTTTAAAAGCAGCAACTTTCTCTTTCAAGCCTACTAAATTCAACATTTTATAAACCTGTGCCTCAGTAATTTCATCATTAAACATTGTTATATTATTTTTAATTGAAGTATTAAAAATATAAGGTGCTTGACTCAATATGCCGAAACGCAATTGTCTAGAAGCCACAGTTAGCTCGCCATTAGTAACTGGTAATTGCTGAGTAATAATCTGCGCGAGTGTTGATTTTCCAGCGCCACTAGGACCAACTAACGCGATTTTTTCACCTTTTGTTATCTCCAAATTAATATGCTGTAATGCATACGATTGCGCATCTTCATACTTAAAACTTACATCATTCAGTTTAACAACCGATGATGTTGACATGTCATGTTGTTGTGGTCTTGCAACTGGATTTATCGTCGGCTCTTCTAAAAAATCGAATACTACATCACTTGAGCCCTCACTTTGTTTTCCGCTGTGGAACGATTGTCCTAAATCCTTAATTGCATTGTAAAATTCTGGAGCTAAAATAATAGCTATTGCTGCAGTTTTAAAATCGATATTATTAAATAATATAAGTCCTAATCCTGCTTCTAAAGCTACTAAACCTATGCCTAGCATCGTAATAAACTCCAGCATAAGGCCTGATAAGAATGCACTTTTTAAAATACGCATTGTCAAAGTTCTAAAATGTGTACTTTCTTCATACAATTCTTGCTCAGTTCTAGCTGTTTGATTAAAGAGTTTTAATGTAATTAACCCTTTAACTTTGTTTAGAAACTGTTGGCTAAATTGATTTAAGTAAGTCATTTTATCTTTAGATTCATCGCGTGTTTCCAACCCAAAAATGATATAAAACAATGGGATAAAAGGTGCAGTCACTAACATTATAAGTGCTGTGTTAAGATGTATATAAAACATAGCACCAATAATAAAAACTGGAATCATCATTGATTTAAATACTTGCGGAAAAAAATTACTAAAAAACGGAGCTATGCCATCAATGCCTTCCGTAACCACATTTATTTGCTTGCCTATAGGCGATTTAGACGCTTTTTCAATAACTTGTTGCCTTAAATTATTTTTAATTCGATTAGCCATCGTATCTCCAATTGCTAAATTCAACATATTAAACACTGCTCGAGCAATTAATACAAAAAAGATAGTTATCAATAATGATGTCAATTGAAACTGTTGTTGAATCAGCACTTTATCCAAAATTACGCCTATCGTTATATTTTGAAATACTACAGTCAATGCGAGTAAAATACTGACTAAAAACATCAAAATCGGAAAAATTTTATATTCTAACGCTAATTTTGTTAATCTTTTCACAAATATCACCTTTAATATATTATAAATGGTTTTAGCGATTTTTAAATTAATTCGTTTTATATTTACACAAAAAAAGTAACTGCTATACATATTTTTGTCACAATACAAAGCACATGTTATGATAACAACGTCAATACAAAGTTGAGCTGTACTTAGTTTATCTATCACGGAACTTTGATACATGATAAAGTATACTGCTCATACTTTGGTCCCAAATTGCGTAATTCTAATACATTTTTAAAATTCATTATGCTATTATGAAAAAGGAAAATGTATATAAAATTTAATAAGTACGATGAAAGTAGGTAAATTATGGTAATACTTGAATTGATTAAAGGTATCATTCTAGGTATTGTTGAAGGTTTAACAGAGTTTGCGCCTGTATCTTCTACAGGTCACATGATTTTAATTGACGATATGTGGTTGAAATCCACAGAATTTTTAGGTTCTGAATCTGCTTTCACCTTCAAAGTGGTCATTCAACTTGGTTCCGTTTTTGCCGCGGCTTGGGTTTTCCGTGAGCGCTATTTTGAAATGTTACATATTGGTAAATACAAAGCCGAACCATTGGACGGCGTTGACCAAAAGCCTAAACGACTAAATTTAATTCATATTGTCGTAGGTATGATACCTGCTGGTATCTTAGGTCTTCTATTTGATGATGTCATTGAAAAATACTTATTTAGCGTACCTACAGTTATGATTGGCCTTTTCGTTGGTGCAATTTATATGATTGTAGCAGACATGTATAGTAAAAAAGTCAAAAATCCGAAAACAGTAGATCAAATCTCTTATGTTCAAGCATTTATTATTGGTTTGTCCCAAGCTATTGCTATGTGGCCAGGATTTAGTAGATCTGGTTCTACAATTTCTACAGGTGTGCTAATGAAAATGAACCATAAAGCAGCTTCAGACTTTACATTTATGATGGCTGTACCTGTCATGCTTGGTGCTAGTGGTCTATCGCTAGTTAAAAATATAGAATTTATTCATGCAAATCAAATTCCATTCTATATTTTAGGATTTTTAGCAGCATTTATTTTTGGTTTAATTTCAATCAAATTATTCCTACACTTAATTAGTAAAGTTAAGTTATTACCTTTTGCAATTTATAGAATCATCTTAGTAATTATTATTGCTATCTTGTATTTTGGTTTTGGTATTGGTCATAACATTACTGGTGCATAACTATTTTACAAAATTATACCTTTAATTAAAAATTGTGTGACAGAGGCTGGGACAATCAATATTGTCCCAGCCTCTTTTCATATTGGCAATAGACCACCTTATTTTACGTTATGTCCCCTCTCCTATATACATGCATTACACAACACTCTCGTCCTGTCCCTCTTGCAGTTAACCTTAAATTTCTTCTATTTATATTTTAGATAGCTTTCAATACAAATGTCGTTTAATTTACGGTATCATAGGGTAATAATAACTTAGTATATTTATATGGAGGCAACGTGTATGGACAAAAAGCAATTAGTGAAAACACTAATCAATGTAGTACCAATTATAATAGTTCCGCTAATTTTAGAGCGTAAGCGTATTAAATCACATCCAGATGTGAAAAAGGCTTCTGAAGCAACAGCTAAAGCTTCAAAAAATGTCGCAACAAAATCAATTCAATTTAAAGATGTTGTTGTTGATAAATCTGGTAACGCTAAAGACTACGTGGTTACCAAAAAACATAATATGGATGAAAAGCGTCAGTTAAGACAAATCGCAAAAGAACATGATCCTGCTTATATCCAAAAACAAGAAGCTAAAGCTGTTAAATCAGATTATAAAGAAGCAGAAAAGCTAGATAAGATCTTACAAAAACAAATAGACAAACGTCATAAAGAAGAAGCCAAAGCACGTGAAGATAATAAGAAAGAACGTATTAAAAATATGAAAAAATCCAATAAGCATATGGAAAAAGTTGGGTTAACACCTGGAAAACTTGATGATAAAACAGAGAAAAAAGGTGAAAAACTAGCAAAAGACAACAGCAAAGATATTTCAAAATTGGATAAACGTTTGCAAAAGAATATCGATAAACGTCATAAAGCCGAAGCAAAAGCGCTGGATAACAACAAAAAAGATCGTTTAGCAGAGTTCGAAAAGTATAAAAATTACGATGCTAAAAGCGTTATTAAACAACGCAACGATAGCGAGAAACAATAACGCATGATACAAATCATTATCGACGGAGATGCTTGTCCTGTTACCGATTCAGTAATTGAATTGACTAAGGGGACAGGCATTTTTGTTACAATTGTCCGCAGCTTTAGTCATTATTCTACAGTTATCCAGCCACAACATGTAAAAATAGTTTATGTTGATGATGGACCTGAAGCAGTGGATTATAAAATTGTGCAGTTAGCTAACTCGGATGCTATTGTTATAACTCAAGATTATGGTCTTGCTAGTTTATTGCTCGATAAAGTCGCCGTCGTCTTACATCATAGTGGAAAACAATTTACTTATGACAACATCGATGGATTATTAGCTACGCGTCATGCACATGCTCAATATCGCCGCAGTGGTGGTAGAACTAAAGGGCCATCTAAGTTCACAGCGCAAGATAAAGCTGATTTTAATGCAGCCTTCCAAGCTGTGTTAACTCAATTTGATTAGCAGGAGGTAAATGCATGAAAAGAATTGCAGTATATTGTGGGGCCAGTAAAGGTAATGACGATATTTATGTTAAAGAAGCCTATGCCCTAGGAAAATATATGGCTAAACAAGGTTACGAACTAATTTTTGGTGCTGGTTCAGTAGGTATTATGGGTGCTATTGAACAAGGTGTTTTAGATCAAGGCGGTAAAGCCATTGGTGTTATGCCTAAATCGTTAGATGAGAAAGAAATTACTAGTCAAAAAGTAAGCCAACTCATTTTAGTAGATTCTTTACATGAACGTAAGGCTAAAATGTCAGAGTTAGCCGATGCTTTTATTATGGCTCCAGGTGGTGCTGGTTCATTGGAAGAGTTCTTTGAAACATATAGTTGGTCTCAAATAGGCATCCATCAAAAACCAATAGCAATTTTTAACATCAATGGTTTTTTCAATCCATTACAACAGTTAATTCAACACATGATTGATGAAGGTTTTATCGATCAAAAATATCAATCATTGGCACCACTTTGTGCTACAAAAGAAGAATTATTAACATGTCTCAATCAATATCAAGCTCTTGGTGTACGTACGTATGATTAATCAATGCGCACAAAACAAGGTACAAGCGCGCGCTATGTGTGCATGTACCTTGTTTTATTTAGTTATATCTTTAAGTTGAATATGATATCTCACATGTCTCTTTAACGGATGATAATTACTTAAGTCGGGATACTCAAAGAAATCGAATTGCTCCATACCAATTTTTTTCATCACTCGAATAGAAGCCTCGTTTTGCTCAGCTGCCAACGCATATATATGCTCAAATCCTCGCTCCTTGGCATAACTTAATACTGCTTGTGCACCCTCTGTCGCAATACCATTATCCCAAACTTCCGGAATTAATCGCCATCCTATTTCATAAAATGGTAGCTCAATAAACTTGTATTTACTATTTTTAGGAACATAGTTTAATCCTATAAATCCTAGCCATCCATTTGTTTCTTTTAACTCAACCGCAAACAACCCTACACCAGTTTCTTTAATGATATCATCCATTTTCTTTAGATCTAGTTCTGAACGTCGATAACTCAATAGGCTAGGGAAAAATCTTCTAACTTGTTGATTGGCATTCATTTGTTGAAATGGTAAAACATCTGCCTCACGCCAGTCTCTTAAAATTAATCGTTCTGTCTCAATATAAACTGTCATCATTCACACCTCGAAACTTGTCTAAATTATTCCTGTTTATATAAAAGTAACGCGTTATGATTTATTCATATCGCGCTACTAATGTTGTGAAATTGTCCTCATTTATTTTAAGCTTTTGTAATATAGCTAATTAATTCTACATTAACTGCAATCTCTTTCAAACGATTTCTATCTGATTTTGGTGCTGTAAACGTAGCATCAATAAAATCATTTTGGTGATTTAACTGATAAGTCGCTACAAAAGTATCCGTATCTGACTCAAAATTAGGTAAATGCGCGATTACACGTTTAATTTCTCCAGTCGAATCTTTAATTTGTCGTCCAGTAATATTTTCTAATTCTCTACCCAATTCAGGTAAAGTAATCGCACGACCTTCTAACAAATCAAAATCTTGTTCATGCATGATTTTCCCTTCTTTCTATAGCATTTCAATTGTGTTTTCATTATATTTGATTCATTATTAATAGATTTGAAAAATTTAGAGTATAAATTTCCAAATAATCGTTATTATTAACTGTCTTGTGTCATAAATATTTTAATATATGCTCTTGAATACCCTTTATTATCTTCATTAAACGTGGTGTATTCATAATATGAAAATATTGTAACACAATTTGTTATCATTATTAAATAACTTTTCTATTAATTACGCATATGTATCATACAAAAATGATATTTACGTTCGCTCACTTAGGATGCAATATCTTCATGATTTCTGTGTTAGCCGTTTAATCTTCACTATCACTGTCAGCTTTTGCATCTATTTCTTTTTCAATATCAGCAGCTTCTTTTTTCAATTTATCACGCTCTTTAGTTACTTCTTCTTTTTGTTTTTTAAGCTTTTTTTGTTCTTTTTCAAGTTTATCAATATCTTTTTCTAAAGATACTTTTTCGTCACTTTTGCCACATGCTGATAAAGTAATTGTAGCAGCAAGTATTAGCGCTAACCATTTTTTCATCATATTGCTCCTTCGTTCTTATTGTCTTAAGGTTATTTTATCATTATTCTTTCTTGTCTTCATGTTTGGATTGTAAAGATTTGGTCATGATAACTTTTTGTGTATGATATCCCAAATGTTCGTTAAGCTTTTGCATCGCTTCATTTGTTATATCTACTGTTCCTTGAATGCTAAGTGCCCCCATTGAGATGGCCCATTGTTCAATTTGTTGTTTTAATTTAGTGGCAATGCCTTGGTGTCTATATGTTTCGACAACGTATATCATTTCTATCGTCACGCTCGTTGTTGCTTCATCAAAATGCCCCCATATAAATGCAGCCATTTGTTCTTCATGTGCTATACATAAAATCATATCTCGAGAATATTTTAATCTATGTATAATCATTTCTTCTCGGAGTGCAATTTTAAAAGCTGATGGACTTGGTTGTTTCGCAGCTTGTGCAAGTTCACTTTCTTGAATTTTGGCCATTTGATTAATCAAACTTTTATCTTTAGTAGTAAGTTGTTTCATGTCATTCCTTTCTTTACGCTTCATATTGATTTATTGTTCAATATTAGTCATAATGTGTTTACTATAATATTTTATAAAAAGGATAGTTAAAATCAAATGAAATCTACTGAAAAATTGATGCGTGAAAATAATGTTAAGGCACTGCGTTTAAATAATACTGACAGAGATATTTTCGACAATTATACCACTTTTGTTCGAGCTGATTTGAGCGTTAATCCTCATGATTCTGAAAAAATGCTTAATCGCATTTTAAAAGAGTTGCTGAAGGCTGAAGATAACGGTGAACATGCATTGGATTTCTTTGATCACGACCCGAAAGCACATGCTAAAAAAGAGCTAAAAAAGCTGCCAAATGAAACAGTTAAAAATATTTTCAAATATATCGTTGAACATTTCTTCTTATTTTTTGGTTTGTTTTGCTTTTTAAAAGGGTTTATTGGGTTTTTTATCGGCGCTAAAAAATTTTATTTGTATTCATTTCCAATTACATTAATTATTGGTTTTATTATTATCTTTTTATTTATATGGATGGTTTTTAAAACTGTACAAATCCAATGTTTTACCAAATCAAATTGGATTTGGTTAGCAAACTACAGTGGTATTATTGTATTAATCTGTGCAATTTTTTATGTATTTTTTCTGCCACAATCTTATATGACATTTGGCCCATATTTATTAATTAGTAATTGGACATTTATTATTATTTCACTCGTTATCACACCAATAGCTGCCTATTTCGATTATCGACGAGTGAACAAAGACTCAAATACTTCCCTATAAAAATAGCCTGAGTTAAGTATTAGCATAGTCGTTAAAAAGACTATAACTTTCTTAACTCAGGCTGTTTTCAATTAAACAAGTGTCCCCTCTTTTTTCTCTACACGAATACTAATAACTAAGAAAATTAGACCAATCAATGTTAATATTGGTGCTATTAAACTCAATGATGCTATTGGTAGATTCGTTACTACCACACCACCAAGAAATGCGCCTAAAGCATTTCCTAAATTAAATGCGGATTGGTTTAATGTACTTGCCAAGGTCGGTGCTTCTTGTGAAATTAATGTACTCTTGTATTGTAATGAAGGACTCATACTAAATCCTATTAATCCAAAGAAGAACACACCTGCAACCATTAAAATTCCATTCATTTGAATGAAGTATAATAAAATGAAGTATAAAATAAACATAATAAAAATAATTTTTAATGCTTTATTTAAATTCCAATCAGCAAGTTTACCACCTACAATATTACCTAACGTAACGCCCACACCAAAAATGATTAATAAATATGAAATTAAATTTTCTTGAATATGAGACACTTCGATAAGAACCGAGGAAATGTAAGTAAAGTATGCAAAAACACTACTGAAACCAAATAACGTTACTGCTAACGTTAACCACAGACGTTTTTCTTTTAAGATTTTCAATTCTGTTTTAACAGAAGTTGCCTCTTGTTTTTTAGTCATTGGCACAAAGAAAATAATACCGATCAACGCCATTGCACCAATTATGGATATGATAATAAACGTCATCGGCCATCCAAAGTTTTGACCAATTAATGTACCAAATGGTACTCCTAAAATATTACTAAGGCTTAGTCCCATAAACATTAACGCCATAGCACTAGCTTTATATGCTGGTTTTACCATACTAGCTGCTAATATTGAGCCAATACCAAAAAATGAACCGTGCGCTAATGAAGTAATAATACGACTTGTCATCATAAATCCATAAGTCGGACTCAATGAGGCTGCAATATTACCTAAAATAAAAATGCCCATCAGCACAAGTAATAAATATTTTCTGTTCCATTTTATAGTTAACATCACAAGAATTGGGCCACCAATTGCTACGCCTAATGCATAACCTGTAATAAGTTGTCCCGCTTGGCTCACTGTTACATCAAAATCTCTAGCTATATTTGGTAACAAACCCATAATAACAAATTCGGTCATGCCAATTGCGAAAGCACCTATCGCCAGCATCCATATCGCTACAGGATATTTCATCTATAATCCCTCCAATTTCTTTTTTTACACATGAGTGCGATTATACTAAATCAACGAAAGTCATACAAGAGGCGTGCTCACATCTTTTCATATTCTTTTCATTGCAAAAATATCATAATTGTAACGCCCTGTTAGTCGTTAGCGTTTACATAATAATAAAAAAAAGAACAAATTAGATTCACCCTAAAAGGGTAATCTAATTTGTTCACTTATGTGCTAATTCTCTACATGCAACAGTAAACTGTTTGCTTGAAATTCTTTATGCGCTTATCTACTTTAATTGATAAGTAAAGCATCTACAAAGAACCAAATAACCATCAATAACATAATTAACGCTTGAGCAAGTGAGCTCGCTAAAAATGCCACGATAGAACCATAGCTTGCACGTAGCGCTTTCTTAAAGTTAGGTTCTTGAATAAGTTCTACAATAAGAACTGCTAAAAAAGGAATAATTAAAATACCAAATGGTGGAAAGACAAAACAACCAATAATCACACCAATAAATGCTGCATACTCACTTAATTTGGATCCACCAAACTTATTCACAAAATATTGATTCATTATAAAATCTGCTAATAAAATAAATATAGTTAGCAATACCATTGAGACATAAAATACCCATGATAAATTGCCATTATGAAATCCAAACTGATAAATTAAAAATCCTACCCACAATACAAGTACCGATGGGATAATTGGTTTAATCAATCCTATAAATGCTAATACAAATGACGCAATTATTAGTAACCATAAAATTAAAGTCATGTTATCTACTCCAGTACTTCGTCCGTATATTTATGTTCTTTCGTTATTGCAATCAGCAACATACCGAGAAAAATCGCTATTGCCGATACAAAAAACACATTCCCTAATCCTACAACATTACTCATCCAGCCTCCAAGTAAGTTACCACAAAGTTGTCCAATAACCATAGCGTTAGCAAACAATGTCGATGCATATCCTGGATAGTCAGGTAAAATATCTTGGAAATAGCTAATACCTAAACCGAGTAAAATAGCTAGGAAGATAGCCAAAAATACTTGTCCTATAAGCATCATAATA
This sequence comes from Staphylococcus sp. GDY8P72P, assembly GCF_016890655.1. Taxonomy (NCBI): domain Bacteria; kingdom Bacillati; phylum Bacillota; class Bacilli; order Caryophanales; family Staphylococcaceae; genus Staphylococcus; species Staphylococcus sp. GDY8P72P. Next base: position 194,926 of record NZ_JAFEQJ010000008.1, on the reverse strand, counting down.
ACATTATCAAAAACGCCAATACTAAAGTAAAACAGGCCACCAAATAGTCCACCTAAAATCAGTAACGTGCGTGTTTGCATTTTAGCAGAAAGCATTCCTAATATAACCATAAATGGAACCTCTAAGCCAGCACACAAACTCGCTAAATAGCCCACATATTTTTCATCTTCTTGTAAGTAATTAGTAACAAATAGAGGCATATTCAATGTGTACATCCATTGCCCGATATGTAATAAAATAAATGCAATAAACGGAATAAATAACGTTAAATCTTTTAACATATTAGGTGCCGATTTTTCGACATGGGTAACATCTGACGCTTTAGGAGCAGTCTTAATATCTTTGAAGAATACGAGCTGTAACGTTAGAGTAAATAAAATAACTGCTATCGTTCCTCCAAATAACCCAGCATATCCGTTTAGCGCTAACAATCCTGTACCTATTAATGGGCCGAATAAAAAACCAAAAGAAAACATCGACCTTAACACTGCATTGGCAAATTTAGCTCTATCACGTGACGTGGAAGCATTGATTGATTCTCTAGCTGAAGCATACATTTGAGGCATTGCCGGAGCAAATAAACCTTGGAATATGGCATACATAGCCATAAAGATCCATATTTCCTTAACAAAAAAATAAATAGAAAAACTAATAGCACCCATGAATAAGGCGGTGATAATTAGAAATTTTCTATTTATATTACGTGTGTCTGAAAACCTCGCCACAATTGTATTAACTGTAAATTGACTAATAGCTGCTAGTGCTAACAAAAGGCCAAATTGCACAGTTGACATTCCTAATTCATTTGTAGCAAATAGCACTAAAAACGGTACTGTGATAGATATACCCATACCAAGTAGCATCATATTAGTGACAAATAATTTATAATTTTTAATATGCAACAATTCTGCAAACATGAAAATCCCTCTATCCTATTTAAAATCTATTTTACATATTCCATCACTAATTGTATAAATGACTCTACTTGAGGTAGTTGTACCATACTTGAATCGTAACTCAAATAAGTAGACCTAATTAAAGGTTGGTCTTCAATATTCACTCGTGTAAAGTCAAACTGATCTCGATCAATGTGTCTCATCATTATCTCAGGTAAAATAGTTACACCAACACCGTTCATCAACATTTCTTTACACGTCGCTACTTGATCGACGGTAATCATTGCATGATAATCTTCACCGAGTTGATTACTGTACCATTCTTTAATTTGATTAATATAAATTGGGTCTGCTTGAAATTCGATAAAAGGTAATTTACTAGATTCCTCACGTCGATTTTGAGGCTGAATAAAATAATGTTCATCGTTGAATAAATGAGTATTGCTTAAATTCATAATTTTATTGCCACGAATAATCATGACATGATAGTCTCTATGATTTGCTTTAATTTGTTCACTTGATCCTACTTGAACTTGTATTTCAACATTAGGAAATTGTCTAGTATATAAATTCAACACTTCCGGTAATAATGTTTGACCAATGAGTGAAGAACATCCGATTGAAATTGTACCGTTTACTTCGCCAATGTGCGCTTGCATTTTATCTAAAAACAATCGTTCCCTATTTAACATGTCTTTGGCATGTTCGATAATCATTGATCCTTCAGTTGTCGTAATAAGTTGCTTTTTTGTCCGTATAAAAATATCTACACCAAAAGCATTTTCTATCGCTTTTAGTCGTTGTGTCACTGCTGGTTGTGAAATGTATAACATTTCTGCAGCTTTGCGTAACGTTTTGGTTTCGTCTAACGTTGTTATTAAGCGATAATCTTCGATCTTCATTTTATCCCCCTATTGATATATGCAATTACTTTTAACTACAGGTGTAATTGTACGCCATTACTACTTATCATGCATTAGTTTACACGCAATTTATTATATTCGAACTGGATATTATTGAATCATTTTTTTAAGTCGTGATTAGATTCAGACTTTTGCTGTGATACACGCTGCACTTTTTGCTTAGTATGTTGCTGTTTAACATGATGCTTCCCTTGCTTATGCCCTTTATTATATTTAGGCTTATTTTTGATTTTGTGGTAACAATACATAATTTTTTCCTGCATTTTGGGAAAATCTGCATCAATTTTCAACATAAGTTGATGTGCAATAACATATGCCTCATGATATTGTTTACGAGAAATCTGCTTTTGATCTAATGCACGCTTTAAATCATCTTCATCTACCAATTCATATTCACCATTTGGCAATACTAGAACATCCAAACACAAATCTAGCGTGCGTGCATTACCTTTTTGTGTAATGTTTTTAATATTGACGTCAAAATAATATTCCAATGGATTACCTTTATCATCTATCATAACCGTAATACTATAGCGTTTCTTTTCAGGTAATATTTGTAGCCATTGGTAATTATCGTCTGCAACTATTATATTTTTGCCAACTACCGTAACTTCTAATGGCTCTTTTACTTTTTTCATAGTAACTAAGCCAATTATGCCTTTAAATTTGTTATTGTTTACTTTTACTTCAGCATATTCTCTTTCTACGATTCGACGCCAGTGACGTTTATCGATATATTTTACTTTCACTGTCACCAACTCCTTGCTTTTTATTATATAAAAATGGTGGCTTAATGTCATCTATCCAATTTGTAATAATTCCAGTTTAATTTATTCCCATTGTACTATATTTTTTACTTTTAAGCCTTTTTTGACAATTCCGACTAAATTTGTTACATTTAGATATATTTTCTGAAAATTCTAAACATAACGGAGGTAGCAAAATGGCAAAATTAACAAGACCATTTAGAGCAGATCATGTAGGGAGTTTATTACGCCCTCAAAAGCTAAAAGAAGCCAGAGCTGCTTTTGAACAAAATGAAATTGATGCAGATGAACTTAAAAAAGTAGAAGATGCAGAGATTGAACGTATTATCGAAAAGCAACTTGAATTAGGCTTACATAGTATTACAGATGGCGAATTCCGCAGAAGTTGGTGGCATTTTGATTTCTTAGAAAATTTAGAAGGTGTTGAAGGCTATACGCCAGAGCATGGCTTAACTTTTGAAGGCGTTGAAACACGTAGTCACAATGTACGGATAAGTGATAAGGTAGCATTTAATCCTAACCACCCACATTTTGATCATTTCAAATTCTTAGTCGATAAAGTAGACGATAGAGCAATTGCTAAAGTGTCAATTCCAAGTCCAAACCAATTGTTCCATCCTAATATTTTAAACGAAACACTTTATCCAGATATTAATGACTTTGCAAAAGATGTATCCAAAGCATATCATGACACGTTACAACATTTTTATGACTTAGGAGCACGCTACATCCAATTGGATGATGTGTATTGGGCTAACTTAACTTCCGGAACGCAAAAAACACGTGGTCGTGATCGTTCCGAAGAGGAAAAAGAACGTGCTCGTCAATTAGCATATGTTGTTGTGAATGAAGCTATACAAGGCTTACCAGATGATTTACTAATTACAACGCACATTTGCCGTGGTAATTATCAATCAACATGGGCAATTTCTGGTGGCTATGAACCAATCGCTCCTTATTTATTCAAAGAAAACCTAGGCGGCTTTTTCTTAGAATATGACGATCATCGTTCAGGTGATTTCGAGCCTTTACGTTATTTCCCAGAAAATAGTTCAGCAGTACTTGGTATTTTCACTTCTAAAACTGGTGAACTTGAAGATAAAGCTTCTATTAAACAACGTATTGAAGAAGCAAAGCAATATATTAATGAAGACCAAATTTGTTTGAGTCCTCAATGTGGTTTTGCATCAACAGAAGAAGGCAACAAATTAACTGAAGAAGAACAATGGCAAAAACTGGCATTTGTCGTTGAAGTTGCAAATGAAGTTTTCGACACTGCAAAATAATAAATAAAACATAAATTAATTACTAATACACTCCATTTAGCAGTATGCACTTTAATAATGTACATATTGCTAGCGGGGTGTATTTTTAGTTCGCAACATAAACAACCGCTTCATTTTCCACATTAATATAGCTACGTAAAAAATCAGCTACAATGACATAGTGATATGTCTACTGTAGCTGATTTTCTACTCTTCAATTATAAAAGTGATAGGTATATCATATTATCAAACTTTTCACCTTATGTTGGCACTTGTAATTAGTTTTTGTCGTTTACTGATAAAGCATAACGTTCATTTATTTGTTGTAAGTGCGGATATAATTGATTTAATTGTTGTGTTGAAAACAACTCGAAATGATTAAAATCAAATCCTGGCTGACACATACAACCTACTAATGCATAACCTGTATCTTCTGCTAACGATGAAGCAAATATTGTCCCTTTGGGTACTACATATTGTAATACTTCTCCCTTTGCAACATCTTTGCCTAATCGTATGCACTCGTATGTACCACTAGGATAAATCATATGAATTAACAATGTTTGTCCAGCATGGTGATACCATATTTCGTCAGCATCAATACGATGAAAATGTGAAATATTGTCATGTGTTAATAAGAAATAGATACTGGAGTAAGCATTTCGTGAATCTGCTGACTCTTGCTGACCTGTAATAATTTCCTTATAAAATCCACCTTCAGGATGTGATTGCAACTGTAATTGTTCAATCCATTGTTTAATAATATTGTTCATTTATTACAAATCCACATTGTGAAACACATTCTGAACATCTTCTAAATCTTCAAGTGCTTCTACTAATTTTTCAAACTCAACTTGATCATCTGAAGATAACGCAATATCACTTTGTGGTAACATTTCAAACTCAGCAATAGTAAAAGTTGTTACACCTAAAGCCTTTAATGCATCTTGCACTTGTGCAAATTGATCTGGTTCTGCATAGACGATAACCATGTCGCCTTCTTCTTGTACATCACGTACGTCAATATCTTGTTCCATCAAACCTTCTAAAATGTCATCAGCTGTATGTCCTTCAAATCCAAAAACAGCTGTGTGTTCGAACATATAAGCTACTGAACCTGAAACACCCATGTTACCACCGTTTTTACCGAAGGCAGCACGTACATCTGATGCAGTACGATTAACATTATTTGTTAATGCATCGACAATTAGCATTGAACCATTAGGTCCGAAGCCTTCATATCTCAAATGATCATAGTTTTCTTCTCCAGCACCTTTAGCTTTTTCTATGGCTTTTTCAATAATGTGGTTAGGTACAGAGTAAGTCTTAGCACGTTCTAACGTTAAACGTAAATTTTGGTTAGATTCTGGATCTGGTTCACCCGACTTCGCTGCTACATAAATTTCTTTACCGAATTTTGCATATATTCGACTAGTATTTTTATCTTTTTGGGCTTTCTTTTCTTTAATATTATTCCATTTACGACCCATAATTTCATCTCACTTTCTCATATCACTTAATAACCAGTTAATATTATAGCGCAAATTATTAATTTTATATAGTTGGACATACGTATCCGACTTAAAAAATTGACAGTTGCCCGTTTAATTATATTATTCTATTAAAAAACGTTGTAACTACCAGTACTGGCAATTACAACGTCTACTCTATTTTCTAGCTTTGTTAGCAAGGCGTAAAACATATTTGATAATATGCAACAGATTAAGGAACAATTTGAAGCCCATTTCTCTTGGTGAAAATCGTCCTCTTTTCATCCTATTAAAATCGTACAATGTATAAAGTAAAAATAATAATAGCCCTACTATAGTAATAATTGTATGAAAGATTGGGTTTTGAATAAACATCCCAATAAGACTAGCCACTACAAGTGCAATCAGCGTAACAAATAAGTATTTGCCCATGCTAGACGCATCTTTAATCATAAAGAAGCCAATAAGTCCAAAAACGATAAAAGCAGCAATGGCTAAAATAACGTTCTTGTAAAACACTTCTGCTCCTAAGTTTTGTAAATAAATTGTGAATGTAGCGTATGATAGTAGTCCTATAGCTAAAGTGTATATATGAGAGATGATTAAACCAGACTTCCGCGCTCTCCCTGACACTAAAGTGAATAATACTAATACTAGCAAGACGATAGATAACGGTTTACGCCAAGACATTGGTAAAAATTGACCAAAATAACATCCTACACCAAATAGCAACCAATAATACATAAAGAACAACCATACTTTACCGTATGCTGTCGCTTGTGTTTTCTTTGATTGTTGTGACTTATGCGGTGTTGATTTTGTTGCTGCTTCAGCCATAGCAATATACCTCCATCTAATTATTATATTAATATAATCTAACATAAATACTACTGTTCTCATAATAAATTTTCTAATTTTTGTTGAATCAAGTTTCTATCTAATATTACTAAATATTACAGTTTTTATAAATCTTTATATGTATATCACTTTTAATTCCCTTTAAATTCGCTTTCAGCAAGCTATACCCTTCACATAATACTCTTTCATCTATGTTACAACTCTATAACAACTACCAAAAAAATAAATAATTTTGTTAGTATGGGGTATGAAATATTTAAATGTGAATCTTGTGTTTACACATGAACACAATTAACTGTCGACATTAAACGACATAAAAGGAGGAGTACTTTTGAAAAAATTAGCATTTGCAGTTACAGCTGCATCAGGGACTGCCGCAGTTTTAGCAAATCATGATGCAGAAGCATCTACGCAGCATACTGTTAAATCTGGTGAGTCTCTTTGGACAATCGCTCAACAATACAATACTTCTGTAGACGAAATCAAACAAAATAATAATATTAGTAATAATATGGTATTTCCAGGACAAGTTATTGAAATTGGTGGAAGTGGCAGCAGTGATAGTAGCCAAAGTTCAAATACTTCTTCGGAAGCTTCTGGTGGCTCAAGCCATACTGTACAATCTGGAGAAACGTTAGCAATCATTGCGAATAAGTACGGCGTTTCTGTTGATGAAATTGTTTCTGCTAATAATTTAAATGGTTATATTATTTATCCAAATCAAACATTACAAATTCCAGGTGGTTCAGACGGCACTGGTGGCGGTGGCGGAAGCACATCTACACCAACTAATACTTCACAAGCTTCAAGCGATCAAAATTTATACGACTGGGGACAATGTACATGGCATGTCTTTAATCGTCGTGCCGAAACTGGACAACCAATTAGTACATATTGGTGGAACGCTAATAATTGGGCATCTGCAGCATCTGCTGACGGATACACTGTAAACAACACTGCAGCTGTTGGTTCAATTATGCAAAACTATGAAGGTCCTATGGGACATGTGGCTTATGTTGAACGCATTAATCCTGATGGCAGTTTGTTAATTTCAGAAATGAATTATAATACACCACCAGGCACAGTGGATTATCGTACAATTCCAGCTTCACAAGTTTCAAGTTACAATTATATTCATTAAGAATAAGCTCAACATACAATAACTAAATAAGTCTGAGACATAACTATCTCTGACAAAAAACAAACGTCAATTTCTATTGAGAAGATATAGAATTTGACGTTTTATTAGTTTTTTGAAATATTTCTATTTATAATTCTTGATTACTATTTGTTTTCAAAGAGCCTTATTTTGAATAACAAAATATAATTTGTACCGGTTTTGTAACGTGCTGACGCCCGGGGTAATAGTATGGTTGAGAGACTACAGGCTCGAACCATCCCCCAGACAAGCATGCACGGTCAAAATCATATAATTTAAATTTATATATTATACTATTGGCAGTGGTTTATTTCGATTCCTGTGGGAAAAGCATTAGCTAAAGACTGCTAGCTGAGGCAGTACTCGCGAAAAGCGTGCACAAAAAAACTGCCAACAAAATCAGAGACTTTATCGACAGTCTAAGAGGACCAATCCATATCAATGATTGGTCCTCTTATTTTGAATTTGGAAATTTATGTCCAACCTTATTTTTATCTAAAAAAGCTGGGGAATAAATTCCTCAGCTCATAATAACTAAATTACAATATTTAATACAAAATATACTAATGCTGCTAGTAATGCAGAAATCGGTAATGTAATTACCCATGTAACAATCATACGTTGTGCTGTATTCCACTTCACACCTTTAATACGATTTGAAGAACCGACACCTAAAATAGATGAAGACACAACATGTGTTGTAGATAGTGGGAAATGTAATGATGATGCTACGAAAATTGTAAGTGCTGAAGACAAGTCAGCCGCTGCCCCATTCGCTGGGCGAATTTTCATAATGTTACCACCAACAGTTTTTATAATTTTCCAACCACCTACTGCTGTACCAAGTCCCATTGCAGCCGCACAAGAAACTTTTACCCATAACTGTGGTTCTACACCACTTGTTTGAACGTTAGCTACAATCAGCGCCAATGTAATAATACCCATAGATTTTTGCGCATCATTCGTACCATGTGAGAATGATTGTAATGATGCCGTGAAAATTTGGAAAAATCTAAAATTACGGTTAGTTTTTGTTAAATTGGCATTCTTGAAAACAACTTTAACTATCGAATAAATGATAAAACCTACCATAAATGCGATAACTGGTGAAACTAATAATACAATTATAATTTTAATAAATCCTTCATAATGCAACACTGCAAATGATCCTTGAGATGCAATTGCTGCACCTGCAATAGAACCAATTAACGCATGTGATGATGAACTAGGTATACCGTAATACCATGTAACCAAATTCCATACTATAGCCGCTAAAATAGCAGCTAACACTACAACTAGCCCATTTTGTAACTTAAACGGATCTACGATATCTTTAGTAATCGTACCTGCAACCCCAGTAAACGTTAACGCACCAATAAAGTTCATAATAGCCGCTAGAAAAATTGCTGTTTTAGGCGTTAATGCACGTGTCGAAACTGCAGTAGCAACAGCATTGGCTGTATCATGGAAGCCATTGATAAAGTCAAATATTAGTGAAAAAATTACGATAGCTACTGTGATGATTAAAATATATTCCATAAGTTAGGACTCCTTAGCTATTTTTCATAATTATTGTTTCAAAATTATTTGCCACAACTTGACATTTATCTGCAATTTCTTCCATACTTTCATATATTTCTTTAATTTTAATAAGTGTGATCGGGTCAGTTTCACTATTAAAAATATGTTTAATAGATTGTCTTAAAATACCGTCACAATTAGTTTCGAATTCTTTGATATTAATTGAATGAATACGCATATGTGAAAGTTTCTTTTCTACTAATAAGCCTACTGCTAGTTTCATTTCTGCAATGGCTTTTTGTATATTATCTGCAAATTCCGCCATATATTCGTCGGTATATTCGATTGAATACATTTCAAACATACCTGATGTTTCTTCTATAGCATCTAACACATCGTCAATCGCATTACATAAAGAAAGAATGTCTTCACGTTCAATTGGCGTAATGAATGTTTGGTTTAAATCCGAGATCACTTGATGCATTAATTCATCACCATGTGACTCATAAGTTTTAATATTGTCTGAGTATGCCTTAAGATCCAAATGCGTGTTAAAATCCATTTTACCAAATTCAATCGCTGCTCTATCTAGATTAAATACCATTTCTTCTAGTTGAACCATGAATTTATCTTTTTTCTTATTAAACATTCAAAAAATCCTCCGTATACGATGATTATTTATTATCATCAAAAAATTTTAAAAGTTAAAACTTAGTAGCCAAATAGAAATTTGTAAGATTAACCCCATGTGTTATATTTACGTGCCGTTACCAAAGTATGTAAATTTTTTGTAAATATTTTTAAGTGTTCAAGCTTAAAAAAGCTCACAAATGTCAATTTGCCTTATTTGAAAATAGCACAAAATTTACAATTCCACAATTGAATTTACAAATTCTTAACATTCTAAATAAATATTATATTCCCAACTCATTGATTTATAAGAATTATCATAACGTTCTCGCAAATTATTCAAAAATCAAGTTAAATATATTTTACATTTAATTTTTAACTTATCATTTCATTCATTTAAAAATATATCATAACTATTTTAAATTTTCTGTTCACTCATGCGTTTAATAACAGTATTTTGTTCTGGAAAGATAATCGTTACTGTAGTACCTTGATCAACTACAGAGTCAATTTCTACGTGTAAATTCAATGTATCTTTAATTTGATTGACTAAATACAATCCGAGACCAGTTGCATTTGTAGCATTTTGACGTTGTGTAGACGTAAATCCACGGTCGAAAACACGTTTAATATCTCTCTGGCTAATACCTATGCCTCGATCTGCAATTTGTAACTGTATTTGGTTAGCTTCTACAGTTGCTGTAATTGAAATTGTACTCTGTTCACTATATTTAATAGCATTAGATAATACTTGTCTAATTAGCATTTTGCACCACTTTGTATCTGTATATACTTTGATCTCTGAATCAACTGTTAGCTCAAAATCAATACCACGTGTTTGACTAATATAGCGTGTTAACTGAATTTCATCAATGATGAGTGGCTTCAATGCGGCATATTCAAAAAATATATCTTTTTGTCTTGAATCTAAGCGTGTTAAATAGAGTTGCATATCTAACATCTCATTAATTCTAGTCCATTCCCGCATTAAAGCAAATTTTTGTGTTGGGTCATCCACTTTATTAATTATTAAATCTAAAGTAGTAACAGGTGTTTTAATGTCGTGAATAAACGTCGTTAAAGATTGTTCGTAGTCTTTAATTTGTTTAGTCTGTTGTGTGACCAACGCCTTCTGATTCGCAATTTTAGTTTGAAAATAATTCACTACTTCTTGTTGAAATGGTGTACTTGCCAAATTTTTATGTACAAGTTCTTCAATTTCTTTATTATTCCTAAGATGCTTAATAAATTTTGCTTCTTTAAAAAAGGAAAATATTATGAATAATGCTGTCAAACCTAAATTTACCCACACAATAAATAAGACACTCGCTACATCTATATTATAATCCAAATAAGCTAATCCTATTAAAATTACATGCAGTAGTATAATCCACAATATCCAACGAACGCGACTTTTTACAAATAGCCCAAATAAAATGATATTATCCATGTGCTAAATAACCTCTGCCAACTTTAGTTTCTATTTGCTCATTCATATCAATATCAGCTAATTTTTTTCGCAATCGATTAACATTCACTGTTAAAGTATTATCACTGACGAATGCCTCATCATCCCATAATGCAGTTATAAGTGTATCGCGTGTCACAATTTGATTTTGTTTACGCACTAACATAGACAATATAATCATTTCTGTTTTAGACAGATAAATCTCAGTATCATGCTGACTAATGCTATCTTTTGTTAAATCAAGCTTGGCTTGTTGCCACATTAAAATACTTTTCTCTGAAATATCAAATTCATAGACTCTTCTATAAATTGCTTGTATTTTAGCGATTAAGACGTTCGTATTAAACGGCTTTTGAATAAAATCATCGGCTCCAAGCTCCATACTCATAACTTGGTCCATTGGGCTATCCTTAGAAGATAAAAATACTATAGGTACATTAGAGTTTTGTCGAATCTTTCTCGTCCAATGAAATCCATCAAATTTTGGTAATTTAATATCCATAATAATAATTTCTGGTTGTACCGCTTCTACAGTAGTCATAACATCGTCAAAATCAGCAATACCTTCTACTTCAAAATCCCATTGTTGGAGCGTTTGACTTAAAGACTCAAACAACGTCTCATCGTCCTCTACTAATAAAATCTTCAACGTCTAATACTCCTTTCTTTATTTAGTGTATTTGATATCTTCACCAGCTTGTATGCGACCTTGGAAATTTTTAATACGACAATCAATTTCAAATCCACGCATCATCAAACTTTGAATAGGTGCTTGGCACAAGTAATAGACTGGCCATACTAATCTAGGTATATAATCAAACAAATGTACCATTACTTCTGTAGTACCTCTAAGTTTACGAAACTCTAATTTCCCTTGCTTTTTGGCATTAGGCTTTACTAAAGTACCACCTACTAAGTGTAACGTAATAATATCATCAGAGGTTTGATGTTTATGAAGCACTAATAGCGGCTTCTGTTTATTTTTCCGATAAATAATATAGTCATCTTTAACTTGATAACTATACATAAACGTACCTCGTGTCTGATTTATCCATGAAATATAATATTGAACCAACTGTTCTAATGTCCAATGCATAGGTAATTGAATACTCATCGCTGACCTAACATCATCATATTTAGAAACTTGTAATTCTACTGCTACTGTTGGCCTTTTAACTCTATGTTCTGTAGTTTCAACTGTTACACCATATGCTGATAACCTCGCTATCGTTTCGTTATCAAATATACTACCTGGAATGTAAATAATTTTTTGTACTTTGTTAGCTGCTGCAGCTCTTCCAAAGTTATCAGAGGCGAGTCTATTCATATCTTTAGCGCTCGCTTGTGTGAGTTTAGCAGAATGTTTTGTAGGGTCAAGATAAAATATTGCTATATCTATGTTCTGCATTGCTGCAACGACATCATGATAATTATAAATATCTTTTTTCAACCACGTTACCTCTTGTATATCTTGCTCTTTCGGGTATTTTGACAGCGTGAATAATTGGGCATCATTTTTTATTGCAGGTATTAGATTTTTCCCAATATAGCCTGTCACACCAGCAAGTAAAACATTTGGTTTCATTAAAACACTCCTTAATACTTGTAATTATTTTGTATATTTTTTGAAAAACTAAAGATTATAATTCTAATTTATATTATAATGAATCTAAACTAAAGAGAAATGAGGTACGTGTAAACATGGCTCATCAAATAAGAGAAATTGGCATTAACGATGTTCAACCGTTTGTCACTTTACTTAAAACTATTTATGATGAATCTGATTATATGCTTTATAATCCAGGTGAATATGCACCATCTACGACAGATGCATTAAGCAAACTAGAGCATTTTATCACGTCACCGACTAATACCATTTTTGTAGCCGAGAATAATGACGAACTTGTTGGCTTCGCTACCGTTACGACAGAGAACTTAGCACGCGCACGTCACGAAGCTCAATTTTCCATGGGTGTCGTTAAATATTATCGCGCCAAGGGACTTGGACAGGCGTTAATAAATGCTGTAGAAGCTTGGTGTCTTAATCATGATATCCGTCGTATTGAAGTGGCAGTTGTCACTGAAAATACTACTGCTTTAGAAATGTTTAAGTCTACTGGTTATCAAATAGAAGGTGAACTAAAAGATAAACTCTTTATAGATGATCGTTATTACAACCAGTATATTTTAGCAAAACTTCTACTCTAAGGGAGATTAGTCAGTGATGCTTACCTATGTGTAGTATACACTAACAAAAGACCAGCTAACACTGATTTAGTTAGCTGGTCTTTTTCTGTCTTAATATGGATTTAAGTCTACACCATTGGGATTACTATCTTCGCTATTCACTTCAGTTTCAACCCCTGATGCGCTCGTATTTCTACTTAGAAATGACAATACCGATTTCATATTTTGTTTAGATTCTGGTAAATCTAAATGGAATTGATATTGATGTCTCAACTTATGGCTACCATCATAAAACAGTTTATCAACAGGAATGTCTTCCTGTTTTAATTTTTTATAGAATTCAATGTTTTGACTGTAAAATGGATCTGCATCACCTACAGATAAAAAAGTCGGTGGATAATCTTCAGTTAATTGGTTAATTGTAGACATTTGAGATAAGTTCTTAAATTGTTGCTCCCACTTACGCTCGCCTGTGTAACTTTCCATAAATAACTGTATCCTTGGGAATTCAGTAGCTTTGACTGTCTTCATATCATAAAAACCACCAAAAAATATAGCTGCTTTTAACTGGTCTGCCTCAAACTGTTGTTTAAATTTCATTTCATCACGTAAACTTTCATTAGTTTGTATTGCTGTATATTGACTAGACATTTGTGCCCCAGCTGAGTCACCACCAAATATGACTTGATCAAAATCGATTGGCAATTCATGTTTATTTCTTTTTATAAATTGAATAGCTTGATCAATTTGATGAAGTTGATTTGGATATTTGTAGTCTGGTGCCAATGCATAATTAATATTAACAACAATATATCCTTGTTCAGCTATTTTTGATAATAAAGGATTTTTATACTGCTTATCACCTGCAATAAAGCCACCACCGTGCATCCAAAATACGATTGGTAATTTATTATCATGATCTAAATCTGTCGGTGTGAGTATATCAAGCCTACTATTAGGCCATCCTTTACTATACGTAATATTAGTAAACGCATTTACATTTTTATTATTAATTTGTACCTTTTCTTTAACTTCTTGTGAATGTTGCTGTTCGAAATGTTTTTTCAACAGCAGGCCAATTACACAGGCCACTATTATAATTACAAGTGTAGTTAAAATCACCCATTTGTGTTTATTTTTCATGTTTGACCTTCCCTTTCGGGTGAATTGTATCACATTTAGTATTTTAGATGTAGTAAAATCAACAATGATTTACAGCCTGCTTTTCACTTCAGTTAACTGTTTTTTGTACTAATAAGCCTGTGCTAAACGCACACTTTATATGCTTTTTACGCAATATATTTTTTGTTTTGTTTTTTACGTATAACGTATTTAATTAACACAGATATTACAACAATTAATCCAATAGCTCCCATAAGTGGATATAAGAAATTAATTAAACCAGCAAAGCCAACAAAGCTTAATCCATATGCTACGAGTACCATAACGATAATGAAAATATGGTATTTTTTACTGTATGGTTCTGTAAAACGTGCAGCAAATGAATACATCAAACCTAAAATAGTATTATACATAACGGCTAACATAATGACAGATAATACAATACCTATCAACGGATGAATTTCACTTGCCAATGTTAATGTAGGAATTGATGCATCTTTAATCATAGGGTACTCTGACTGCAATGCAAAGTTAATCAATGCTAACAGTACAGTGTATACAATACCACCAAATAATGCTCCTCTACCTGAGACACTTCGTTTAGATGCATCTCCGCCAATCGCAACAATTGTACTAAAACCAACTGCAAACGCTAAGCCACCATAATTAATACCATAGAGAATACCTTTCCACAGACTAGCATTTGGTACTGTTTCATTCACTTTATTTAACGGAATGGAACCATTAAATAAATAGAATATCGCGATAATAACTACTAAAATAATTAAAAATGGCGTTACGAAACCAAGTGCACGTACAATCTTGTTAAAGTCCATTAATAAAGTCACATAAATTGCAATGATCATGATTAATGCACCTAACCACGTTGGTATCCCATAGCTTTCTTCAAATGTTGATCCTGCACCTGCAATCATTGTTACAGAAATACCAAACAAGAAAAATATAAGTACATAATCAATAAATTTGTTTAGTCCCTTGCCAAATAAATACTCTAACGTAGATTCATGATTTTGAGCGTCAAATGCAGTACCTATCTTGGCAACTTGGCGCCCAATAAATCCTAATATTAATCCTGATAAAATAACACCTATGTAGGACCATAATCCAAATCCCGTGAAGAATTGCATTACCTCTTGTCCTGTTGAAAATCCAGCGCCTACGACTATACCTACGTAGGCAAATCCTATTTTAATGGCTTCTTTGTTAAGCCCCATTAAAAAAATACCTCCTTAAATGTCATATAGTGATATATTATAACGCACTATATTTTTTTTGCAACGCACACAATATTACTTCCCTAAAGTTTTAAACACTAACATTTAATATTGGACGGCTTTAATACACCTGCTATAAATCGCTACAAACGTTACTGTAATCTGCCTTATCAGACATTTAAACTTGTAATACTCGAAGACACATTGCACAATTACTTTACTAACAAAATAAAAATATACGCATGTACCTACTGAAATCGATACGTGCGTATATTTTTATCATCACTATAATATTACTTATTGATCTGCCACTCTCGAACGATTTAGTTCATTAAAATCAACAACAACGTTATCCATTCTTTTCGCTGTTTCTTTTAAGACATTACGCGCTACACTATTATTGGGATCAAGCTTTAAAATTTTTCTTGAGATATCGAATGCTTCTTTATCAGATATGACTGGTTCAGGTACTGCATGTAATAACAACATTTGTAATAAACTCTTTACTTCTTTACCGTCGGAAAGATTTATGGATGATTCTGCATGATAATACGCTGAATCTAATGCACCTTCTAGGTCACTCAAGGGGTAAACTAAAAGTAAAAACGCTAAATCGTGCATTTCTGGTGTTTCTTCATGTTTCATCATATCTAAAATACAAGTATAAAACATGATACTTTCTACCTCATGAGCACTTGAAATATACGCTTCTTCAAACTCCATAAAATCTGTCTCGGACATTAATCTTCTAACTGACTCGAATTGGCCGCTTAAGACATGTTTCTTTATTAAATCTTGCATGGCAATGTCCTCCTATACCCAGATTCTTTTTACAATTGATTTTTATTTTATCATATTCCGCGTACATATTCATTTAAGAAACTACTTTTTTAACAATTTTAATTTCACAAGTTATATTAAAGACTTTTTCTACTAGCAATAGACAAAAATCTTTAACTGAAATGATTTTTTACTTCTTCAATTGTGTCTTCCAACGTGCCTCCAACAGATAATTTGACTGCAGCCGTAAAACTTCCTTCAACAATCGGGGCATCTACTTTTATCATCTGGTTCTTGCCATTATACATTTCAATAGCCATATCTAAATTCATTTCAGCTGAACCAATGTCATAAAAACATATCGCATCATCGTTTAAGCCATTTAAAAGTTGGTGAATATCATCAAAAGATGTCCCTATTTCACCATTAATACCACCTTGAGCTACTACATTAACACCTGAGGCCATTTGACTTAATAGATCTTTAGTCCCTTTTGCAATCTTTTCACTATGACTCACAAGAATAATTGATGTCATATTATTCATCTCCAATCAATGCATTTAAAACATATACACTACTTTGAGCGCCCGGATCCACATGTCCTTTAGAAGCCTCTTTAAAGTATGCTGCTCGCCCTTTGGTAGCAATCATTTCTTTAGTATCGTCAGCAAAAGCTTGTAGTTTTTCAAATGTTATGGACTCATTATTGGCCACTGCCAGTCTGGCACGTTCAATTACGTCAAACATTGTTTTCTCATTGAGTTCTACTTTACCTCTTTGTGCTATTGCATCTGAGAATGCTTGTAGAACCTCGCTTAAATTATCCGGAGTAATTTCATCACCTGCTACCTGTGCCATTTTGACAAAACTAAAACCATATAAAGGCCCAGAAGCTCCTCCGATATGAGACATTAGCGTCATACCTGTCGATTTCAAGATAGTGGAAACTGATGAATCATCTAAATTATCAGGTAATGCTCGAAAACCACGAAGCATATTTACACCATGATCTCCATCGCCAATTGCTCTATCTAATTGTGTTAAGCTTTCTTCTTGAGTTTCAAATGTATCAACTAATGCTAATAAATTCATTTTTAACGTTTCAGCATTCATTGGGTTGCCTCCTTAATTAAAGTAACGACTTGCTGTTGTTTGCGTTAACGCGGTTAAAACTGTTTCTGAATATGGTGCCAATGTAATTGAAAAACCTTGCATATCAAGTGACGTCATATAATCTCCAACAAGCCAATGTTTCACAGCTAGATTTTTGGCTTCACAGTATTCAGCGACATATTTTGTGACAATGTTTAATTCAGAAATAGGTGTACCACCCATACCATTGACCATGACGATGACATCATCCGTCTCTATTTCAGTTAACAACGGTTGTAATAAATGGCTTACTATAGTATCAACTGGTTGAACAGGCTCTTTAGACAAACCTTTTTCACCATGAATACCAATACCAAGTTCTATTTCATCTGCATCAATATCAAATCCATATTGACCTGTAGTTGGTACCATAGGTGGTGTTAGCGCCATGCCTATACTTTTAACACTATCTACAAAGGTCTGTACTCGAGATTGTAACGAGTGTAAATCGGTGCCTTGTTCAGCTAAATATCCTGCATATTTATGTGCCAATACAGTACCAGCTACACCTCTGCGTTGTGACGGTTCCTCAACAGCTACATCATCTTTAACTATAACAGTGGCAACCTCAATGTCTTCCATCGCAGCCATATCTTGTGCCATTTCAAAGTTCATAACATCACCAGCATAATTTTTAACAATCAACAATACTCCTTGACCAGTGTCGACTGCTTTTATTGCACTTAATATTTTATCTGGTGTCGGTGAAGTAAATATCTCTCCACATACTGCAGCATCTAACATACCGTCTGCAACGTAACCTGCATGTGCTGGTTCATGTCCACTACCACCGCCTGAAACAATAGCAACTCCTTCAGTTTTTTTATTTTTTCTTACTACGACCGTATCTGCAATAATATCTATATCATCATTTGCTATCTTCATACCAGCAAGCATATCAGCTAAGTAGTCAGTTTTCTCTTTGATTAGCTTTTTCATTTAAAGCTCCCCCTTTAGATTAAACACTATTTACACTTAGTATACCCTACATTTTTCAGCAAACGCTAATAATTAAAATTAAAAAAAGACTAAACGTATATAATTTTGATATCTTATAAAACTAGATTTCTATCACATACACTTAGTCTTTTTATTTTAAACCATTTTAGATTTGTACATTAAATATAAGAAGTATGGTGCTCCAATAATAGCTACGACGATACCAGCTGGTATGCCAGAAGGTTGTAAGATAACCTGACCAATAGTATCAGAAACAAGTAATAAAAATGCACCGATAACAATTGAGATTGGTAAAAATAATTGATGTCTTGGACCAACGATAGATTTAGCAATGTGTGGTCCCATTAAACCAATAAAACCAATTGCGCCTGCCACTGCTACTGCTGCAGAGGACAGCACGACCGCTAACATAAGTAATATGAAGCGTTCCTTATCTACTCTAACACCCACACCTTGTGCTATATGTTGACTGGTATTTAATAAATTTAACGCGTTCGATTTTAGCAGTAATATAGGTATGATAATGACTAACCACGGTACAAAAGCTAGCACAAAGGACCATTCATCTCCCCATATATTACCAGCAAACCAAGAAGCCATAAATTCAGATTGATCTTTATCAAATTTAGACATTAACGTCAATGAACCACCACTAAGAGCTGTAGCTAGACCAACACCTACTAACACCATACTAGCTGGCGTTATCCCTTCTCCTTTGTTGTAGCTGAAGCTAAATATAATAAGTGCTGTTAAAATACCACCAATCATACTAATAATCGGCAATACATAAATAAAGTTATCAGCATTGACTTGGCCAACAACAATAAACAGTGCAATAACAAAACCACTACCTGCATTAATCCCTAAAATACCAGGCTCCGCAAGTGGATTACGTGTCACACTTTGAATGATCGCACCACTCATCGCCAAAGCAGCACCAGCTAAAATAGTAATGATCATTCTAGGCAAACGAAATTCTAGTAATATTAATGTATCTGTATAAGCACCTTGTCCAAATAATGTTGTAAAAAATGTTCCGAATGACATTTTATATTCACCAGAAGTCATACTCCATGCACAAGTTATTATTAATAATACAGTGAATACTATTAAAGTAATCCATTGTCTATATTTTAACTTTGGATCAATCATGTAAAGCGACCTCCCTTTTTAACTAAATATAAAAAGTAAGGTACACCAATAAACGATATAATTGCTCCTACAGGTGCTTCACCCATCATACGTGCTAATGTATCAGCAACTAACACAAGTAAACCACCTAACACTGCAGTTAAAGGAATAACACGTGCATAATCTGTGCCGACTAAAAACCTTACTATATGTGGCACCATTAAACCGACAAAGGCTATTTGACCAACCATAGCAACTGCAACGCCTGCTAATACCATGGCTAATATTAAAGTAATACCTCGTATAAAAGCCACATTTTGGCCTAGCCCTCGTGCTAAAGTTTCACCTAAATTTAATATAGTCAACTGTTTACTTATCGTAATTAAAATGAGTAACGCGATAACAATGACAGGGATGGCCCAAATTAATTGATGCCATGTTGTACCTGACACACCACCGGCACTCCAAAATGTTAAATCTTGATTCAACCTAAAAAACAGTGCGACACCTTGGCTCAATGCTGTTAAAAACGCACTAACTGCTGCACCCGCTAAAATAATACGCATAGGATTAAAACCATCACTACGCGAACGTCCAATCATCAATACGATAAAACCGCCAAGAATAGCACCTACAAAGCCGGCAAACATGAGCATTAAAAAAGGTGCTTTAGGATACAATGCAAATGTCAGCGCCAAAGTAAATGATGCGCCTGCATTTAATCCGATTAAACTTGGATCGGCTAATCCGTTTTTCGTAACCCCTTGCACTACTGCTCCCGATGTTGCCAAAGCAGCACCAACTAAAATAGCGCCTATATCGCGCGGGATACGGATTTCACTAATAATGTTATGTTGTTGATTCGTTACATCATAGCTAAATATAGCTTCAAATATCGTTGTCACATTAACTTTCGCTTCTCCCAGCAAGATAGATACAAAGAGTGCGACAACTAACAATACGATAGCTATAGCCATCGTAATTGCAAAATTATAAACTTTCTTTTTTTGCGTTGTCATCGTTATGCTCCTATACCTGGGAATAGCTACGTTTACATAAATCATATGTGACTAACATAGGCTTACCTGTTCGTGGATCTCTACTTATCTCAACATCAATATTAAACACCTTTTCTAGAATATCTTTAGTCAATACTTCCTCGGTGTCACCATTAGCAATGATATCGCCATCTTTCATCGTTATTAAATAGTCAGAAAAACGCACTGCTTGGTTAATGTCATGTAATACCATGACGATAGTACATCCTTGTTCTTGATTTAACTGGGTAATTAATTCTAAAATTTCTAATTGATGTGATATGTCCAAATATGTTGTTGGTTCATCTAAGAAAATAATATCTGTACGTTGTGCAAGCGCCATAGCTATCCACACACGTTGTCTTTGACCACCACTTAAGTCGTTAATAGCACGGTATTGAAAGTCAGCAGTGCCTGTTACTTTCATGGCCCAATCGATTTCTTTTTTATCTTCTGCAGATAATCGGCCAAAACCTTTTTGATGTGGAAAACGACCATAAGAAACAAGTTCTCCAACTGTTAACCCATCAGCTACTTCAGGAGACTGTGGCAATATCGCAATTTTCTTAGCCAATTCTTTAGTAGCTTGTGTGTGTATACTTTCTCCATCTAACACAATTTCCCCATTTGAAATCGTTAATAACCGTGATAATGCTTTTAACAATGTAGATTTACCGCAACCATTCGGTCCAATAATAGAAGTAATTCGACCATCTGGTACTGTAATATCTAAATTGTTGACTATAACATTATCTCCATAACTAATCGTAATTTGATTCCCATTTAAACGTGTCATACTTACCCTTCTTCCTGATTAATAAGCATCTATCTTAACCTATAATTGATTGTCTTAATTTCTATATATAAGTTATCTGTTATTGTCATTTATTGCGTTAATTGCTACATCCCGTAAATGATAATCATTATCACGGGTGTTATTATACCATTTTTTACTGAAATTGACTATAAAATCACAATAAAATTCTATGCTTAATATCTGTAAGTCTACCAATTATAAACACTAGAAAAAGCGAAAATATGAAACCAAACGTCCACATTTGATTTCGTATTTTCGCTTCAAAACTTACTTTTTGATTCTACTGGCAAAAGTTAGGACGTAATCAACGGTCACTAACTTTAGTGCTCATCTATCAAGAAACCATTACCATAAACGTCACGCACATCATGAACGACTAAAAATGCGTCTTCATCTGTCTGTTTAATTAAGCGCTTGGCTTTAGTCACTTGTGTTTTTGTTATTACAACGTACAGAATATCCTTATCTTCTTTAGTAAAGTAACCACGACCATTTAAAATTGTTAAGCCTCGACCGACTTTTTCATCTATGACTTTAGCTACTTCATCTGGCTTTTGTGAAATAATAGTCATTGCCTTTTTCGTATTTAAACCTTCGATAACGAATTCCATAACTTTAGTGCCGATGTATAATGATATAACCGTGACTAATGCACTAGGTAACGGAATAACAGTTAATGAAATAAGCACAACTATTAAGTCGAAAAACAACAGTGCATATGGTGTACTAACATCTAGATACTTATTAGCTATTCTTGCAAGTATAGTCGTACCTGCAGTCGTTCCACCTGCTAAAACAATGACACCAATACCTAGACCTACACACGTTCCACCAAAAATCGCATTAACTAAAATATTATTAGAATCTACTTGCCAACTTTCAGTCAATCCTAAAAATACAGAAATTAACACTGTCGCCAAAATAGTTAACAGCATACTACGTCTACTTAAAAACTTATACCCCACAGCAATAAGTAACGCGTTTAAAACAAAGTTCGTAAGCCCTGGAGAAATATGGTATGCATAGTAAAGTACAATGGCAAGTCCTGTAACGCCACCTTCACCTAAATCAGCTGTAATAATAAATGTATTGACACCCGCAGAAAAAATAAATGATCCTATAATCACCAATATAATATCACGTAGTGTTTTATTCACGCCCACCAACCTCCTATTCAATTTTCAATCACTTGAATAGTAGCAAAATAATGCCAACATCACAACACTCTACCTCATTTAACTGGAATACAAATTAATTTGAGATACATAATTTTAAAAATTCTGAATTTTCGGTTTACTTATATTTATTCCTTTGCTATAATGTTATTTATCTTCTTATTGAAGAACAATAAGAAGCCATCTCCTTTGTGTTGTTTATAGTAACAAACAAAAACAAATTTTTGCTCGAAGTATGTTATAAGTACCTAGTCCTTGCTTATATCATACATTTAATTCATTTCCCGTAAAAGCCAAGTACACCGCGTACTTGGCTTTTATAATGCAAAAAAACAGAACAGCTAAACGCTGCTCTGTTTAAATTTAAGTATTAAAGTGTTTATGCAGTTATTAAAATTGACTATCACACCAACTTTTATCTTACCAAGCAAACAAGCCGACAAATCCTGCTGTCATTAACGATACTAAAATACCGGCTAATAACATCATTGGTACATATTTAGAGACAAAGTCAGAAGTCTTCGTATCAACTATTCCTTTTAATGTACCTACAATCATACCGATTGTAGAGAAGTTTGCAAATGAAATTAAGAATGTTGTAAGCACTGCACGTCTGTGCGGTGAATATGAATCCAATACATCTTTAATTTCTCCCATAACAACAAATTCATTGGTCACAATTTTTTTAGCCATTTGTTGCGCAACAATCCATGCTTCTCCCCACGGTAAACCAAGTAATAATGCAAAAGGATACATAAATACACCTAAAATTTGATCTAAACCAAAACTACCTTTTAAACCGATCCAAGTTGCAATAATACCTGTTGCAGCATTAATTAGACGGTCGATTAAATCTGATAAAGCAACAAAACTAATGACAAATGCAATAATAATTAAAATCAATTTCCCTGCATTTAAGACAGAGTCTCCTAAGAAAGAAAAGAAAGGTTGTTTTTCTATCTCACTATTTTGAATACTATATATAATGTCCTCTTTATCTTCGAGAGTAACTGGATTAAGAATTGCAGAAATTATAATCGCATTAATGATATTCAATGGTATAGCAGTTAACACTAAATCACCAGGTACCATCGACACGTATGCACCTACGATAGCCCCAGATACTGAACTCATAGACATCATTGCGATAGTTAGTACACGTGTTTCATTCATACGCTTTAATTGTTCACTAGAAACTGCTAACGCTTCAGTGTTTCCTAAAAACATCATTTCAATACCAAAGAATGACTCGAACTTTGGTTGTCTCGTAATTTTAGCTAACACCCAACCAATCATTCCAATTAACTTAGGTAAAATATTTAAATACATCAGAATATCAAATAATGGTACAACTAATAAAATTGGGAATAAGGCACTAACTGCCATATCCATTGCACCAGGTTCGACCCAACTTGCAAAAGCAAATCCTGTACCTGCATGTGCAGAATCAATCATCCAGGCAATTCCGTTTGCTAATCCTTGTACTACTGCTTTCCCCCATGGGAAATAAATAAAGAACCATGCTAATACAATATTAAGGATTACTAAAATACCGATAGAAGTCCACTGTATGTCTTTGCGATTTCTTGAAAATAATACTGCAATCGCTAAGAAAACAATTAAACCTAAAATATTAATTAGTAAAAACATTTTACACCCACCATTCCAATATATATGAACTCAAGCAAACTCAAATTAAAAAACCATCTTACTTTATAATTATTGACTTGTCCCTAAAAAGTTAATAATGATTAATCACTAAAATATAAATAGTGTATTCGTTTTCATTTATTGTATTTCTGTGTTTTTCAATTTTCTACCTTGCTAGTTAATTCTAACTTATTATAGCATGTAAGGATTTTTGATAAAATAACTTTTTTAATGTTCGAGTATATGCTATTTATTTCTTTTGGCATTTACAAAATGTCTGTGTTTTATTCAGTTAAGTTTTGAGTAGCAACAAACTGCTGATATTTCTCATGTGTTTGCATTAATTCTTGATGCGTCCCACTTCCTGTGATAACACCTTGATCTAAAAAGATAATTTGGTCTGCTTTACGAATCGTTGACAAACGGTGAGCAATCACTATCGTAGTCCGCTTCTCCATTAATTCTTCTAATGCGGTTTGGATTTTCCGCTCGCTTTCACTATCTAAATTTGCAGTAGCTTCATCTAACAATAAGATTTCCGGGTTTTTTACAAAGCTACGTGCAATATCAATACGTTGACGTTGACCGCCGGATAATTTAATACCGCGTTCACCCACTAACGTATCATAACCTTGCTCAAGATTTTGAATAAAATCATGACAATTAGCTATCTTAGCATACGCTTCCAATTCTTCATCAGAAACAGCATGATTAATACCATAGAGTATATTGTCCCGTATCGTACCGCTCATCATGGCATTCGTTTGCATAACATAACCTATTTTATGTCGCCAAGTAGCTAAAGGGATATTATATATAGATTGATCACCGTATGTAATCATGCCTTGCTCAATATCATACATACGTTCGATAATATTAAAAATTGTACTTTTTCCTGATCCTGATGGCCCTACAAAAGCTGTGACTTTACCTGCTAAAATTTCAAAATTCACCGCTTGCAATACAGTTGTCGTATCATATTTAAAAGTTACATCTTTGAATATTAAAGATGGATGTTGGGATTCTTCAACTACTTCAGGCAAAGTAAAATCTTCTATAGGTTCTTGCATAATCTCATATATACGCTGACTCGCTCCCACAGCTTTTTTATAATCAGTTACTAATGTAGATAAATTGACTAACGGACTTGATAACTGCACTACATAGAAAATCATAGCAATTAATGTTCCTGCAGTAATGGCACCGCTTGTAACCCTTAATGCGCCGAAACCTAAAATCACTGTAATCGTTAACAGCATGACCAGTCCAGATATTGGTTGGATAATTGCTGTGATTTTTGCTTGCTTTAACCCTAAATCATAAATGCGTTGTAAATTATTGTCTGCTTTTTCTAATTCTAAACGCTCTGTATTTGCTACCTTAACTAAACGCATTTCGGTTAACACTCGTCCAAGCAAACCGCTAAAATCGGCAATTTCGGCTTGTGTCTTTTTGGATATACGTTGCATTATTTTCCCAAGTGGAATCATAATCCCAATAAATATCGGTATCGTTATAAAGGTTACTAACGTTATTTGCCAATCCATTACAAAAAGCATAATAAAAGAACCTAAAACAGTTAATACTGATGGCAACAACTCTGGTAGTTTTTGCGAAATAAAAGCATTGATTACTTTCGTATCATCAGTTAACCTACTCATTAACTGACCACTTTCATTTTTGTCAAAAAATGGCATTGTTAAATGCGTAATATGTTGCCATAACATTGAACGTATGGCGTAAATAATTTTTTCTCCAATTTTACTTAATAAATATAAGCCCAAGCCGCTCAGTAAAGTGTTCATAATAAAAATCCCTAAAAAGATAGCGATAAAATTCCAGTTAATACTTTCTAGGGTAAATTTGTCGACTAATTTACCTGTTACTAAAGGAACAAGTAATCCTGTTAAACTACCTAAAGAAGATATACACACCGCAATGGCAATTAGTTTTTTTGGCCAAGTTAATTTTTTGAATAAATAAAATAACGGGTTCGTTTGATTCATTACATTTACCTCTATTTTTGACTTATGTGGTTACATCGCCAAGCAACGAAAACTTTATGTAACTCTATGCTTTATTGCTTGCTTTTTTAATTCACAAAATTATTGTTGTGACGGTTTATATATATTCATTTATTAATTCAACCCAATATGCTAAAATATTTCTATTATCAAAAAGAGAATATATTAAGAAGGTTTGTTTTTATGAAAAAGTTAATTTCCATTATGGTAACTGTTATGTTTATTGTTTCAATTATAACACCTTTTGCTAATGCTGAGACAGCTACACCTACAAGCATTGCAAATCAATACGGTTATAACGTATCTGATAAATATCAACCTGAGGGTGCAGCAAACATTGCACAAACAGGCCAAATTCTATATGACTATAATATCGACAAAAAGTGGTACCCTGCATCCATGTCTAAACTTATGACCATGTATTTAACATTGGAAGCAGTGAAAAAGGGAGATTTATCTTTAGACGATAAAGTTAAAATTACAGAAGACCACTATCGTATGTCTACTTTACCAAAATTAAGTAATACTAAACTTTACCCTGGCGAAACATATACCATTAAAGAATTATTGCAAATAACAGTTTCTGCTTCTAGTAATGCGGCAGCACTAATATTAGCAAATGAAGTATCTAAAAACACTTCAGAATTCACTGACTTAATGAATAAAAAAGCTAAATCAATAGGCATGAAAGATACGCACTTTGTTAATCCTACAGG
Organism: Staphylococcus sp. GDY8P72P; assembly: GCF_016890655.1. Lineage (NCBI taxonomy): Bacteria > Bacillati > Bacillota > Bacilli > Caryophanales > Staphylococcaceae > Staphylococcus > Staphylococcus sp. GDY8P72P. The sequence goes on along the minus strand of NZ_JAFEQJ010000008.1, from coordinate 167,963 downwards.
TGCTGACAATGCCCAACTAGAAGATTTTGCACCTAAAAAGTACACTGATGAAGATAATTCAGTGTCTTCAACACGAGATTTCGAAATTTTATCGCAACGTTCAATTCAAGATACACCTAAAATTTTATATTTCACTAAGCAAACTGCGCCAACACAACATGGTGTTACATACTATACCTTCAACCATTCACTTGAAGGTGGCGACATGAGCTTAGAAGGTACTGATGGTTTAAAAACTGGATCAAGTGACCTAGCAAATTATAACCATACTATCACGACAAAACGTGATGGATTCCGTATTGTACAAACAATCATGGGAGCCGGAAACTATGATAACTTCGGTGGTGAAAAACAACGTAACATGATGGGTAATGCTATGATGAATATGTCTTTCGATCAGTATAAATACACTAAAATTTTAGGCAAAGGCGAACACAAAATTAATGGCAAAACTTATTACTTAGAAGATGATTTATATGATGTATTGCCAAAAGACTTTACAAAAGAAGATTATAAATATGTCATCGAAGATAAAAAATTACACATTGAATACGACCGCTCATTTATTTCCGATAAATACGGTCCACCTTCTGTAAAAGTGAAAAAACCATTATTACACGAAACTACTACTATGGTTAAATCCACTTGGGATGATCATCCTATTTTAACGTTATTAGGTATCGTCTTAATTATTACCGCATTAGCAATCGTTATTTATTTACTTATTGATTTAATACGTCGTAAATCTAACAATAAAAAATAGTTCAACATACGCATTGAGTCTAGGATTATCAATCCAAAACTCAATGCGTTTTTTTGAGTTAAATTAAACTTATAACGCAATAAAAAAGGACAAGTTAGAAATCATGGTGATTTCTAAAACTTATCCCTTTAAACATTATCAACACACATTCATATTATCGTGTGTGATAATTTATTAATGTTCTTCTTTACCATATAATTCTTTTTTAACTTTAGTCGTAGAAATACCTTCCGTACGTCTAAGATAAATAACCTCACATTTGTCCTTTAAAAAATCAAACTCGCCTTCCCAGTCATGACCCATGACAAATGTATCTATATCATAACGTTCAACATCTTTTTCTTTTTGTCCCCATCCTTCTTCCGGGATTACAAGATCAACATAACGAATTGATTCTAACATCATTTTACGTTGTTCATAGTTATAATAAGATTTTTTATTTTTTATACGGTTGAATTCATCCGATGATAACGCAACAATAAGATAGTCACCCATTTCACGTGCTCTTCTCAATAATTCAATATGACCATAATGCAATAAGTCATAAGTTCCATATGTTATAACTCTTTTCATTATTATCTACCTCTCAGTAACTTTTCACATTTTCAAGAAGTATATCATACTAAAATTTTTAATACTATAACGTAATTAATGTTTACCTTTTCAATAATTTTTTTAGAGTCATTTTGCTTTTAAATTTAGCACGTCTCGGTAGAATTTCAACTTTAAAACGATAATAAGGTGGCCGTCCAATACCAACATAATGTAATGTTTCTCTCCATGTTTCATATATTGGTTTTGTCCAACCTTTACCACCTTGCTCTACTACTTTAATAATTCTGAACAATGCGCGCCCTTCGTAATCTGTTGTTTGCATTGTTTTCAGATACATTGTCACTGCATTAATAAATGGTTCGGTAATTTCCTTTTGATTGGCTAGGTAAGATTGAATTAAATAGCTAACAATCAACTCGTCAAAACGATAACTGTAATATACTCTTAAATTCGATAATAACAAAATATCCATCACGCGTTGTCTAACCACCGCTGCATTAGCTAAATAATCTTCAAAACGGTGCGTACGCTGTTCTGTAATTGATCCTTCTACATTATTATAACCATAAATAATATTAGGTAATAATTGAATATCACTGGCTTTATTAAAAGCACGTGCCATAAATGTATGTTCTTCACAAAACACTACATCTTCATCAAAACGTAAGTCCGCAAATTTAGCACTAAACATTTTTGCACCAGGGCCTATAGATTGTAAGATAGCTGGACATTGAGCCAAATTCACAGTATCAAATTTATTAATTTCTGTATGAGTTGGAATCGTTTGCCATTCTCCATGACGCTCGCGTCCTAGTTGCCCTAAAACAATATCTACATCATCATTTTTCAAATAGTAGTCAGCCATGTAATCAATTCTGCTAGGTAAGAACTCATCATCAGCATCTAAAAACATAAATACATCACTCGACATAGATGCAAGACCTCTATTACGACTTGCTGCCGCACCCGCATTTTCTTGATTGATAATTGTCAGTTCTTTATACATTTTCGCTAATTCCTGCAACACTGCTAATGATTCATCAGTCGAACCATCATTTATACAAATGATTTCATGCTCATACTTAGTATCAATCGAGGCAATAGCACGACGAATCGTATTAGCTGCATTATAAACTGGAATAATAAATGCTATTTTCATTGTGAAGCCTCCTTATTAATTAACTTCATGACTTGATTTAAGCTATCCTTCGTATTGTATTGATGCCACGTTTGAAATAACGGTTCTAACGTTTGTTCTTGTTGCTGGATCAATTGAATTAATGATGTTTCATCATATGCTTTATAACGACTTGGTATATCATAATAATAGCTATTTAACCCACGTTCCGCTTCATACAATGTCTCATCATAAACGTAAAAGACAGCAGTTTTATTTAATAAACTTGCCTCAATTGCTAATGAGCTATAATCAGTAATAATCAAATCTGCCATCAACATCAATGTCTGTGTATCAATCTGAGTCTGACTTGGCTCTGCTACTGCTGGATGTAGTTTATTGATTAAAGTATAACCAGGTAATACTTGTTCAAATTGTGTAACATCGATTATTCTATTTCTTTGATTGTATTCCCTGTATGTAGGAACGTAAATCGCGAGTTTAGTCGTAATCCCATGCTGCTGTTTTAACTGTGTTTGCATCTCTTTAACATCTAATTGACAATACGGTACTAACCTCGGTAGTCCTGTCGTACAAAGCTGTGTTGGATGTACATCAAAAGCTGCTTTAAAACATTCTGCCATTGGTGGACCACCGATTAAATAAAAATCTGTAGCTCCATAAACCCGACGATATTGTTTAACTTGCATTTTATTAGTATGATCCACTTGATGATCCGTTAGCCCAAAATGTTTTAGCGCACCTGCAGCATGCCACGTTTGAATAATTTTTTGACCAGCTTTTTTGCGATAGCCACCTAATAGTAAATAATAAGTATCAATCACTATTACTTTTGCTGTGCTTAATGCTTTTATATGGTGAATAATATGTTTATTTCCTGCTGGAATAAATGTACAATTTTGTAATTGTTCAATGGTTTCTTGATGTATGCCTTTAGCAATTACTGTGACACGATATCCTTGTTGAGATAATTCTTTAATTATCGGTAAGACATCTGCTTCAAAAGTCATCATCACTACTATGTGTTTTGTTGATATTTTATTCCAACTAAATACTACATTTAGTATATGTATCATCATCATGTAAATTCTTTTTATCCATTGTCTCATTTTTTCTCCCCTTTACTTCAGTTAGTTTCATTTAATTATAGCGTGCTTTTTCCAAAATTTATAGAATTGCAACGATAGCAATGTTTAATTATTAAATTATTTCGTTCTATCTTATTGTCAGCTTGGCCCTATTCACTTAACCTACACTTCTAACGATTAATTATTACCAATATACAAAAAGAACCTGGAACGTAAAATATGTTTCAGGTTCTTCATATATTTTATAAATAATGCATTACATAAAGTCTGCAAAATGATCGCGATACTTCATGTGTAAAATCGATCCTACCACGAGTAAAACAATAACTAAAATGACATTATAGACTGCCAATTCCCAATGAGAAATAAAGTACCAATCATGATGTAAAATAGCAGCTCTATATGCTTCAGCTAAAAAGTAAATCGGATTTAATTGCATCACATCAGTTACAATACCTTTAGGTGGCACGATTAAAATAGATGATACGAAAAAGACAATTCGCATTAACGCTTGCATTGCCATCTGAGTATCTCTAATAAGTACACCTAAAGTTGATGTTACGAGTGAAATTGCCACCGTTAAGATTAACGCGAAAGGTACATATATTAACAACTGTAAGGTGTAAATTGTCGGGTGATACCCTGCAAAATAACATATAACCATCACTATGGCTAATAAACCGAGATGCCCGTAAAATCTACTAAACACAATATAAGTAGGAATAATAGACAACGGAAAATTCATTTTTGCTACTTGATTATATTTCGACGCAATCGCCTTGGTTCCTTCTAATACACCTTGGTTCACAAAGAACCACATACTAATACCGACCAATAACCAATATATAAACGGCACACCATCTTGAGGGGTATTACTGCGCATACCTAAACCAAAAACAAACCAATAAACCGCAATTTGCATTGCTGGGTTGATTAATTCCCACGCCATACCTAAGTAATTACTATGGTTAGTGATTCTAATTTGAAATTCTGCTAATCTTTTGATCAAATATATATTTTTTATATGTTCTTTAAATACAGTCCAAACTGCCTTCATTTAAATAAACCACGCTTTCAAACGATTTACTTTTATATCTTAAACTTTTGTTTTTTATTCTGTCGTTATCTCCAAATATTTTCATAACAAAAAAATTATACCCTATTTAATAAATAGATGTAAACTTACTATGATTTCATTTTAGCTCATTACTATTAATATCATCATAAAATAGTATTGCCAATTATTATATACTAGATGATACCAGCTACATTTTACACTATTTTCTACTAAAAGAGTTGATTTAATTCCACAAATTCAGTAAACTTTAACAATTGTAGACTATAGTTTTCTCGCAATTCATACCTACTTACTTTACAATAGGTTAATAAATTTAACAACTCATTTACTATATATTATAATAACAGTAATTAGAAATAAGGATGGTAAAATTATGACAGTCTCGGTAAACATTGAACATGTCTCAAAAGAATACCGTATTTATCGCAATAATAAAGAACGAGTAAAAGATTTACTGGTACCTTTTCACAAAAACAAAACATTTTATGCTTTAAATGATTTATCATTAACTGCACATGAAGGTGATGTTATTGGCCTAGTAGGTATTAATGGTTCTGGTAAATCTACCCTTAGTAACATGATTGGCGGATCACTTTCCCCAACACGTGGTCACATTAACCGCAATGGAGAAGTCAGTGTAATCGCCATTAATGCTGGACTTAATGGTCAACTTACTGGAATTGAAAACATTGAATTTAAAATGTTGTGTATGGGCTTTAATAAAAAACAAATTAAAGATTATACTCCACAAATTATTGAGTTCAGTGAACTTGGTGAATTTATTTACCAACCCGTTAAAAAATATTCCAGTGGTATGCGTGCCAAATTAGGGTTTTCAATAAACATTACCACTAATCCCGATATTTTAGTTATCGATGAAGCTTTATCCGTTGGTGACCAAACATTTGCACAAAAATGTCTAGAAAAAATTTATGAGTACAAAGAACAAAATAAAACAATTTTCTTTGTCAGTCATAATATGAAACAAGTACGTGACTTCTGTTCAAAAATTGCATGGATAGAAGGCGGTAAATTAAAACAATTTGGTACATTAGATGAAGTCTTGCCTGAATATGAAAAATTTTTAAATGACTTCAAAAAACGTTCCGCTGCGGATCAAAAAAAATTCAGATCAGAATTAGATAATTCTCGTTTTGAATTTAAATAACGTTAAACTAAAAACGATTACGATGCCACAAAATTCAAGACATCGTAATCGTTTTTAATGTTTATGTCGCATTTGTTTCATAACTTTCCATAAAAATCTAGGAATACTTTGCATTCTTCCTAACCGTTTCCAATCAATTATTAAGCGATAGACCCACTCTAAATTAATGGTTCTAATAAATTTAGGTGCTCGTTTTTTGACTCCACTAAATACTTCTAATGAGCCACCTACGCCCATCATCACTGTATGTTCAAAGTTATGTCGATGCTGCTCTATCCACATTTCTTGTTTAGGATAACCCATCCCCACAAAAATATAATCTGGCTTAAAGTCTTTTATTTCTTGAGCAATGTGCGCATCTTGTAGATCGATATATCCGTGATGATGATCAAAAATTATATTTGGATATTGCTGTTTTAACTGTTCTTGTGCTTTTACTACTACTACTTCTTTGGCTCCTAATAAATACACCCGTTGATGATTAGAATGCGCTATTTTTAAACATGATTCCATCAATTCAATACCTGGTACACGAGCTTTTAATGGCGTTCTTAAAATTTTGGAAGCTTTGACCACGCCTGTACCATCTGCAACGGTATAATTAGCGCTGTTAATCAATGTTCGATAAAATGTATTAGTTGTAGCATAATCTACGATTTCTGGATTTGCAGTCACAATAAACAGTGTCTCTTGTTGCCCGTCTTCAAAAAATTGTTTTACATTTGTTACCATATCGTCCATTGTGACATTATTAAAATGTACAGATAAAACATCTACTTTATCTGTTTCGTCTCTTTTCACCATTAACTATTAACTCCTATCTACTCACTGTCGATTTCATACAATATTAACAGTCATTTTATCATAATACGCAGTAATGAGATAATACTTTCTGTAATATGCTATTCCCCTAATTCTTTCCTACATCAAAAGTCCAAATGCGCTAATTGTTTATATCGTTTATAATAGATTAAAGTTCATATTCATCACCATTACAAAAGAGGTATTTGCATGTCCTATATACAATCATTTTTAAGTTCATCCATTCAATTACATATTAGTTGGATTTTAATATTAGCAGTGCTTTACATTGTGATTCATCAGTATAGGCACAAGCCACTTAATCGTATAATTGATATTTATTTAAATTATATTCCAGTATTAACACATGAATTTGGCCATATTTTATTTAATAAAATTAGCGGAGGCAAAGCTAGAGATTTAGTTATTGTCGCTAAACCTTCAGAACGTGACCAAACATCACAACAAGGTTATGCTATTACACAATCTAGTAGTCGTTTGAGCCAAATCATTACCACATTAGGTGGTTATATCATGCCACCTTTAATGCTCTTTTTAGGATATTTAGCTGTCACTGCCAACTATCCCAACATCTTTATTGCTGTGTATTTATTTATATTTTGCTATTTTGTCATATTAACATCTCGTAAATTACTCCCAATTATTATACTTTTGATGTTAATTGTATTGCTTTATGGTATATTTCAAAGCAATGATCAGGAGCTCATCTTTTATTTCGTTTCTATAAGTTACCACTTCATCCTTGGAATGTTGCTCGGTGAAGTGCTCCAATCAAGCTGGACAATCTTTAAACTGACGTTTTTCAACCGTGATGTTGAATGGGATGGTACAACATTAAACGAATTAACTCGCTGCCCCACATTCTTTTTTAGTACACTGTGGATTGCGATTAATTTATATACTGTGTATAAACTTTTCACTGTAGTTATTTCATTTTAAATATATATGCAAAAAGCGATGGTTAATATAAACCATCGCTTTTTATATTATTCTACGTAAATATGCGCTGCATTATCATAACTCAAAATTGTAACCGTCTCGCCTTTTTGAATCATTACTACTCTATTTGTATCATCTTTATCGACGATAAGTACTTCATCACCAATTGAGATGGCTTTACTAGACAAATAAACCAATAATTCTGTTCTGTCCCTTACTCTTTTAACATTAACATAATCTCCAGCACTAAATTGTAATAAATCGGTTGTATATAGTTCCTTATATTGATTATTACGTGGTATAACGCCGCCATGAGGACATGTAGTTGGATAATCTAATAACTTATCTAACCGCTCTACAAATAGATGTGAGACTCTGTGTTCTAATACTTCCGCTTCCTGATGCACTTCTTCCCAATCATAATGCAATATTTGAATTAAAAATAATTCAAGTAAACGATGTCGTTTAATAATATCTAAAGTGTGTGCCAAACCTTTCTGCGTTAACATCACACCTTTATATGGTTTTGTTGCTACCAATTCTGTTTGTTCTAATCTATTTATCATTTCACTTACTGATGGTGGCTTTATATTTAAATACTGCGATAACTTTTTGTTTGATACAAAAGTAGTATCGCCTTTATGCGTTAAAATGGCCTTCAAGTAGTCCTCTTTCTCTTCTGTCAGCATACTTTCACCTCTCACAATCATTGTCTTTATTGTATCACGAAAATTCTTGACACGCTAAAAGTTCGTAGTATATTATAAAATAAATTAGGTCAACCTAAAAATATTTTTAGAAGGTGAATTATGTTAGAAATAAAAAACTTAAATTTGCATTTAGGGAAGAAACATGTGCTCAAAGATATTAATTTAACATTACCTATCCAAGGTGAAATTATAGGAATTATGGGACCTAATGGTGCAGGAAAGTCATCTTTATTTAAATCGCTTATTGGAGAATTCAAAGCAACTGGAGAACAATTGTTAAATCAACAACCGCTCTCCTCAGTATTAAAATCAATTACGTATATTCCTCAAAAAGCTCATATTGATTTAGATTTTCCTATCGGTGTAGAAGCTGTTATATTATCAGGCTCATATGGTAATATCGGATGGTTTAAACCCGTAACTAAAAAAGTAAAATCACGACTCGAGTCTTTATTAACAACATTAGAATTAAATGATTTGCGTCATCGTCAAATTTCCGAATTAAGCGGAGGTCAATTGCAACGTGTACTTGTGGCACGTGCTTTAATGCACAGTAATCAGGTCTATATGTTAGATGAACCTTTCGTAGGCATAGATTTTCATAGTGAACAGTTAATTTTCAATTTATTACAGCACCTAAAAAGTGAAAACAAATTAATCTTAATTGTTCATCACGACTTATCTAAAGCCACTCAATATTTCGATCGTATCATTTTACTTAATCGCACTATTCGCTTTTTTGGTGATAGCGATATAGCAATGCAACCTGAACAATTAAACCAGACATTTTTAAATGCAGAACCTTCTGCACTAATATCCGATGAAAAGAGTGTGCAGTAAAATATGTTAGATTTCATTGAACATTTATTCAGTTATCAATTTTTAAACCGTGCACTTATTATCTCTATAGTAGTAGGTATTGTATGTGGCACGGTAGGTAGTCTTATTGTATTACGCGGTCTTTCGTTAATGGGGGATGCTATGAGTCATGCAGTGTTACCTGGTGTAGCATTATCATTTGTACTCGGTATACCAATGTATATCGGTGCTTTAGTTACAGGGATGATTGCAAGTTTATTTATAGGATTTATTACGCAAAGCAGTAAAACTAAACCAGATGCTGCGATAGGTATTAGTTTTACGGCCTTTTTATCTACTGGGATTATCATTATTAGTTTGATTAATAGTGCAACAGATTTACACCATATTTTATTTGGCAACATTCTTGCCATTACAACTAATATTTTTTGGTCTACTATTATCGTCAGTGCTATAGTACTTTTACTTATTGTTATATTTTATCGACCTTTAATGATTTCAACATTTGATTCAACATTTAGCCGCATGAGTGGCTTGAACACTACATTAATTCATTATTTTGTAATGTTATTACTAGCTATGGTAACAATAGCCAGTATTCAAACTGTTGGTATTATTTTAGTCGTTGCATTATTGATAACACCTGCGAGTACTGCATTTTTAATAGCTAAGACCTTACCACAAATGATGGTAATTGCTAGTACTATTAGTATTATTTGTTCTGTCACTGGTATGTATTTTAGCTACATTTATAATATTCCAAGTGGCGCAACCATTGTTCTGTGTGCATTTATTATTTACATCATTGTATTCAGCGCACTAAAAATTAACACACGTATAAAGAAAGGACAATTAACATGAAAAAATTATTACCCATACTTTTAATATTAATGCTAGTCGTTGGTGCTTGCAGTAATAACAACAAATCTGCACAGTCAGAAAACAAGTCAAATGATAAATTAAAAGTTGTAACTACTAATTCAATAATTTATGATATAGCTCAAAATGTTGGCGGTAAGAATATAGACTTACATAGTATCGTTCCTATAGGCCAAGACCCTCATGAATACGAAGTAAAACCTAAAGATATTAAAGCATTAACAGATGCTGATATTGTATTTTATAATGGGTTAAATTTAGAATCGGGTAACGGGTGGTTTGAAAAAGCTTTAAAACAAGCGAATAAATCAATGGACGATAAAAATGTTGTAGCTGTTTCTAAAACAGTAAAGCCTATTTATTTAGAAGGTGCTAGTAAAAAAGAGGAGAACCAAGATCCTCATGCGTGGTTAAGTTTAGAAAATGGTATTAAATATGCCGAAGTTATTAAAGAGACGTTAACTAAAAATGTTAAAGATAATAAAGATGTAGAGAAACAAGGTTCAAATTATATTAGCAAGCTACAAACATTGAATAAAGAAAGTCATAACAAGTTTGATGATATTTCAAAAGACTCGCGTGCATTTATTACAAGCGAAGGTGCCTTTAAATACTTTGCAAGACAGTACGATTTAAAACCAGGATACATTTGGGAAATAAATACTGAAAAGCAAGGTACACCAGAGCAGATGAAACAAGCCATTGAATTTGTTAAAAAACACAATCTAAAACACTTACTTGTTGAAACAAGTGTTGAACGTAAAAGCATGGATACATTAAGTGAAGAAACTAAAAAAGATATTTATGGTGAAGTATTTACCGATTCTATTGGAGAAAAAGGAACTAAAGGAGATTCCTATTATAAAATGATGGAAGCTAATATCAACACAATTCATGGCAGTATGAAGTAATAATTATGATAATAACTAAGGCTATTCAACCTGTTAACTAGGTGAATAGTCCCATATCGTACGTGTCTCTCCTAAACATGCTACACACCCACGTACGATATGGTGGTATTCAAGCCTTAAATCATACTCTTACGCCATCAATGGTACATAATCCTCCTCCATTGATGGCGTTTTCTCTGTGTAAAAAAGTAAACGTAGCAATATAATGAAATTTCTATCCAGACAGCCCATATTGCTACGCTTACAAAACTGGCAGACCGCTAAACATTTATGATTCATTGTTTTAGTGATCTGCCAGTTTATTTTTATTTACTTTTCAGTTCGTACATTAAACTAAAGCAACTCTATATATAGAGTAGTGTCACTAAGTTAAACTATCTACAATAACCATTTCATCATAGTTGATTGATTCTCGTATTTTTAACGCTGTTGTGTCACTAACATCTTCTTCTTCTATCAATTGATTTAAGATACGACGTTGTTCTTTCAATGCATCTAAACGAATTTTCGTTATCGAATTTTCGTTCTTAGGATTGAAAAAGTTACTTGGTGTTAAATTATCACGTCGTGCCAAATAACCATCACAAATCATCCCAACTTCTAATTTATTATCTTCAGTAGTTTCTTTACTTAAGCGACTCACTACTCGATAATGTACTGTACGCATAACATTGGAGATTTCTAACAAGTTATCTGCAATAGATAACGAAGAAGCTGCGTTTGTTTTCATACGTTTTTTAATACGTATTTTCAAAATATAAACTTTCACTTCAACAATTAAACGTTGCATTAATGAAGCTTGTTTATAAATTTGAGTTCGTTCAGCGTAACGCATATAGTTATCCAACACACTAGTAGTAATATCACCATTAACAACTAAATTATTTAAAGTATCGTTTTCAACCTCAAATGCAATTTTTTGCAGTCGCTGCAATTCTTTGATATTCTCATCTTCATTTTCCACAGTACGTAAAAATGCAAGTTTTTCATGGTATTCTTTAATTACTGTTCCATAATGAAAACTAGATTCTAAAGTTGAATTTTTATTTAATGACTCTATTACCTTTTCTAAAATAAAGATTCTTGCATGCTTATAGTTCATCCCTGTATCTTTAGGTTTCGGTGCAGATGGTGTAAATAATGGTAATAAGAATTGTGCTATTACTAAACTAATAATTACCATACCAGATGCAACAAATAGTAAATCATCCCTAAAAGCAAAAGAATGATGATTTGCCAACATATATGGCAAAGTTAAAGCAATAGCTAATGAGATAGTCCCATGTACACCACAAAGAGACATTATAAATGCATAGACCCCTCTTTTTGGTGGTGTTTCTGTGTTGGTTTGATTATTTTCATTATCCGACATCATTTTTTGGAAAGGACTCACTGGTAAATAAAAGTAAGGGTATAAAACGAACACCCATAAAAATCTAAAGACATAAATCGCTAGTGCTATTAAAACAGTAACAATAATTAAAAATAATAAATTATGCGGTTCATTTTCTATAATACGACCTACCACTTCAGGAATTAAATAACCTAAAATAGCAAACACAAAGCCATTCAATGCATAGCCGATAATATTCCACGTATGGTTATAACTCATTTGCAAACGTGTACGTGCTTGTGAGATACGATCTCTTTCAAAGCCATGAACCAAACCAGCTACAACCGCGGCAATAATACCTGAAGCATGGAACATTTCTGCTATAAGATATGTGACAAACGGTGTTAATAATTGAATAAAAGTAAACATGTTAACATTTTCAATGCCTCGTCGTGTTAAAGATACTCTTGCTCGTACTAAAACCACACCGATAATAAGCCCTACGATAAATCCTCCGATAGATGATATTAAAAACTGTTCTATCGCGTTAGCCACTGAAAAAGTTCCAGTAATAAGAGCTGCTACAGCAATTTTAAAAGATATGATACCAGCTGCATCATTTAAAAGTGATTCACCTTCTAAAATTGTCATAGAACCTTTAGGTAATACTTTCCCTTTCGTTATAGCTTGCACAGCTACTGCATCGGTAGGACATAAAATGGCTGCTAAAGCAAACGCTGCTGCCATTGGTAACTCAGGCCATATCCAATGAACAAACAGACCTACTACTATAACTGTTGTCACTACTAAACCCAATGCCATCATTAAAACTGGCTTAATATACCTTCTTAAATGTACGCGAGATACTTGTACACCTTCTACAAATAATAATGGAGCAATTAATGCAACCATAAAAAGTTCTGAATCAAAATTAAAGTCTACAGGTACAGGTGTAATATATAACAACATACCTAAAATTATTTGAATGAAGGCCAAAGGAACTTTTGATAAAAATATATGTACAAATGAACTTAAAATGACGACTACTATAAAAATAAGCAGTGTCTCAAATATTTGCATAGTTTCACCTCTCATCGTTTGAACTTTACTATTATAATTGCTGAGGTTGAAACAAATAACGCATAATATACATGTCACACAAGCGCTTACGCTATCATCTCATTTTAAATGCTACAATGAGCAAACGTTGCCCATCGATTATTAATTCACACAATTACAAATATATATTATTTTATCATTTTTTTAGGGAATGGAACAGAAATCGAATTTTATTAATAAGATTCCTCTCCCCACAGCGACAAGGATGACTGGTATAAAAAACATGAGTTAAGGTACATTACAGTTCAGTTAGCTACTGGCAATATAAAATGAAGATGACGATTTAGTTATTCCCTTTCCTCTTGTTATAGAACGTAGACAAAAACCAAGGTGATAGTTCATCTAAAACTTTCATATATTATTGGCAGTGATTTGGGCCAACTCCTGCGGGAATAGCAAGAGCCGAAGACTACAGGCTGAGGCAGTTCCCGCGGAAAGCGAGCACAAAAAACTGCAAAAAAAGTTGGAAGCTTTGTCAATAGCCTATTGTCTTATTGGCAGTAAACATACCTTAAATATTAGTTATCCTAAAGACTTTTCTACAATATTGGCAGTGCTTTGGGCTGACTCCTGCGGGAATAGCACTCGCCGAAGACTACAGGCTGAGGCAGTGCCCGCGGAAAGCGAGCACAAAAAAACTGCCAATAAAATGTTGAGACTTTGGCAGTAATATAGAAAACATGATCCATCATTGACCCCTCAATATTCCATCACATTATTTAACCTAAATATTTAATAAAAAAGTGCATCTTATTCCGCCTACCTTGTCAGCACAGGAGGAAAAGATACACATCTTCATATAACAAAATTAATATTCGTCTTCTTCATAGGCTTTTTTACGTAATTGTTCACGCTCTTTAGCACGCTTTTTCAGCTGTTCAAAATTATTTTGATCATCATTTGAACTTAACAATATGTTCGTTTGTCTCATACCATCTTTTTTACGATACATATAAGCCCCCGTACGATATGCAGCTCGTGAAATTAAATGTCCTCCAACAGGAGAAGTTAAATTAATAAATACCAAGGCTAAAATCATACGTACACTTAAATATCCTTGCGCAGAGATGAAATAAATAATAACTCCGACTAACGTCAATAACACTGACAAAGTAGAACTTTTAGTAGCCGCATGACTACGTAAAAAGACATCCTGAAATTTGATTAAGCCAATGGCACTAATAAGTGCAATAACACTTCCTAAAAACATGATAATGGCAGCACATAAATTAACGATTTCGCTTGTTGTTTGCATTAAATACGTGCCCCCCTTCAATAAATCTAGAAATAGAGACTGTACTTACAAATGAGATAATGGCAATTAATAATATAGAATCTAAGAATGAAAACGTACCATAAATAACGCTTAAACCACCTACTATAGACATGAGTATTGCACTGGCAGCATCAAATGCAACAACTCGATCAGCAGTGGTAGGTCCCTTGATTAATCTAAACAAAGTGAGCAGTAACGCGATCCCAAAGACAATAATGGAACTTGTAATGAAAAAATTGGTTAGTGAATCAATCATTCTGCCACCTCCAATATTAGACCTTCATATTGTCTAATACTTTTTAATAACTTTTGACGTTCTTTGTCTGACACATCAATTGCATGAATAAAGAATTTTTGTTTTTCTTTTGAAATACGAATAACAGTAGAGCCAGGTGTAATAATGATAAGTATTGTTAAAAATGATACTTCCCAATCACTATCTAAAGTCGTTTCATACGTAACAAGACCTGGATTCATATCTTTTGTTTTAAACAAAATATAATTAATGTTGGTCATACTTGATGTAATCAATTGATATAAATACACAAATAAAAATTTAATAGCCACCCAAACTTTTTTCAAGTAAAACTGTTGGCCAAAAAAGCGATGTAATATATAAATAACAATTAGACCAATTAAATATCCTGCGAAGAAGGTAGAAATATTAAAAGCGTCTTCATCTTGAAATAAAACCCATAAAAACGCAATGACAACATTTAACACTACTTGTCTCATAGATTATTTCTCCTCCTTCAGCAAATGTGGATTAACTGCTTTTTCATATGCTTGGTCATCCATATTTAAATGTGTCGCATTTTCAGTCACTTTAAATAAAATAGGTGCTGCTAAACCAATAGCAATGACCACAGCGACAAGCATCCCTATTAAACTTTTACGATAGAATGGAATACGTTTAAACAATACTTGTTCACCTTTTTCACTACTTCCTAAATACATTGTAAAGTATATTCTGAATAAGCTAAACATCGCTATTAAACTTGTAATGATCATTAACGTTAAACCGATATAATTACCATTTTCTACAGCGCCTTGGAAAATTAATAATTTCCCAGGAAATCCACTAAAAGGTGGCACGCCTCCGATAGCTAGAATTAATACAATAAAAGCGACACCAAAAAATGGCTCTTGTTTAGCTAAACCAGATAAATATTGGTAGTTTCTATGTCCAGTTATATATACTAAACTTCCTATAATAAAGAAGAGTAAAGTTTTCACAACAATATCATTTGTTAAGTAAAATATGGCGCCATTCACACCCGCAAAAGTATGTGTACCCAAACCTAATATGATAAATCCAATCGATAAAATAACTTGATAGGCAGCAATTTTTTTAATATCTTTATAAGCCATTACTCCAAATGCTCCAATAAGCATAGTAACACAAGCTAAAAAGACCATTAATGAATGCGTTACATCATCTTGTTCATTAAATATTAAAGTGAAGAAACGAATCAATGCATAAGCGCCAACTTTAGTCATTAATGCAGCAAATAATGCTGCTAATTCAGTATTTAATACCGCATAAGCTTTTGGCAACCACATAAAGAGGACTAATGCTGCTTTAGAACCAAATGCCACTAAAAAGACCATCGAAATTATGACTACGGCACGTTGATCTTGAACTTCACCAATACGTTGCGCAACATGTGCAAAGTTAAGTGTTCCAGTTAGCTTATACAATAACCCTATACCTAACAGTAACATCCACGATCCGACAATGTTCAGCACGACATAGATAATTGCCGCTCGTAGTTGTTCTACCGACTGTCCTAATGTAATTAATACGAATGAAGACAATAACATTACTTCAAACATGACATAGATGTTGAATAAATCAGCAGTTAAAAATGAGCCAATAACGCCTACAGTTAAGAATAAAATAAAACTGGGAAGATAGAAGCGTATCGCACGTTTTTCAGCTCTACCAAAGCCATAAGCAATTATTAATGTGACTACGAAACTTGATGTTGTAACCATTAATAAACTTAAAGAATCTCCGACAAACTGAATACCATACGGTGCTTGCCATCCACCAAAATCCAATTTGATAGGTTTCCCCTGCATTACATGTATTAGTAAGAATAACGAGACGAGTGTAGAGACCGCCATCGTACCTATCGCAAAAATTCGGGATAACAAACTATTATTACGAATGAAGACCAAGATTAAACCACAAAGTGCTGGAAGCAGTAATGGTAGTATTAATAAATTACTCATTATTTTCGTCATCTCCTCTCAGCACATCAATTTCATCTTCTTTAGTAACTCGGAAGGTTCTGTATACAAGTACAAGCAAGAATGCTGTCATCGCAAAGCCAATGACAATAGCCGTTAAGACAATCGCTTGTAACAAAGGGTCAACAAAATTTTGGTTAGCAGTTCCAATTAATGGTTCAGTCTTGTTTTTACCATAACTACCCATACTCATAATGATTAAATTACCAGCATGCGTATAAATAGAAATACCAATAACGATACGTATTAAATTGACTGATAAAATCATATACGTTCCTATAAATATTAAGAAGCCAATTACTAATAATAAAATTAAATTCATGAGCGACCACCACTAATTGACAGCATTACGGTAACAATGACTCCCACAACTGAGAGTACTATTCCCGCTTCAAACAATGTCACAGTTGTTAAATGCAATTCACCCATTAATGGTACATTGACGTATGCATCTGTTTGGTAAAGGAACGGTTTACCAAAAAACATAGGTACAATTGCTGTTACCATTGATAATAATGAGCCGACAATAATCATTATTTTAAAATCAACAGGCAGGGAGACTAATACTTGTTTCACATCGAAGGCTAGAAACATTAGTAAAAATGCTGAACTAAGAACCAGTCCTCCAATAAAGCCACCACCTGGATTATTATGTCCCGCTAAAAACAGATAAAATCCAAATGTTAAAAGAATAAAGACCACAATTTTAGTTATTGTGCGTAAGACAACATCATTCTCTTTCATCTTGTCCCCTCCGATTTTTAAAGTTTAATAATGTGTAGATACCTAAGCCGACAATAATCAATACCATACCTTCAAATAACGTATCAAATGCTCTGAAATCTCCTAATATAGAATTAACTATATTTTTACCGCCAGATAATTCATAAGCATTGTGATAGAACGTTGATATCGTTGATATTGATGTGCCATGTTGTGCGATAAAGACTAATATTACTACTGTTATGGCCATGATTAGTGATACGACTATTTTCATTAATTCACGTTTTTTATGTACTTTTGCTCTAGGTACGTTTGGTAAACGTGAAAAGCTGACAATAAAGAGTATCGTTGTTATCGTTTCTACCACTAATTGCGTTAATGCTAAATCTGGTGCTTTCATTAAAATGAAGAATATTGTAACACAATACCCTATAATTCCATTCAGAATAACCATTGTTAGACGTTGTCTGATAAACACTAAAGCAATTCCCAACACATAAACAACAATCAACGTAACAACTTCTAGCGGTCCAAATTCCCCTACTTTTACTTGATGTACTTCAGGGAAGCCAACACGAATAATGGCATACAAGACAAGTACCGCAAAGATAATAAGTGTCATAATAATGTATTGATTTAAACGGTTATTCATTAGTACACGTATACTATAACCTGAATAATGTTCAAATTGTTTATAAGAATTGTCATAAAACTCTGTAATAGATTTCACTTTGAAATTACGTGCAAATTTAGTCCAATTTATTTTCAATCCTGCGATAATCCCCACTAATATGACAACAACACTTAGTATAAGTGGTAAATTCACGCCGTGCCATTGTGCAATATGCGGAGCAAATTGATCAACTTTTTCACCAATGGTAATACTTCTTAAAGCCGGTAAGACTAAGTGGTCACCGAAAAGATTCGGAACAAAGAAAATAACAGGCAATAAGAGCGTCATTAGTAATGATGGTAATGTAAATTTCAATGGTTCATGTGGTTTAGCAACTTCTAGTTTCGCCTCACTATATTTGCCCCAAAAGACTTCCTTAATCATATAAACCACATAAATCATCGTAAATACACTTGCTAAGCCACCTAATAGATCAATAATTAAAGTTAATACTATATTAAACTGTGGCAATTCATGTGCGCTAAGTAAACCATCAAAAAACATCTCTTTACTTAAGAAACCATTTAAAAACGGAATGCCCGCCATAGATAATG
Source organism: Staphylococcus sp. GDY8P72P (assembly GCF_016890655.1). NCBI lineage: Bacteria > Bacillati > Bacillota > Bacilli > Caryophanales > Staphylococcaceae > Staphylococcus > Staphylococcus sp. GDY8P72P. Next base: position 149,159 of record NZ_JAFEQJ010000008.1, on the reverse strand, counting down.
CTGACAACAACATGACAAAATGAACTTTCGGAAATACTTTGCGCATTCCTGATAATTGTCGAATGTCACGTGTTCCTGTTTCATGGTCAATAATGCCCACACCCATAAATAACGCACCTTTATACAATGCGTGATTTAATAAATGGAACAATGCGGCAAAAAGTAACATTGCATATTTAGCTGATAATTCATCTGATGTATGTTGAGCATAACCACCACCTAAACCTACCATCGACATAATCATACCGAGTTGGCTGATGGTTGAATAAGCTAATATTGCTTTTAAGTCATATTGTCTAAGTGCATTTATAGCCCCATAAATCATTGTAATTAACCCAACAAAAGTCACACTATAAATATAAAAATCACTAAGTCCAAGAACAGGTGTAAATCTAAAGAGTAAAAAGATACCTGCTTTCACCATTGTTGCCGAGTGCAAGTAGGCACTGACTGGTGTAGGTGCCGCCATCGCTTTCGGTAACCATACATGGAATGGAAATTGCGCTGACTTGGTAAAAGCACCTATTAACACTAGGATAATAATTGGTATAAACAATGGATGGTTAGCTATTTTATCACTTTGATCAAGAATATCTGTAATCGTATTTGTGCCAGTAATGCTGTAAATCATAACGAAGCCTACTAATAATGCCAAACCACCTAAGACTGTAATTACAAATGATTGTATAGCACCATACTGACTATCTTCTTTATCGTACCAATAAGAAATAAGTAAAAATGATGACACACTTGTTAATTCCCAGAACACATATAATAAAATTGTATTATTAGAAGTAACAACACCTATCATACTGAACATAAAAAGTAATAAGTATATATAAAAACGCGGTAAATGATCATGTTCTTTAGACAGATACTGTGTCGCATAATAGAAGACGGCTACTCCAATGCCTGAAATTAATATGCCAAAAAGTAAACTTAAACCGTCAAGTCTAAATGCCAAGTCAATATCTATAGCTTGCAACCAAGGTATATTGACCATCGTCATTTGTCCTTCCACTACTCGTGGAATTTGCCACAAAAAGTATACTAAAGCTAGAACTGGAGCTATTAAAGCTATTTGTCCTGCAAATCTACTTAATTTGACATGTGTCATTGTTAAAGACACAAGTATCGTAATAGCTAATATAATACATAATAGGTATATCAGACTCATCGACTTCCTCCTTTACATTTATAAATTTAATGCGATTGTCGTCTTACTTGCATTCCTTGAAATACCTATGAATTTCATCGTTTCATAAGTGGTCTGATGCCCTAAATATTTTTGAATAATAGAAATAGAGATTCCAGACTGATAGGCGTGATAAGCAAACGTCTTACGCAAAGTTGTTAATCCTATATGTAACATCCCCAACTCTTCTGCAGCAGCATGGATAATGCGATACGCTTGTTGTCTAGATAAACCTTTTTGAGTTCTATTGGATTGAAATAACAAGTCACCCGTATTTAACTGTTCCATAGTGATGTATTGTCGTAATTCGCGTTGTAATTCTTCTGGAATCATAATATTAATATTTGATGCATGTGATTCTACCCAAAATGATTTAATAGCTTTATTTTTATCCATCACTTCACACACGGTTAAATTTAATAATTCAGATAATCTAATACCTGTGTGTATTGCGAATTTAAATAATAAATAATCTCTATATGACTTTCGTTGCAACACTTCATACATCAATTTTATATCTCCAATATCTCTAATTGGGTCCACCTGGTTCATCTTCACACCTCTTAACTTTAAAATGTTTCTTATTCAATAATAAATGATAAATAAGTAACATAAAAGCATTTTACACAAATTTCTTAAAATTTTTATAGCCATTTGCTTTTATCACTTCGATATTTTTAATAGAAGGAGGTGTTAAGCAATGAATGGAATTAATCAATTAACAGTAACATTTTCTCGTAGCTTTGCTGGACCTGATGGGAAAGTGAAAAATTTCTCTCGTCGTTTTGCCAATATAAATCCACAGGCAACTACAGAACAAATCAAAGCCTTTAAAGTTGCGCTTGAAAATATGCTTGGAGAACAGTTTACTACTATAGAATTAAACAAAAGCGAAATCGTTCATTAAGGAGGCACCATAATGTCAAAAACATTAGAATTAGTATTTACAGATGTACTTAATAAAACGTTAAAACTACAAATTCCTAAAGTGGAACGTAAACTAACAGAAGTACAAGTCAAAGAAAACATGGAAAAAATAGTTGATTTGGATATTTTGAGAATTTCGAAAAGCCAACCTGTGAAAGTACATGCTGCCTATTTGATAGACAAAACAATTACTACAATTTTTGAAACGTTAGACGCTAAACACTAACCATTTTCTAGTAACTTTACATTATATGACTATCTAATTAGCACTATATATACACATAGTTGCTAACTGTCTAAAAAATAAAAATCGCCCCCTCAGCTTAAGTGCTTTAGGGGCGATGTCACTGTGACATTTTAATGTATATTTGACATCTAGTTAATTATTTAACGGACGAATTCTGACTGTATCACCAAAAAATATTTTTTTCTTGCCTAATTTTTTACATAATGCATATTGTTCATACACTTCTTCAACGCGTGCTAAATTTTTGTATGATCTTTTAGGGTTCAATACTTCAATAAATTGTTGTGGTCTTAGTTGTTGATTGCTCCCAGCACCAATAAAAAAAGTTTCTTCGTCTAACAGACGAATGATAGAAAGTTGCTTCAATTTAGTTAGTCACTCACTTTTAAATTCTAAAATCATTCACTTTTACAAACATATCTGCTATAACTCATGTATCAATATCATGAATTTTACATTTATATCGTATATACTCATCATATCATATAACAAAAGAATAAACTGACATTATCAATATCAAAATTTTAGAGAAAGCGTGATTATTTTGTTTTTATTATTTATTTTAGGGTTAGTTGCTGGTATGGTAGTACCTTTTCAAACTTCCATCAACTCACGATTGAGCATGTATACCCGTTCATCATTTTATGCTTCGACGATTTCATTCGCTACGGGAATGTTATTTTTAATTCTTATCAATATTATCGTTAATCCTCATGTCTTTACAGCTGATTTCTATGCAAACCAAAGCTTAAGCTATGTTTGGTTTGTCGGTGGTATAATAGGTGTTATTTTTTTAACAGGAAACTTACTCCTCTTACCTAGATTAGGTGCATCTTTAACGGTAGTAATGACTATTGCAGGTCAAATTATTATGGGAGTACTTATTGATACTTTTGGTTGGTTTGGCGCAAATCACGAACCTTTTACTGTAGTGAAATCATTAGGCATTATCATATTATTTATAGGGATATTGTTAATGAATTATACTCGTAAAACACAAGAACGCCGTGTAACACCCGTTTCTTTTTATCTTTGGCTAATTATTGGCTTTATCTTTGGTTTTGGCCCTCCGATACAAACTACAATTAATAGTAGTTTAGGACAACAATTACATTCTCCAGTAATGGCAGCCCTTGTTTCCTTTACTATCGGCACAATTTTATTATTTATCCTCACTTTGATATTTAATAAATCATTAAAAATAACAACTTATAACCCGACACAAGGCAAACTTAAACCGCTTTATTTTATTGGTGGTATTCTTGGTGTCGTATTTGTTACGACAAACATTATATTGATGCCACATCTTGGCGCTGCTGTTACTACCATAGTAGTTATGTTAGGCCAGATGATTATGGGCATTATTATCGATCATTTTGGTTTGTTTGGAACACCTACTAATAAAGTAACATTACGAAAAATTATCGGTATTATAGCATTGATGCTTGGTATTATCTTATTACGATTTTTCTAATCAGCAGTTACAATTTATAGTTACATATAGCGACAGAGATTTAGTTACAGTTAATAATTATCATTTTTTGAACTTAAAACGTTAAAATATCTACTATATATTAATAATATTTCAATTACTCATTTAATTTACACAACATTGTAAAACATTTGTAATTAAAATAAAGTTGAATTTATTACTCATTGAGCGTAATATAACTTTGGTAGTATCAAATAATCAATTTAACAATAAATTTTAATTAACTATTGTTGGTGTTTGAATTGTTTTCATTTTTCAATGATCAACTTGTAATTATAGAAAAGTGAAACATCTTGTTTTAGAATTAATTTTTTTAAAATACAACGACTCTAAATTAGTTTATAGTCAAATTAATTTTGATAAATTTAAAAGCAAATTATGCTAAAAAATGTCTTTAATATATTTAAAACGGGTAAAATAGACTACGATGCATTTGTATTAATGTTAACCATTAATTAATGAAATATGCATTAAATACTTAGTAATATTACAAAGTATTTAAAAAATTCGCCAATCGGCCAATTTAAGTTTTAAATTATACTGTAATGGGAAAAATTAGTTTAGAGCAATAAAATATATTTAAATTTTTGCTTATAAACTAATTGAATTAATAAAATAAATCATTACGCCCACTCTTAAACAGTTTTTAGTTTACTTTCTATTTTTATTTAGTTATAATAAACTAAATAATTATGGTTTTAATATATTTTACACAAATAAATTTAGACTAAAATTATCATAATAAAGTAGGTTTAACTTTCGTTTTAGATAAAAGTTATACAAATTATAAAATTTAATTTGTATCATGATTGGGCTGGCAAAACAGGGAGGAATATAAAAGATGGCGATCACAAAAATAAATGATTGTTTCGAGTTATTGGCTATGGTGACATATGCAGACAAATTAAAAGGTATTATTAAAAAAGAATTCTCAGTGAGCTTTGAAGAATTCGCAGTACTTACTTACATCAGTGAGCATGAAAGTGAAGAGTACTATTTAAAAGATATAATTAATCATTTAAATTACAAACAACCGCAAGTGGTAAAAGCAGTTAAAAATTTATCACAAGAAGATTACTTCGATAAAAAACGTAATGAACACGATGAAAGAACTGTATTAATTTTAGTTAACAAAAAACAACGTGATAAAATTAATGAGTTATTAGAACGTGTTAATAAACGTATTAAAGAAGCTAATGACAATAAAGAAGTCTAAATCATTTTAATTTTATATTCATAAAAAGAATCTGCAACACCAAAGGTGCTGCAGATTCTTTTTAATGTATTTAATAATACAGTTTAAACGTTGACTTGTGCTTATTCATTTCCATGTGTAATTTACTCCCCTTAATATCTACATACTCACACTTTCACTGATTCCACAAACAAATTGAAGGCTGTTAAAAAATGTAATGGTTCCTCAATATGTGGAGCATGTCCAGATTCAGCGAATAATTTTACAGTGATATTAAGATTATTAGATGCGAAATTTTCCGTATAGTCATGATTAATGAGCGGATCATTTTTCCCGTTAATAATCAAGGTGGGTACTGTTGTCTCTCCCATAATTTCTTCATTATCTAAAGTTGGAAAAGTCATCATTGCTCGTGTAGCAGTTGCGCTGCATTCAGGTTTTTGTCGTGCATAAATTCTTTGCTTCTGTACCCACTTTTTGGCGCTCTCACGGGCAGTGTACATATACGGGAATAAAATAATCAAAGCTTCTTCCTTATCAAAACCAATTATTTCTTCTTCGTGTTCAAACATTAACTTATTGAGACCATGAATACCATTTGTATAGTCAAATGAAATTAACGTTAACGTGCGGACACAATTTTGATAGCGATCTGCAAAACCTTTAGCAATAATCGCGCCCATGTCATGACCAATCACATGGGCATCAAATAAATTTAATCGTTCCATTAAGATTTTTAAATCTTCAATATGATCATCTAATGTAAAAGTTGTTGGTTTTGATGAGTATCCATGACCAACTACATCATATGTGATTACTTTATAATTGTGTTTCAATTCATTTTTTAGATTACAAAATGCTGCCATATTCCCATCTAAGGCATGGATTAAAATTACAGGAATTCCTTGACCCTCAATTGTGTAAGCTATCTCGTTGTCATCATTAACAAATATTTTATTCATTTGGGTCACCTCCCCTTACAAGTAACATATACCCACTATGTAAAATGTTATTCCATTATGGACCCTATTAATTTCATAAAAATATCATATTGAGAACAAATTGTTTTCTTGATTTTTTTATATAATAAGAAAAGTGAAGCAACAATCATCTCCATCTGATTGCTACTTCACTTTGAAATCGAGCTATAAATTAATTGTAAGTTCCACGATAAACGTGATGTTTTGTTGCTGTTTTCAACGTACATTTTATAATGTTAATTTCTGGAAGAAATACGAATAGTGTAATAAATAATTACAATTAGTAATAAAATCCAAATAATGATAGATACAATTTGCGCAATACCAGGGTTCGTAATCATAGCATCTACTGTTTTTTGACATAACAGCAAACCTATACCTGTAAACTCTAAACGTTTGAAATAAATTCCGGTAATACTAAAAATGATACCTACAAAGAAAATAAATTGATGTGCATAAATTGATACCGCAACGATACTAAAATTAACATTAAATGCATGGATAACAACTAATACTAATGATACTGCTGCAATGGCGAGACCGATATACATTTCTAATTTATTACTATACAAATAGTTTTTATGACTTATCCTAATATAAATCACAATTGAAATAGGTAAAATAACCAAACAATAAAAAATAGATAGTCCTGAAGCTGCTTGGAACGGTACATATTGTTTATCATATAAATAAGAAATTACGATAAAATTTAAAATGAAAAATACAATAGGATTTAACTGTAAAGTAAATAAATTACGTTGAATCGTCAATATAATTTCAGCTGGTGATTTTCCTCTATACTCAATATAATCTTGATTTTGTTCTTCAGATTTTCTAAAATCTTTTTTTAACTTTTCTTTTATGTCATCGATTAAATTAGGAGAAAGTCCTTTATGAGTAAAATAATCATTGATATTTTCTACTAATACTTTGTCATTGACTCTCATTATAGTCTCCTTTTCTCTTCTACTATTACAATGCTTATTAAACATACCTTTATGCCAATTATCATATTAACTCAGCTATATGGTGTCCAGTGACGTATTAATAACATTGTATCAATAAAACAACCGACAAGTATAGACTTGTCGGTTTATTTTTCACTAAGTATGACATTGACGATTAGCTTAAGTCAATACGATATAATTTAATATCTTTATCATCTGGTGATGTAGTAGTAAATTGATATGATAAATTGTCGTCTTGGATATAACCTATGTTACCTGTAACATCATTGTAATGTTCACGAGCAGAAGCCTTATTACTTACTTCTTTTTTCACTTCATTAAAAGATGGTCCATTGGGTTCATTATAAACCATTGACGCACGTAAAATTTTACCTTTACCTTTTTTACCATCTGCAGTGACAATTAATACACCATTATCTTTTTTAAATTCATAATAATGTTCATCACCATCAGGACTGTATGAATATAGTGGTTTTTTATTATTTTCTAATACAGTTTCGATAGATGCTCCTAATTCTGCACCTTCGAGTTCCTGATCACCTTGCTCTAATTGTTCAACACTTTGAATAGAGTTACCTGAAGCTGCCTCAACATTTGTAGCACTAAAACCTGATAATGTAAGACCTGAAACTAATAAAGCAGCAAATAACTTTTTCATCAGCACTCTCTCCTTTTTCAACCTATTTTGTGCTTAACCACATTATAATATACATGTTACGAAAATAACAGAGATATTACAAAATGATTTCAATTATTACTAATAAAAGATATATATAAGTGTAATACTATAATATCTCTACACAAAACGATTGATAAAAGGTTTGACTGTTTTTAAAAATGCTTCTTTTTCTTCAATAAAAGGATATAAACCTGAGTGTTGGAAAACTTCAAATTCACTGTTCGTAATATAATCTGCTACTTCTTTAGCTTCAACTACTGTAGTCCGTTCACCATGTTGTCCAACTATAATTTGGACAGGTACTTGAACTTGAGCTAAAAAGTTTCTAATATTATTAAAATTAAAAGAAGCCTCAACTGACTGACGTTCCGCTGTTGTAGTAAAAGCCAGTGTATTTTCCATTTGTTTTAACACCTTTTGTGCTTTTTTCTTATCGTAATATAATTGATTCGCTAAAAATTTGTGCTGTTTTTCTTCATCCCAATTACGAATTGTTTCAGCATATTTTTGATACAAACGCTCACTTGGCGATTTATCTTCTAACATCGTAGGATTCACCATAGTTACAGACGTCACTAATTCAGGATATTTTGATGCTAATTCAGCACTCACAGAGGCACCCATTTCATGTCCAATAAGTGCACAACTTTTGATGTATAACGCATCTAATAATTGTTTGATGTCGCTACCATAGTCCGAAAAGCTAATATGTTTAGGTTTATCAGAGTACCCATGACCTCGCAAATCTATAAGTACAATTTGATAGTCCCTACTCAGTTGTTTTTCCAGTTCTTTAAAAACTGTAAAATTTTCTAATGCCGTGTGAATCATCACAATAGCATGCCCTTCTCCACTCGTATCGTAATTAAGTGCAACGCCGTCTTGTGTAGTAAATAAATTCATATCAGTTTTGTCCTTTCTGCTTCATCGGTAAAATTGTTAACAATTCTTCTAATGTTGTAATCGTAAAGTCTACTTCTTCTGGTAATGGTTCAATCTCTGCATCTTCATCTTTAAACCAAACACTTATCATTCCCATTGCTCTTGCAGGTGCGACGTCGTTCAATGGATCGTCTCCTACATACATAGTCTCTTCTGGTTTAGTATCTAACTTTTCTAAAATATCTTCAAAAATTTTGGGATGTGGTTTACGCACGCCAACAGTTTGTGACGTCGACATATAATTGATGACGTGTTCTATTCCAAGGGCGTGTAGGCGGTATTGCTTGATCTTTGATTTACCGTTAGCAATGACACCAGTAATATAATTATACTGGTTAAGTCGTTCTAACGTGTATAAAGTATCGTAATACGGAAATACATAGCGATAAAAATGCATTTCAAAATCATGAAATAAATCTTTCCACGTCAGTCTATCTACATGAAAATCTTTAATAATCGCTTTGTATAACTCCGGTTTATCATGATCTTCGTCATCATCTAATGCTATAAATTTATTTTTGAAATCTATTGCCTGTATATTGACTAAATAATCATGAAATCGCTCATATTGTTCTTCTATAAATTTTTCTCGTGATTTTTTTCTATCTAATAAAGTACCTTCTAAATCAAATACAACTGCTTTAATATTTGATAAATCCATACGCTACCTTCTTCTCTATTTTTTATACTTAATTTAATGTTTTAGGTTGAGTTATCATTAAATAAAATAACACAAGAATGCCGATAATGGCTATAATGATACTCGCTGGGATTTGATATGTTTGTAAAATTATCCCTCCAACACCATCTGCGATTAACATAGTAGTACCACCAATTAACATGTTTAAAGTCAGTTGTTTACTTAATGTATACTTAAAATAATAACGACGAATAAGTTGTGGTATGACCATACCAATAAAACCAATAATTCCTACAAAGGCAATAATAATCGCTGTCATAATTGATGCTAATAACAGCACACCATACGTTAATTGCTGAGCGTTCAATCCTAGCCCTTGCGCATGTAAGTCGCCAAGTCGCAATAATTTAATTTTAGGCATCATACTATATAACACCACAATACAACAAATTAAGATTATAGCAATATATATTACCTCTCTATATTCTGCTGCTGAAAAGCCCCCAAACATATAATTAACAATATTATTCATTTTATCTTGATTAAATAAAATCATCATATATAATAAAGCATTAAATAACGCGCCAATCATAATACCTGATAAAATAAGTGATTTCATAGGGTAGCCTTTAGACATCATTGTAGTTATCACAATGACTAAAAGTAATGTGATCAAACTAAATAATATAGAAAACAGAGGGAGCATAATAAAACCTGCACCGAGTACAACTGCTAATCCTGAACCAAAAGTAGCACCACTGGCCAAGCCTAACGTATAACTGTCAGCTAATGGATTATTTAATATAGTTTGAAACATTTGTCCTGCAACTGTTAACCCAATACCGGCAAAAAGCGCCTCTAAAACTCTAGGCAAGCGCACTTCAACAAAAATTGCATGTTGCATCGCAGGCGTCAAGCCCCACATGCCCCAACTTAGATTGACTAACACGGCACATAATAGAGTGCCGAGCCATACATATATCGCTCCATTACGCATCATTTTCTTGCCACGCTTTCGCCTCAAATTTGTTCTTTATTTTACCATATCATCATCACACAAAACTAACTACAATAAATTCACTTCTATGCAAAAAATCCTTATCGTCAAAATTAGCGATAAGGATTTTTATTTAGTTATATATCGCATCTCTTAGTGCCTTCAAACCTTCATCAATACGAGGTCCTGGTCTTGATATTTCATCACCATTCACTGTCGTTACTTGATCATATTGAACGGCCTGAATGTGGTTAAAGCCACCGCGTTGCTTAACACTTTCTTGGTATTTTTCCTTGCTAATGCCCATCGTACCTATCATGACATCAGGATTTTGTTTAATGACTTCTTCTTTACTTACCTTTTGCCATCCCTCTTTCGAAGCAAAGCTATTTTTGGCATGCAACTGTGTCAGCATATCATTAAAAAATGTATTTTTGCCGGCTGTAAAAATTTCTGGTTCAGAAGATACTTCCATAAAAACATTAGGTTGTTGTTTAGTGTCTGGCACTGATTCGACAACTTTTTTTATATTTCCTTTGGTTTCGTCTATTAATTTCTTAGCCGCTTGCTCTTTGTTTGTTAACTTGCCAATATTTTCAAAAGTATCGTACATCTCAGATATTGATTGGGCATCTTTTACATAAACAACTTTTATATCATTTTGTTTTAAGCTGCTAAGTACTTTACCATTCATGCCTTTTTGACTTTCGTGCGCTAAAATTAAATCTGGTTTAGCTTTCATTAATGCTTCTTTATTTAACTTCATAGCATCAAACTGTTGCTTGTTTTTTACGTCTTTAGGGTAATCATCTACTGTAGACACCCCTATAATTTGTTTACCTAAACCTAACTCATATAAAATTTCAGTATTACTTGGCATAAGTGAAATGATACGATCATAAGACTGCTTATCATTATTTTTACTATTTTGTTGTTCATTTTGACCACATCCAGCTAATACTATGATAGCTACAAATAGTACCACAAATAATTGGTATTTTTTCATGACTTAGTTCTCCTAATTTATTTCAACTTTAATTCAATCTGCAATTGTTATATTGAATTGTCATTTAACGTATAAAATATTCATCTAAAAATGTATATCTATGTGGTTGCTTACTATTAAAATAAACCTTTCCAAAATTATCTAAAAGTGCATGAAATTCGTTCGCATCTTGTACTTCAAAATCTGACGGCAATACAATATGCTGTTTAAACTTACGATAATTTGTCGTATTGGGATAGCCTAATTTGTAATAAATACGTCGAGTATAGCTATCAGGAATAAATTGCACCTCTCCAAAGACATAAACTAATAACACATCTGCCGTTTCTTCACCAATCCCTTTATGTCGAAGTAACACCGCTCTTAAATCTTGTTGATAATGTGATTTGATTGCTTGATAATCAAAGTTAAAAATCTCAAACCATGACAAGACTGTTTGCAGAGTTCGTGCCTTATTTTTATAAAAGCCACTCGGTCTGATTAATGTTTGTAATTGCTCATCTGTGAGTCGAAGCAAGGTTTTAGGTTGTAAGTCGGTAGCATCTTTCAATTGTTCAATCGCACGCGCGGCATTATTCCAATTGGTATTTTGGACCAAAATAGCACCTATGATTATTTCAATTGAGCTCTGTGCTGGCCACCAGCCCTGTGGACCCATATGTGCATATAACGTTTGATACAATGTTTTTGTGTCTAACATGTCTCCACCTACTAGTTATCAGACTGAATAAGAGTCAGTGCTTGATTAACATTATAGTACTCGCTCGCACCACTTTGTTTATGCACTGACTCTTTCAAAAATTATTACTTACATTGATTCCGGTGCGTTGACACCTACTAAATGTAATGCATTGTGTAGTGTAATTCTTACCGCTTCTATTAAAGCAACTAAAGCAGTTGTTTTAGCAACATCGTCCGTTAACACTTTTTCAGCATTATAAAATTTATGGAAATGTGCTGCTAAATCTTGGATATAGTTGGTAATGCGATGAGGGGCTCTATGTGCCGCCGCACTTTCAATTGTCGGTTCAAATTCCGCTACTTTTTTCAATAATTCTATTGCCTTGTCATTCGTAATTAAATTAAAATCTGCATCTGTCGTTGGTGTGATACCTCTTTCTTGCGCTTGTTTTAAAATAGAACAAATACGAGCATGAGCATATTGTGCATAGTACACTGGATTATCTTGAGATTCTTGTTTAGCTAACTCCATATCAAAATCAAAGTGTGTATCTGGACTTCTCATCGTTAAGAAATAACGTGCCGCATCTACACCTACTTCGTCCATAATTTCACGTAACGTAATAGCATTACCAGTACGTTTACTCATTTTCACTTCTTCTCCATCTTGCATTAAACGTACCATTTGCATAATTTGAATTTCTAAACGGTCGCTATCAACACCAAATGTTTCTAGTGAAGCTTTTAAACGATTGATATAACCGTGATGGTCTGCACCAAAAAGATTAATCAAAGTATCGTTACCACGTTGAACTTTATCAAAGTGATATGCAATATCTGGTAAAAAGTATGTGTAATTTCCATCTTTCTTAATAAGTACACGATCTTTGTCATCTTTAAAATCAGTTGTTCTTAACCATGTCGCACCATCTTGTTCGTAAGTGTAGCCTAGCTCATTCATTTTATTTAATACTTCTGTAATTTCGCCTTGTTCATATAGCGTTGTTTCACTAAACCAACTATCAAAATGCGTATTAAAATCAGCTAAATCAGTACGTAATTTTTCCATTTCATAATCTACACCAAGTTTTCTGAACGTTTTAACACGTTCTTCATCTGATAATGAGCGTAATTCAGGTTGTTTTTCAGCTAAAGTACGCCCAATATTAATAATATCTTTACCATGATATCCGTCATCTGGCATAGTATGCGTAGTATCTCCTAATGCTTCAAAATAACGTGCTTCAATAGAACGCGCTAAATTCGTAATTTGATTCCCAGCATCATTGATATAATATTCTCTTGTTACATCATAACCTGCAGCCGCTAAAATGTTAGACAGCGTATCGCCTACAGCAGCATTTCTTGCATGTCCGATATGTAAATCTCCTGTAGGATTAGCAGAAACATACTCTACAATTATTTTGCCTTTATCATGCGATTCAGCACTTCCAAATTTATCGCCTTTATTCAATGCCTCTGCAATTACAGCTGTCAAATAAGAATTATCTAAATAAAAATTGATAAAACCTGGACCAGCAATTGCTACTTCTTTAACATTGGCTTTCGTCGCATCTAAATTGTCGACGATTGCTTGTGCGATATCACGTGGATTTCGTTTAGCTATTTTTGTTAAAACCATTGCGATATTTGACGAATAATCACCATTTGCTGTGTCTTTAGGGATTTCTATTTTAATTTCAGGAATATTTGCTGCTTCAGTTAGTTCAGCTTTTACAATACTGGCTTTAATTTCAGCTACTAATGTATGCTTCACTTTATCGATTATGTTCATTGCTTTTTCTCCTTATAACTTATTTCATATTGATATGTGCCCATTTTTTCGTCTTCTTGTAACAAATCATAATGTACTTTAACTTTACCACCATCATCAGTTACAAAATGTAAAATAGAGTGTGTATGAACAGTTAATGGAATACGGCCACCATTAATTTCATACAATGTAATTGTATCTTCCCCTTCTACAAAATGAAGGTTCATATTTATATCACCTTTACGGATAATTTTCACGCCAGCTTGTTCAATTTTCACAGTTACATTGACAGTAGCATCTTCTATCGTTTCTTTATATCGAATAAAATCTGCTTGTCGCTTTTGCCATGTACCTTCTGTTTTAAATGAAAATTTTTGTTTATCGTCGTGTTGTTTGACAACTTGCTTTGTATGAATAAATACATTGTTTTCCAATGTTCATTTCACCCTAATCTTTAAAATAATACACATAATTATAGCATAATTATGCCTTACATCACAGGTAAGAAATTAGCATTATCCTATAGCAGTAGCAAGTACAAATTTGCATAAAATTTTACATATGATAGTAACATGCACAGTTCATATTCACTAATTGTATTAATCACCATAGTAATAAGGCTGGAACATACTAAATGTCCCAGCCTCGCTGCTCGTAACTATCCTTCTGTTGACAATGCTTTATGCAATTCCTCAGCCGAATTGTGCCACATTTCCTCATTATGTTGCTCTAAAAATGCTTTTAAAATGTTTTTATTAGTATCGCCTATATGATCAATAATAATTTCTCGTTTCATTGATTTATCCATCATATTCACATGTTCTGGCATACTTTTATAACCTCGACGGATGCTTTTATTAACTAATAAGTAACATGCTGTCACGCCTGCATAATAAGGTCCATTTTCACCACGTTCCGTAGTTACCCAACATAACCAGTATGGTTTAGCGTCCTCACCTTCAACAATTTCTTTATCGTTAATCCACTTAACACCCTTTTCAACACTAGCACGTGCATGCATACCACCAATATCTATAAAAGCTTCTTGATTTTGTACATCTATAAAAACTGGTGCAATGTTATCTAAACTAATAGAACCTATGTTAGTACCTTTATGTCCACCCAATGGATCGTTTTTAATAATGTTAAACTTAAATCCTTTATTTTCAGACACTAGCACCACACCTCCTTCTAAATCATTCAATCATTTCTAACTTCCATATTAAATTATATATTTCACTGTCACAATAACTTAGTTTAATTCGTTCAGCAAACTAATAATCGCATTACGCACTTGATCATCTTCTACATTCACGAGTAATTCTTTCGGATAATATAATTTATAATCCTCTCTTTGTATACCGGTAATACTCGAAATAATTAACGATTGGTTACTAATTTCTCTAATTGAACCATTACGTCTCAATAGATGAATAGGTTGGCGATTGGAACCTGGTCGATCATAGTCATATGGTAAATCACTAAATGATTCACTTACGAAATAATAATTAGGGTCTATATCTGCCTGAATAAATAAATCTGTTAACTCAGTAATGGTAATAATTGAACCATCAAACGGCATATGCTTAAATAAATCACGATTAATAAATCGTCGAGCTAAATCACTTAAAATAGTATCCGCTTCATGTACCCATGCTTTTAAATAGTACAAGACGACTACTTCGTCTAAGTCTATATATTGTTCTATCGTCATCGTTTCCTCGAAGAACGGTACAAAATCAGTTGGATACATTTTAAATTGATATCCTTCGTTGTAGAGTTGCTTTGCACGTTTTAAACAATTATTCAATAATACCTCTCCACCACGACTTACTGGATGAAAATATATTTGCCAATACATTTGATAACGACTCATAATAAAATTTTCTACTGCATGCATACCACTTTCTTTAATAAGTACTTCTTCCTTCGAAGGACGCATTAAACGTAAAATACGCTCCATATCAAATTGACCGTACGATACACCAGTAAAATAAGCATCTCTTTGCAAATAATCCATTCTATCAGCATCAATTTGTGATGATATCATTGAGATGACTAATTTATTACTATGCGATTTGTTTATCACATTAGCCACTTCTTCAGGAAATGTCGGTGCTACACGCTGCAACACTTCATTTACTTCAGTTGGTCCAGTAATAATAGCTTGTGTAAAAGCTTCGTGGTCAGTATTAAATATTTTTTCAAAGCTATGTGAGAAAGGACCATGACCTAAATCATGTAATAATGCGGCACACAACGCTAATGGTCTATCATCATCATTCCATGCTTCACGACCTGAAAATGATTCGTCAATAAGTCGACGCACTATTTCATATACACCTAATGAATGACCAAAACGACTATGTTCTGCAGTATGGAAAGATAAATATAATGTGCCTAGTTGCTTGATGCGTCTTAAACGTTGAAATTCTTTAGTTTTAATTAAATCCCAAATAACTTGGTCTTTAACATGTATATAGCGATGTATCGGATCTTTAAATACTTTTTCTTCAGGTAATTTTTGCGTCGCATATGTTGATTGTGTCAAAATAGTCCTCCTATTCACTAATAGCTGAAACGTCTACAGCTTTTTACGCATTAAAGCTAAATCCATAGTTTCACCATACATTACATGCTCATACGACCGAACTACTTCAAAGCCTTTATGTTTATAAAATGCCATCGCTTCATCATTTTTATTATCAACTTCTAAAAATATTTCATCATATTGATCTTTAAACTGGGCAATCCCTTGTTCTAACAAATCAGTGCCATACCCATGATGTTGTGACACTGGTGTCACATAGTGAGCTGATAAATAAAGTTCTGTCCCATAAATAAAATTCGCAAAACCTATAATTTCATCGTTAGATTCAACGACTAAAAACAATTGTGATTCCAAGCGTTTTTTTAAATGCTCTTCATTATATGAAGCAGCTAACAATTCATTAACTGTTTTAGCTGCATAAATATTCAGATATGTGTTATACCAAGCTTTTGTTGCTACATTTCTAATGCCAATAACATCATATGGTGTTGCCGTTCTTACTTTGTACATGTTGCTGTCCCCCTATGTTTGATAGGCTAATTAGTAGCTATATTATATCATAATTCCATCAGTCACCATACGTAAACTATATCGCATGTGACCTTTTATTATTTAACTACCTTTCACATATTCCAATGCATTTGCGACTATACGTATTATAGCGATTTAAATAGGAAAAGAACCGATTCTAAGCAATATATCATCGCGATTGAATCGATTCCTGTATTATATTTATATACCATATTTGTCTTTAATCTTTTAATGTTTGTTGCCATTCACGTGCTCTTTTGAAGGCATATGTGTCCTTCTCGATATCACCTGGTCGTTCCGCTGTACCGATAATATAACCATTGAGTTGACCACCTAAAAAGCCCAAACTGTATTTCATTTGCGCAATACATGGTTTTGCTTTTACTTGAGGACAGTCACCCCCAACAACAATAAGTCTAAAGTCTTTAGTTGCCATTTGTTGTTTAAAATCTGCATAACGCGGGTCCAACAAACTTTCTGACCAGTGATCAATAAAGCTTTTCATAGAAGCAGACACACTATACCAATAAATAGGTGAAGCAAATATCACTGTGTCACTCGCTAATACTTGATCAATAATAGTTGCATAATCATCTTCATAATGATTAATCTCAGTGTCTTCATGACGTAAATCTCTGACAGGATTCAATTGATATGTCGTTAAATCTATCCAATTATATTCATGTCCCTCTAATGCTAATTGCGTCAACTGCGCGGTGTTCCCTTTTGGACGACTCCCTCCAAATAATACTGTAATCATTAGTTTCTCCTTCTATACAATTCTTTTTGCTTAGTGCTTTAGGGCTATTACTCTATTACTCTATATAGGAAATATTTGATCAATTTCTGCAATTTCATCATCTGTTAACTTAACTTCTGTTGTTGTTAAGTTATCAACAACTTGGACTGCACGTTTAGCACCTGGTAAGACTACATCAAGTGATGGACGAGTTAAATAAAATGCTAATACAATGTGTGCAACATCAACACGATGATTGTCTGCAATACTTCTTAATTTATCGACTTTTTCTAAGTTTTCTTTAAATTTGTCACCTTGAAACTCTGGATTTTCTGCACGTAAATCATCAAAAGTTGTATTTTCGTTATACTTACCTGCAAGTATGCCTGAAGCTAATGGGAAGTATGGAATAAAAGTAATTTGATTTGCTGCAGTATACTCAAGCACTTTTTCATTCTCTCTATTTAATAAATTATATTCCATTTGCACAACATCAACGTCACCATTTTTATTAGCCTCTTTCAATTGTGTTAACGAAAAATTGGATACGCCTATCGCTTTAATCTTGCCTTCATCTTTCAGTTCTTTTAATGCTGCAACGGCCTCGTCTTTAGCTGTGTCATCATCTGGAAAATGAATGTAGTATAAGTCAATATAATCTAACTGCAAGCGTTTAAGACTATCCTCTACTTGTTGTTTTAAAAACTTAGGATCATTAGAAAAATGCACATCGCCATTATCATCGAAATAATGTGCACCCTTGGTAGCAATCACAAATTCATCTCTTGGAAATTCTTTTAATGCCTCACCAACTAATTCTTCTGATCGTTCAGGGCCATAGATATACGCAGTATCTAATAAATTAATACCATTTCGAATCGCTGTTCTCACAACTTCTTTACCTTGTTCTTCATCTAAATCATTATATAAATTATGTCCACCTACTGCATTCGTGCCTAGTGCGACAGGAAATACATAGACATCTGATTTTCCAAGTCTTACTTGTTCCGTCATAACTTATTATCTCCTTTTTTGATTACTATTACCTTTTTTAAGACATTGTAACCATTTATATTAATAGTTTAATTAGTTTACATTTTTTTAATACATACTACTTTTATATAGTTAGATTATTTACATACAGTTAATATTGTAAATTCTTTTATAATATATTCACAATATTATGATAACATTTCACAAATTTAATGCTATAGTTTGACACACTTTTCTTATAAAAATCCATAATTTCATATATATATATTAAAAAAACTATATGCACTTTGGTCAAAGTGCATATAGCCTGATCTATGTATGTTATTTTTTCTTTGCTAATTTTTCTTTAAGCTTACGATCTTGTTCTTCTTTACGACGCTTTCGTTCTTCGTTACGTTTTCTCAATCGTTCTTCTTCTTCTGGATCACGTGGTTTTTGTAAATGCTTCGTTACCTTTTCCATTAATTCTTCTTCAGTTAAAGCTGCCAGTGGCCTATTATTGATAAAGGCAAATGTTTTACGCCGTCCGGGACCACAATATGATTGACAACCAATTTCTATTTCAGCTTGCGGATCTAATTTTGACAGCTTGTTTTCTAAAGATTTACAATCAACGCCTTGGCAGTCATCACAAATTAAAAATTTATTGTGCACATTCACCCCACCTTTCATTTTCTAAATAATATAAAATGCGCACAGTTACTTGATGCATTATTGATGCTTAAGTAACACAACTTGATAGATAGCATTTAGTTATCATAACTTTAATTATTGTACGCTTTCTCATAATAATTTCAAGTCTTTCAATACGAAAAACTAAAACGACTGAAACACAAATAATGTTCCAGCCGTTTATCATATATTATTCTCTTTTATGTCCACCATAAATCTGGAGCAGGTTGATTAATGTTTACTGAAGTTAAATTAGCAACTGCTTTTTGAAAACCTTCTTCTATCGACATAATCGGATCTTCATGTTCAATACTAATTACATAATCATAACCATAAGTACGGAGCGCACTAATCATCTCACTCCAAACTTGTGGCGAATGACCATAACCTACAGTTCTAAAAGTCCAAGCACGAGTTGCCACTTCACTATACGGTTGCATATCTGTTAAACCATACATATTAACATTATCTTGATCTATATAAGTATCTTTAGCATGGAAATGATGTATAGCATTTGCTCTACCTAAAATTTTAATTGCTGCTACTGGGTCAATGCCTTGCCACCATAAATGACTCGGGTCTAAATTGGCACCTATAGACTCATTAGTAGCTTCGCGCAATTTGAGTAATGTATGAGGTGTATGTACTGAAAAACCTGCATGTAATTCAATACCTATCTTTACATCATGTGCTTGCGCAATTTCTGCTACTTCTTTCCAATAAGGTATTAATTTCTCTTCCCATTGCCATGTGTATATATCACTATATGCAGTTGGCCAAGGTGTTACTGGCCAATTAGGGTGCTTTGCATCATCATCTGAGCCAGGAACTCCAGAGAATGTATTCACTACCGGGACATTGAGCAATGACGCTAATTTAATAGTTTTCACTAATGTCTCATGGGCTAAGTCTGCTTCTGTTTGATTCGGAGACACACCATTGTCATGACAACTGAAAGCGCTAATAGTTAATCCGCGGTTATGGATGGCCGCTAAAAAACTGTCACGTTCCGTTTCGCTTGCCAATAATGCATCAACATCACAAAAATGATTACCTGGATTGCCTCCAGTTCCGATTTCCACTGCAGTCACACCTGCAGCCGCAACATAATCTAACATTTCTTCAAATGACTTATCTTGGAATAATACTGTAAAAACACCTATTTTCATCTTGCATTCCTCCTATTCCATTACTATACTGTGACCTGTTTCACTACTGCGATAAATTGCATCGATAAGCTGATTAACAGTTTGTGCTTCTTCAGGTTGTACTACTAATGTATCTAGACCTAAACAACTATCTACAAAATTACGCGCCTGTTGTTGAGCTGCTTTATGTTCATCATGAGGCGCATCTGCACTTTCCGTAACAAATGTGCCGTATTTGGGTGTGTACGTTTCAAAAGGATAAACATTTAAGCCACCTTGCTCTCCCGAAATACTTATATGCATTTGATCTGCTTTGACATTTGCAGACCATGAACATTCAAAATGCATCGTTGCTCCATTATCAAAGGTAATAAAACTAGTGACGTGATCATCGACATCAAACGTTTCGTGATTTATTGCGCCCCATTCATTCAGTTGATTCGGCATTTTGCTTAAATTATTATACGTTTTGCTTAACACTTCTACCGGTTTGACTTCGCCTAAAAGCCATAATGATAAATCTAAAAAGTGACAACCGTAATCTATAAGACTACCGCCACCTTGTAATTCTTTATTCGTGAAGACTCCCCAACCCGGTACTTTTCGTCTACGTAGCGCTTGTACACGAATAACTAAAGGCTTACCGACAGCACCTGCTTCTACCGCTAATTTTGAACGTATCGCTGCTTCGGTATAACGATAATGATAAGCAATAGATAACAATTTATTGTGTTTACGCGCAGCTGCAACCATATCCTCACATTCTGTTGGTGTCATGGCCATCGGTTTTTCACATAACACATGGACTCCTGCTTGTAATGCGGCAATACTAATTTCCGCATGAAATTTATTCGGCGTACAAATTGTAACGGCGTCCACATATGGAAATACGTCATTATAATCAGTACATACATGTGGAATGTGATGCTGTTCAGCTATAGACTCCGCTAACTCTTGATTAACATCATGGACTGCGACCAATTCTACTCTATCGCTCATTTCTGTAAATGCAGGTATATGTCTACCTTGGGCAATACCACCGACACCAATAATTCCGATTTTTAATTTATCCACGTCAAGTGCCTCCTAGAATTATTTTTTTGTAATATGTTCTAATGGTTGAGCATTACCATAATCATGCTTTGGTGTCGCCTGGGGTTGCGCCCATTTCACAGCATTGCGAATCACTTGTTGTACATAATTATTATAATAAGTTGGATAAGTTTCATGGCCTGGTCGGAAATAGAATATTTTACCGTTTCCGCGCTTAAACGTCGCTCCACTTCTAAAAACTTCTCCACCTTCAAACCAGCTAATAAATATCGTTTCATCAGGCGCTGGAATATCAAAATGCTCTCCATACATTTCTTCTTTATCTAATTCAAAATACGACGGTAATCCAGTCGTAATTGGGTGTGTCGGATCAATAACCCATAAGCGCTCTCTATCATCTGCTTCACGCCATTTTAAATCACAAGTTGTGCCCATAAGTGTTTTGAATATTTTTGAAAAATGTCCTGAGTGTAACACAATAAGTCCCATACCATTAAGAACATGTGCTTTTACACGATCGACAATTGCATCGTCAACTTCATCATGGGCTTTGTGTCCCCACCAAATTAAGACATCCGTTTGTGCTAATACTGACTCTGTCAAACCATGTTCTGGTTGGTCTAACGTTGCTGTTGTCACCTTATGCTCATCTGTTAAAAATTGGGCAATGGCTTGATGAATCCCTTTAGGATAAACTTGACGTACCTCTTCATTCTCTTGTTCATGACGATATTCATTCCATACTGTTACTTTCATTTAATCACTCCTCAACTGAAATTTACTTATTGAAATACACTGCTTGACCACTTTGCGCAGATTGATAAATAGCTTCTAAAATTTGAGTAACAACTAGTGCTTCTTGTGGGTCAACTACTGGTTTTGTATCATTCAATATCGCATCAATCCAAGCTCTTGCCTCTACTTCTGCTTCATCTTCATCTTCGCCTTCATAAAAAGCAACACCTTCATTATCTAATGCAATATGCTTCGTATAGAGTTTGCCCATGTCTTCTCCGTGAATACGTAAGCCATCTTTCATATCAGCACCACCTTCAGTACCTGATAATGCACATTTTGCTTCGTCTTCATCTAAAGTGTTCAATGCCCAACTTGATTCTAAAATGATAGTAGCTCCATTAGTCATCTTAATATAACCAAATGCAGAATCTTCGACTGTAAATGCTTCAGGGTCCCAAGAATCCCAAGCATTAGCTGCATTTGCTTTTTGTCCTAGCTTATGAAAAGTTGATCCCATAACCGATTCCGGTTCATAATTATCCATCATCCATAAAGTCAAATCTAAAGCATGTGTTCCAATATCGATGAGTGGTCCTCCACCTTGTTGTTGCTCATCTAAAAATACTCCCCAAGTTGGTACAGCACGACGGCGAATAGCTTGTGCCTTACCTAAATAAATTTCTCCTAAATCACCACGTTGCGTCACTTGACGTAAATACTGACTATCTGTTCTAAAACGGTTTTGATAACCAATTGTCAGCTTTTTGTTATTTCGTTTCGCAGCAGCAATCATATCTTTGGCCTCTGCAGTCGTTTTGGCCATTGGTTTCTCACACATCACATGTTTACCAGCGTCCAATGCTGCAACTGTTATATCTCTATGTGAACTATTCGGAGTACAAACATGAATAACATCAATAGAATTATCTGCTAATAGTTCACGATAATCTGTATAAACACGTGCTTCTTCACTGCCATAGTTATTAGCTGCATCTGTTGCGCGCGCTTGTTCAAGGTCACAAAAAGCTGTTAACCTCACTTCGTCAATAGCTTGTAGACTAGGTAAATGTTTACCATTTGCAATACCACCACAACCAATAATACCAACATTCAATTTCATGTATCTCATCCTTTCACCCTTTTAAGGAAGCGTTTTCATTTTAAGTTATTAAAAAACACAAATGACAATCATTTATGTTGCTATAAAATATTATGTTTGCATTAATCGTAATATAAAAGCTTCATATGACCAATAATTTTGACGTATTTAGAATTTATGTATTAATATTAGAATATATTTCCAAGTAGCGAAAAATTTTCCATGTTAGGTGTGAAATAATCTTTTATGATACTCGATCCTCTGATTAACAAACATTATGATGCTTTAAACGACAACGACTTACATATCATTAACGTTATTCATCAACATATTGACGAAATGGTAACAATGAAAATTCAAGATTTAAGTCACCTTACGCACACATCTATCTCAACCATTCATCGACTAGTAAAAAAATTAGGATTTGAAGGCTACAGTGATTTTAAATTTCATATTAAAATGGAACAACAACAAGCTGTACCCAAGCAACTGGTACATGCACATGCCGTTATGGAGGATGTCCAACGTACTGTGGAACATTTAGAAATGTTAGATTATACAGTGTTAAATCAACGTATTGATCAAGCTGAAATTATTTATATTTTTGGTACAGGCATGGCGCAACAAAATGTCGCCCGAGATGCCCAACGCCATATGCTCTCCATTTCCAAACGTGTTATTATCTTGAATGATGAAAGTGAATTGTTGTTAGCAATCGATCAAATGCGCGATACCGACTTACTTTTTATTATTTCGCTATCAGGCGCAACAAAACATATTGAATATCCAGTACAATTATTAAAAACACGCAACTTACCATACGTATCTATTACAACATTACAAGATAACTTTATAGCACAACATGCTATTTTTAACATTTATGTGAGCACTACGCCAATTACTTTTTTCAACCATAAACAATATTATAGCTTTACACCCTATTATGTAATTTTTGATTATATCGTGCGTACGTACCATGATTATAAAATTGCTCAAGATACATAAAAATGAGCTTGTTAGGTCAAAAGTAGTTGGTTTGATCTAGCAAGCTCATTTCAGTATATTCTATTACTTTTTAGTTTACGTGTTTAGACAATGTTTTATCGTCTACTATTGCCCATGATAAACATTAAATTCTAAAGGAATAACTTCATGTGATTTCCACTCTTTATAGATATGCTTTTTATTACTATCACTATTTATAATACTAATACCACAATCTCCACCGCCAGCGCCGGATGTTTTAGCGGCCCCGCCATGCTTTTCTGCAATTTCACATAGTGTTTTTAAATGTGGCGTTTCAATATCAATCGTCGCTTCATTATCCATTTGTTGAATGATTTTACGATTATGACGAATCATTTGTTGTACACCTTTAATATGGTTAGTTTTAAACGCATGTATGAGTTTTTCCACACAGGTATGAGATTGCTCTAAAAACTTGCCATAAAAAGTCGGATCTGCTTTTAGCCTTTTCACTTCACTCACTAAATGATGTGATGAAGCAGGCGAACCTGTCCATCCAATTAACACTTCCATATTTTCTGGTGCTTGCAATGGCTCAATATGTAACCCTGGCCAGTTTTTATTTAACACCTCATTGACAGAAGTATCTTCAATTTGTTGCATCACCCATTCGTGATCAAAAGTGCTATAGGCTAACCAACCTGTATACACACTCACTGCAATATCGCCACATGAACTTAGGCTTTGTAATTTCATATTAGCAATGACTGCTAATTTATAAATATATAAATTAGACAATTGCATATCATAAAACTCATTTAATGCTTTTATCACAGAAACTAAAACTGCTGCACTCGAACCTAGTCCATATTTATGACCAGATGCATCATCTAAATTACTATCAATAGTTAAATTAAAATGCTTTAAACTAATATCGTTACTACGTACATATTGCTCAAATACCTCAATCGCAGTAATTACATATTTTAGTTGTTTCGCAGCATGTAAATCTGACACTGCAATTTTGTCTTCTCGTCGCTGAAATGTCACTGGTTCATGATGTAATGTTTTAGAATGTATCGTACCTTGTGTTGCTAACGATGTTGTATCTTCAATAGAAGCTGTCACAAAACGATCTACTGCAATCAATACAGACTTATAGCCAGGTTCTGTAACTGCGTATTCTCCTGCAATATAGAGCTTTCCTGGTGCTTTTACTTGAATCATTTTATCTCTTCCTTATTCTATAATTTCTACTCCTGAACGCGTGATGTCACTTGCGATGATTTGGTGTGGTTCGAAATGTTGGTGTAATTGTTCAATTACATGAGCTTGATTATGTTTTTCCACTAAAATTTTAACATTAGGTCCTGCATCCATTGTGAAATAACATGGATAGCCTAATTCACGGCATTGATGAACCACTTCCATAGCTTGATAGCTTTCAGGCACTAAGTAAGTAAACGGGGGTTGCGCACCTAAATTGGTTGCATGCATTCGTAAGCCATTGGCTTCAATGACTTCACCAAGACCCTTAAAGTCCTTGCGTGATATCGCTTCTTTAACAGCTGCTATATCTTCATCTACATGGTCTAACCAATATTGATAAAACCTTGATGTATCACGTGTTAATGACATACCTGCACGGCTTGATACTTTTTTGGATTTATTATTGATAACAACAAAAATCATCGCTAGGTCATCTTCCCAACGATCGGCATCAATAGGAAAACTATATGATGTTGTATCATCGTACCCTTTTTCCCATTCAACGAAGCCTCCAAATATGCTACGAGATGCTGAACCTGAACCTCTACGCGCTAAACGCGACAGCTCTTTATCAGACCAACCTAATTGTAACGCTTCATTACATGCTGACGCTAAAGCTGCATACGCACTAGCAGATGAGGCTAAACCAGCTGCAGTAGGTACAAAATTTTCACTTTCAATATAGCTATACAAAGTAGTATTCGTCTTTGCTCTCAACATATCCATAAATCGAGTGATTTTTTTACTTTCTGCCGCATTAACAGTTTCACCATTTAACACTAAAGTATCCTCTGTATAAGATTCACTAAATGTCACTTTCGTTTCAGTATAAAACCGCTCTAGAGATACTGATAAACTATTATTCATAGGTAAAATTAAATCTTCATCTGCTTTTCCCCAATATTTTATCAATGCAATATTTGTATGTGCGCGTGCTTTACCGCTTTTAACCACCTTGTTAACCTCCTAAATTTTCAATCCATGTATGCTGCGCTCCAAGCTTTTGAGCGCTTTGTTCAATTTTTTTAGCAATTTCAAGCGTTTTTGCTAGTACTATCATACTGCCACCTCTACCACTGCCAGTCAGCTTACCTGCAACCGCGCCTAGCTTGTTGCTTTCTTCTAAAATTGTTTCAATTTTTTCATGACTTACAGTTAATAGTTTCAAATATTTTTGACACCAGTTAAATGCAGGTGCTAATTTTTCAAATTGGTGTTGTTCAATAGCGTTACGTGCATCATAAACTAGTTTACCAATTTCTTTAATATATTGCAGATATTTTTCCTCAGAAGCACACAATCTATGAACATCTTCTACAGATTGTTTGGTTGAACCTAAAATACCGGTATCAATTACAACCATATAGCCATCTAGGTCTAATGGCTTTAATGTCGTAACACTACCTTGTTTGAACCATACAGGTTTGTTTGACACAATGGTTTGGGCATCTATACCACTTGGTTTGCCATGTGCAATTTGTTCAGACCAATTCGTTTCTGCAATTAACGTTTCATCAGAAAGTGGTTGCTTGATAAAATCATAACTCGCACGTACAAATGCAACCGCAAAAGCAGCACTTGAACCTAACCCTCTTGAAGGTGGCAAATTTGTTTCAGTTGTTATTTTAATTGGTTGTGTCACGTTATGACGTTCAATAAATCTTGTAACCACTGCCTTTAAATGTTCTGGTGCTTCCGCTAGCGAGCCTCTGTAGACATCACTATCAATTTCTGAAGTTGCATGTTGTTCTAGTGAAACTATTGTTGCCTTTACTTTTCCAGAAGTAAATGGAATGGCAATTGCTGGTTGACCAAAAGTAACTGCATGCTCACCAATTAATATCACTTTTCCATTTGCTTCCCCATATCCATATTGTGCCATTTTCTCAATCACCTTTAGATTATTGTTAATTTCCATTCAGTATTTCTCTTTTACTACAGTTCTACTAGGAAGCATGTTTGAAATTTCCACTCCATAAACAGCATTGAATTAGCAGCACTATGGTTGTCTTTGGTGAAAATCAATACTCACTCATCCAAAATTAACACCTGCTACTAATTCATAACCATACTTCTCCATTATAATGCGCAATTATATTATATTCAAAAAGTTACGCTATTTTCTGGTTTTTTATTTTTCAGAAATACTACACTTTTACTATATTACTTTTTTAATTTCTATAATTCAACAAAAAGAAAAAGGTACACTAAACAATCGTGTCCAGTGTACCTTACTACAGCACCGTTTAAGTTAATTTTATTGAAATTACAAAATAATCTTATATATCCATTCGATTATTTAATTTTTCATTACGTGCAATCATTTTGTCAAAGTAGCCATCATAACGTTCCCATTCTGTTTCAGTAATGGGTTCCATATTTAAACGGGCACCTAAATCTTTCATTGCATATAACAATTGGAACATTACGTCTTGGACTGTGATTTCTCTATTCAACAAAGTCTCAAGTGATGCCATATAGTTTGGCTCAATATTAGGATATTTAAATTTTGTTGATTCGCCTTTCAATGCGCGTTCATAAAATGTTTTCATCATTTCAGCGCGTTCAGCTCCAGAACCTTCGACACACAAATAAATTTGTACAGCTATTCCACCACGTACGCGACGTTGTGAAATGCCAGCAAATTTTTTGCCGTTAATACTCAAATCAAATTTACCTGGACAATAAGATTGCGTTATTTCGTGTGTTTCAATTTCTACACCTTCATCTTCGAACATCTTAGCAATCAATAAATACATAACTGTAAAAGCTTCATCTATTGTAGTTTCAGTTTTACCTTTAAATATTAATGAAATATTCAAAATGCCTTGGTCTAAAACTACACCCAGACCACCTGAATTTCTCACAATCGCATTATAACCTTGTTCCTCAGTTAAAAATCTAATGCCATCATGCAAATAAGGTAGTCGTGAATCATGAATTCCTAAAATAACGGTATGCTGATGTACCCACGTACGTACCACATTTGGTGAATCATCATTACCTACACTTTCACAAAAAGTATCATCAAACGCAAAAGATTGCATTGGCGCTAAACCAGAAGAATGATCAATATAACGCCAATCTATACTATTAAAATATTTACTTGCTAAGTCCATTATTGTAGTGCTTGAGCTGCAGTAATGATTGAAAGATTATAAACGTCTTCAGTTGAACAGCCTCGAGATAAGTCATTAACTGGAGAGTTTAAACCTTGTAAAACAGGTCCAACTGCATCAAATCCACCTAAACGTTGTGCAATTTTATAACCAATATTACCCGCTTCTAAACTTGGGAAAATAAAGACATTTGCATCGCCTTGAATTTGAGCACCTGGTGCTTTTTTCTTCGCAACTTCAGGAACAATCGCTGCGTCAAATTGGAATTCGCCATCAACAATAACATCTTCTAATTGTGCTTCAGCAATTTTTTCTTGTGCTAATTCAACAGCAGTTGAAACTTTTTCAACATCATCTGATTTAGCAGAACCTTTAGTTGAGAAGCTTAACATTGCTACACGTGGTGACATACCAAATGATTGTGCTGATTTTGCACTCTCTACAGCAATTTCAGCTAAATCTTGTGCTTCTAATGTAGGATTAATTGCACAGTCACCAAAAATATACTGTTGATCATCTTTAATCATAAAGAAGATACCAGATGTTTTAGATACTCCAGGCTTTGTCTTGATGATTTGTAATGCAGGTCTAACTGTATCACCCGTAGAATGTGCAGCCCCACTCACTAGACCTTGAGCTTTACCAGTGTATACAAGCATAGTACCGAAATAGTTCACGTTTTGTAACATTTCTTGTGCTTGTTCTTCAGTTGCTTTACCTTTACGACGTTCTACAAATGCTTCTACTAATTCTTGTTTTAAGTCACTTGTTGCTGGATCGATTAATTCTATTTGAGCAATGTCGAAACCTTTATCTGCTGCTAAAGCTTTTACATTTGCTTCATTTCCTAATAATACTGGTGTCACATAATCTGTTGCTTGTAATTCTACCGCAGCAGCTAACACACGCTCATCTTCACCTTCTGGCAGAACGATTCTGACATTTTTCCCTGAAAGTTTTTCTTGTAATACATCTAATAAAGACATAATAGCCTCCTTGAAATTTTGAGTATAGTTTATAGTGATTTTCCTTTGTCATTATACGTTATTTTGCGATAGAATTCCATGTCACCAATTTGTAAACATTTACTTATGTTATCAAGATACCTTTATGATAGAATTTTCAGTGAGGTATTAAGTATTTTATAAAGGAGCGATTTAAATGCCACAAGCACCTGAAACATTAGATGGATGGTACAGTTTACATTTATTTTATGCAATAGATTGGACTACATTACGTCTATTACCATCTGAAGAACGTCAAGCGATGGTAGATGAATTACAATCTTTTTTAACAACACACGAAGCAGCACGTACAAATAATGTAGGCGACCATGCGCTTTATAATATTACTGGTCAAAAAGCAGACCTATTACTATGGGTACTACGCCCTGAATTAAAAATGTTAAATGCTATTGAAAATGACTTTAATAAATTAAAAATAGCAGATTATTTAATTCCAACTTATTCATATGTTTCCATCATTGAACTTGGTAATTATTTAGCTGGTAAATCTGATGAAGATCCATATGAAAACCCACATATTAAACCACGTTTATATCCAGAACTACCACATGCCGAGTACATTTGCTTCTATCCTATGGATAAACGTCGTAACGAAACATATAACTGGTATATGTTGCCATTAGAAAAACGTCAAGAGTTAATGTATGCACATGGTAAAATCGGCCGTCAATACGCAGGTAAAATCAAACAATTTATTACTGGTTCAGTAGGATTGGATGATTACGAATGGGGCGTAACATTATTCGCAGATGACCCATTGCAATTTA
This sequence comes from Staphylococcus sp. GDY8P72P, assembly GCF_016890655.1. Lineage (NCBI taxonomy): Bacteria > Bacillati > Bacillota > Bacilli > Caryophanales > Staphylococcaceae > Staphylococcus > Staphylococcus sp. GDY8P72P. The sequence goes on along the minus strand of NZ_JAFEQJ010000008.1, from coordinate 118,766 downwards.
AAAAAATCGTTTATGAAATGCGCTTTGATGAAACAACAGCACGCTATGGTGATTTTGGTAGCTTTTATGTTGGTCATATCCTACCGACATCTGAGCTTGCAACATTCTTTAAACTATAAACAACACCACTACTGTTCGTTGTTAGCACGCTAAACACGTAATTTTTGTACATCAAGCGTAGCGACACAATTTAACTGAGTAAATGCTCAATGTTGGGTTGGCTACACTTATGTATAAAGAAAATAGTAAAATTTCAAATATAAAAAAAGCACACTTGTGAGCAAACAAGTGTGCTTTCTGTAGTGTGTCTGGGAGAACATTAATCACCACTTAATAATTAACTGCTGTTTATATTGTCGCTACTCAATATATCAGTAACAGTTAACTATTATTAGTTTATCCGAAATATAAATCGCGCAAACATAAAGTCGCAAAATACATGCTGCACAATATATTTTTTATCTTAATACGACTCCTAACAAAACAAAACATTCATTCCATGTTACAATAAACGAAATTAATCTTACTTAAAAAGCCCAACGCTAAAGAATAAACTATAACTTGGTGATGATATGACAAACATACAATACAATGAAACCTATGAAGAAAAGTTAACAAAAGATGTAATCCTCTTAGCAGGACGTATATTATTAGAATCCGGAGCGGAAGGCACACGCGTCGAAGATACTATGACACGTATTGCCAATCAGTTGGGATATCATGAAAGTAACAGTTTTGTTACTAATACAGTAATCAATTTTATGTTGCACAACGAAACTTATCCTAGAGTCTTTCGTATTAAATCTCGAGACACTAATTTATTCCGTATTTCACGTACTAATGGTGTTTCACGTAGATTAATAGCTGGTTCTCTGTCTTTAGAGGAAGCTTATTCTGAATTAGAACAAATCTATACTGAACAAAGTATTCAACATGATTTAGTATTCAAATTTATTGCAGCAAGCATCGTGTCACTGAGCTTTTTATATTTACAAGATGGCAAACTCATAGACATTTTGACTGCCCTACTTGCCGGCTCATTTGGTTACTTAGTTACAGAAATACTAAGCCGTAAATTACATACACATTTTATTCCTGAATTTATGGGCGCTCTAGTTATCGGCTTTATAGCCGTCACAGGCCATAACCTTATACCAGGAGGTTCTGTTGAAACTATTATCATTGCGTCTGTTATGCCAATAGTGCCCGGAGTCTTAATTACCAATTCAATACAAGATTTGTTTGGTGGGCATATGCTGATGTTTATTACTAAGTCTTTAGAGGCTTTAGTTACAGCCTTTGGCATTGGTGCAGGTGTTGGGACAATCTTAATTATTTTTTAGGGGTGCTGATTATGTTTTGGATCTTAAATTTAATTTTTAGCTATTTAGCAGCATTATTTTTTGGTGTCATCTTTGATGTCCCCAAACGGTTATATCATACAACAGGTATCGTTGGTGCATGCGGTTGGATCGTTTACACTATCTTTTATGATACTTTAGAGTTCCATACCATTTATTCAAATTTCTTTGGCGGTTTAGCACTCGGTTTATTAAGTCATGTAATGGCCCGATATAAAAAAGAACCAGTTATTTTATTTATGGTGCCTGGCATCATCCCTCTCGTACCAGGTGGATTAGCTTTTGATGCTACTAAGAATTTAATTCTTATTCAATTTAGTAAAGCAATTAATACAATGCTAGAGGTCACATTAATCGCTGGTGCTATTGCCTTAGGCTTACTCTTTGCAGATCAAATTTCTAAACTAATCATTACTGGAACAAAACGAACGATACGCAAAATCTAAAGCCCCTATGTATTGCACCTCAATTAAAATATAATTACGCATTAAAAAGACTGTCGACAGTTGCCGACAGTCTTTTTTTAGTTATTTTGATTCTTGTGTTGACGTATTCACTATTTCATCTATATCTTTCGCGGATTGATTTAAGATCATTTGACTTAAATAATCATTATTAATACGTTTTAATTTCGGATAACGGAAAACAAAGAATCCTAATCCTATAATCGCCCATACACCTAATGCTATATATGAAGGTGTTGATAATGCCGCTGGTGAACCGGGTACTAATAATAACAATAAGAAAATAAATGATACGATTGAGCCTAAAATCGCAAAGGTCTTGTATATTGGACCATACGTATTGCTCGCTTTATTATAGCTAAATAATTTAGCCGCAGATAAACATGTAATAAAATAAGCAATTGACACGCCAGTCGATGACATATCAACAATCCACGTCAATGCCGTACGTCCTAACCATGGTGCAATTAACGTAATAGCTACTAGAAAGATAATAGCTACATATGGCGTCTTGTATCGACGGTGTAATTTACTAAATACTGTAGGCATGATACCTGAGCGCCCCATTGAAAAGAGCAAGCGACTAGAACTCATTAAAAAGCCATTCAATCCAGTAAAAATTCCCATGATAATAGCAATTGCTAAGATTGCTAAACCTATGTGACCGAACGCCTCACGTGTCACCGCACCTGTTAACCATAAATTACCATTTACACTACTTGCATTCGTACTCAACCAACCTGTAAACAAGAGCATTACGACATAAGTTAACGCCGAAGCTAATAAACTATACACAATTAGTTTAAATGTTTTGTTAGGTGAAAAATCAAATTCTTCTGCAGTTTGTGGAATATTGTCAAAACCAACATAAGCCCACGGAGCAACTGCTACAATCATTATAATCGACGTAAACCATCCTTCTGACTTATTAGCCAGTGGCTGTAAATTGTCTAATGAAAAATTACTACCAAAAAATGAGCCGAAAAATAATAATAATACAGTTATTACTAATGCCACACAAAAATAATATTGTAACGAGCCTGACACGCTAGCTCCTTTAATTGCAATGCCCATAAATACTAATAATAATACAGATGCGATTATTATTTCAGTAATATAAACATCCCAACCTGCAATGGTATACAATTTACCTACTTCTAATACGCCAGGCATTAAAAATTTAATTAATAAGCTAAATGCTGTGGCATTTAACGCAACCACACATATGTAACCAAATGTGAGGAACCATGATGAAAAGAAACTCACATAACGTCCAAAACCTAAAAAACTAAATGCAAATGCTCCACCAGATACCGGAAAACGTTCCACTAACGCTCCATAACTGACGGCGATTAAAATCATCAACAGCGCACCTATAGTAATACCGATAGCCGCTGCTATAGGGCCAGACTGACCAATCCAGTCTCCAGGGAGTATAAATGCTCCCCAGCCAATACATGAGCCATATGCAATCGCCCATACAAATTTTTCAGAGAGATTTTGTTTCAAATCTCCCCTATCTATTTCTACATTTTTTCTACTCATTTAAAAAACTCACCTCATGGAGTGTATTATACCCATAAGACGAGCTTTTTTAACATAAAAAAATTATAATTTAATTGTTGCAATGACTAACATTAACCAGCCTGCGATAAATAACAAACCACCAATAGGTGTAATAGCGCCTAGAATTTTAATTTGAGTTAACGCTAAAATATAAAGTGAACCACTGAAAAATACAATGCCTAAGAATATTAACCAGCCTGCCCAGTTTACATTAATTGAAGTTGTACCACTTAATATACCTAAAACTAATAAGCCTAGACCATGGTACATTTGGTATGTTGTAGCTTTTTCCCATACAGACATATATTTATCAGAGAGTTTTCCCTCTAAACCATGTGCGCCAAATGCACCTGTACCTACTGCCATCAAAGCATTCAAGGCACCTAAAATAATAAACACTTTCATCATTTTGCTCTCCATCCTTTTCTATTAAAAATCAAAAATAGACTCACCATTACCAATTTCATCATCCGTAGTTAATCTATTACTGTCCAAACTTGTTGGGCTAGCTTTGTGTTGTTGCATTGACTGTGACACTTTACCACCCATAGCTTTAATTTCCGCTGCAGATACTTGGTTTTTTGACTGATCACTTGGTATCTGTGTGGAGACACTAGAACTCACTTCAGATGCTAATGGATAAGACGTAGTATGTTGCTTAGTTGATGTTGTATATAACGAAGTCAAAGTATGAATTGCATACATATGCTTTTCAAACTCTGTTTCGTTACTTGCCTCTTCAGCTTGTAGTAATTCATTTTCAATAAGTTGAATCATTTTGTCTTTATTCATCATTATCACTCACCTTCACACCAACGAATTGGTTGAATACCTTTAGATTTTAAATAAGCATTGGCTGTCGAATATGGTTTAGAACCAAAGAAACCTCTATACGCAGAAAGCGGACTCGGATGAGGCGCTTTAATGACTTTATGTTTTGAGGTATCGATAAGCCTAACTTTATCCTGTGCAGGCTTTCCCCATAAGATAAAAACCACATCTGAGCACTGTTCTGACACTGTTTGGATAATCTCATTGGTAAATAGCTCCCAACCAATATTTCTATGTGAATGTGCTTCACCAGCACGTACTGTCAATACAGTGTTTAATAATAAGACACCTTCTTTTGCCCAGTCTTGCAAGTGTGGTGACGTACGCTCACACCCTATATCATCTGCCAGTTCCTTGTACATATTTCTTAATGATGGTGGAAACTTAGCATTAGGCTGTACAGAAAAAGCTAAACCATGTGCTTGATTGGGTCCATGATAAGGATCCTGTCCTAAGATAACTACCTTCACTTTATCCAATGGTGTTAAATCAAATGCTTGATATATATTTTCACGCTCTGGATAAACCGTTTGCGTCGAATATTCTTGTTCTAAAAAATCATGCATAGCCTTAAAGTCATGACGTGTTGTAATATCATGAAATACCTCTGACCATTCCATACTGTTCACCTCACGCATCATCATAACATATAGCAAAAAGTTACGTTACTACAATAATACCATCATACACTATGATGAGTAAGCAATGAAATAACGGTAAGTACACAAATTCAACAATTTTGCGAACCTCTCCACTTTGTTAACTTTCACAAAGAAATAGTTAACTATATTAATTGCATTACTTCTTCTCATTCGTTTATGCTAAGGACAAATGCTATCTTCATCAAGGAGTGATTCATATGTGTACAGGTTTTTCGTTATTCACTAACAAACAACATCATTACTTAGCAAGAACTATGGATTTTGCGTTTGAATTTAATAGTGTACCTATAGCCGTTCCTAGAAATTATCATTACCAATTTGATTTAGAGGAAGCGACTAAACTCAACTATGGTTTTATCGGTACGGGGGTTAAAGTAGGACGTTATCGTTTCGGCGATGGTATAAATGAACATGGACTTAGTGTCTCTAATCATTATTTTACAGGAGAAGCGAGTTACGCTACGGAGAAAGAACAAGGCTTTATTAACCTAGCCCCTGAAGAATTTATCGTCTGGGTATTAGGATTCGTTAAAGATATTGCCGACTTAAAATATAAAGCCGCTCGTCTCAATATTATGAACATTAAAAATCCAGCATTAGATGTAGTACCTCCATTACATTTCCTTATTACAGATCGACATGGCTACACTGTTGCAGTCGAACCCCATGATGGCAAATTAATTGTCAAAGACAATTACGTCAATGTACTAACAAATGCACCTAATTTAGAGTGGCACATTGAAAATTTACGTAACTATCCTTTTTTAACACCAACAAAACATCAACTCAAAGTAACGGGAAAAGTGTTAATTCGACCAATGGGCGTAGAGGATGGCACAGCCGGACTACCTGGTGGCTATACATCTACTGAACGTTTTGTCCGTGCCTCATACTTACGTAATAATTTAGAAGATGCACAAGATGAAACTACGAATATTACAAATTGCTTTAAAGTGTTAGATGCTGTAAGTATTCCTCGTGGTGCTGTAATCGATGCACAGGAAACGCATTACACTCAATATCAATTAGTGTTAGATAGTAAGACCAAAACATATTATATTAAACCTTATTATAATAATACTTTATTCCAAATCACGTTAACTGAAGCTCTGCTTTCTGCTGCTGATTTAACATATTTCCCTCTCGAAAATACTTTTTCAACAGTCTCACTAAATGACAATGACTAGGTGTCAAAATGACATCTAGTTTGTTGCCGGAGTTTAAGTATTAGTATTTTGCATATTTGCTAAACATGATATGATATAGATAAATTATTTTTGGGAGTGAACAATTTATAATGGCACTAAAAAAAACGTTAACAATTGCAGGTTCTGACACAAGTGCCGGAGCTGGTATGCAAGCTGATTTAAAAACTTTTCAAGAATTACAAACGTATGGCATAGTTGCTTTAACTTCTATCGTTACTATGGATAAGGCCACTTGGTCACATGACGTAACACCAATCCCATTTGACGTCTTTGAAAAACAACTAGAAACTGCCATTTCAATTGGACCTGACGCTGTAAAAACAGGTATGTTAGGCACGGAAGAAATCATTAAGCGTGCTGGTGAAGCTTATGTACAATCTGGTGCAGATTACTTTGTAGTTGATCCAGTAATGGTATGTAAGGGTGAAGATGAAGTACTTAACCCGGGAAATACAGATGCTATGATTGAATACCTATTACCTAAGGCAACTGTTGTAACACCTAACTTATTTGAAGCAGGACAGTTATCACAATTAGGCAAATTAACGTCTATAGCCGACATGAAAAAAGCAGCACAAATCATTCATGACCAAGGTGCACAACACGTTATCATTAAAGGTGGAAAAGCCTTAGATCAAGATAAATCATATGATTTATACTATGATGGCGAGCAGTATTATCAACTCACAACCCCTATGTTCCAACAAAGTTACAATCACGGTGCAGGATGTACATTTGCTGCCGCAACAACAGCTTACCTAGCAAATGGTAAATCACCAAAAGAAGCAGTAATCGCTGCAAAAGCATTTGTTGCTTCCGCTATTAAAAACGGTTGGAAAATGAATCAATTTGTCGGTCCAGTCGATCACGGTGCACATAACCGTGTCGAACATATCGATGTAGAAGTAACAGAAGTATAATTCATCGTCATAAAACAACTAAATAACATACACATGAATATCTCTGACTAAAAAACATCAATTTCTATTGTAAGATATAGTAATTGATGTTTTCTTTAGTTTTATGAAAATTTGTTGATTGCTGAACTACTGCCCTTCCTATATTCAATGTCATTAAGACAAACACAAGTTCTTGTTTAACTTTTATGTTTTCGAAGATCCTTATATTTGATTAACCAAATATAAATTGTACCGATTTTGAAACGTGCTGACGCCCGGGGAAATAGTATGCGTGAGAGACTACAGGCTCGATCCATACCCCAGGCAAGCATGCACGGTCAAAATCGATTGTTTTTTAATAACAAAGTACATGTTGTATCGATTTTGTATCATGTTGATGCCCGAGGAAATAGTACGAGTGAGAGACTACAGGCTCGAACCATCCCCCTAGTCAAGCATGCACAGTCAAAATCGAATATTTAAAATGGACATTTATATCCTAATCTCATCTTAAATCACTGTTCACTATGCAACTTAACAACCCACTCCTCTTAACTTACATAATAATAAAGTCGTAGGATAAGTTAATACACAAGACTCATGCATGCGGTTATACCCTGTAATATAATAAAATTGTAGCGAACAAAGGAGGTAAGTTTCATTAGTAATCTACAAGTTAGGTTAACTAACGCTAGTATCCCAATTGTACAAAAACGCTACAAACACATTAAAACAATAGAACATAAACTTTACATTTTAAACTTAGACGATAGTCGTAGTATAAATTGATACCCTAGCCCCATGAAAATCAAATCATATTACGATACCATATTAAGTGTAGAGAGCAAAGGAGGTATTACATCATGATTATTTATAGACAAGCTTTTGACAATGGTAATCCAATTTATGAAATTATTACTAAAACCTTCAAAACCATTACAGTAAAATGTGATGAACATTTTAGTAATAATGAATTATACAAATTACTCTCTCTACTAGAGCACGATGTTGATAACATGAAACTAAGTTATTAACACTTCACACCTTAGAACAACAAAATACTGTACCAAGACTTAAAAGATTGAACATAAAATTACTCCCCAAAAAGTATGAATAAAGTCGTATTTAAAGTACTTGCTAAGCTGTCCCCTTACGCATGATACTTTTAAACACACAACCCTAAAAACTCACTTTTAAGCGGCGATAAAGCAGTTAGATTAAAGATTGTCCCCTTTAATAACCTGGAGAGCACCTCGAGGTTTACTAACTCAATCGTCGCTTTTAGTATGTAAAAAAGGGAGTGGGACAGA
>NZ_JAFEQJ010000008.1:0-110431 GCF_016890655.1 Staphylococcus sp. GDY8P72P | reverse complement strand
AGTCAGCTACTGCCAATATTAAAAGAGGTTGGAACAAATCAATATTGTCCCAACCTCTTTTAATAATGCCGAAAATAAATTATACTCGTTTATCTTTCGTCCACCACAATGCTTTATCCGGATTTTCAACAAAATAATCATAGTCTTCTTGATTGTCGACATTTGGATACGAACCTTTAAGTGATTTATGTGATGTACTAACATGTAATAAACCTACAACTAAAATCCCCACAATACTCATCGCCATTAAATAGTATGCTGGTGATAATGGATCGCCCGTTTTCGCTACTAAAGAAGATGCGATTAATGGCGTCGTACCACCAAATAACGAAACAGAGACGTTAAATGTTACAGCTAATGTACGATAACGAATATGTGTGTAGAACATTGTCGGTAATGAACCAGGCATCGTTGCTTCATATGTTGATAGGAAAAATCCTAAAATGAACACACCGATCACAATAAATGCAATATGTTCTAATTGCATTAGTGAGAATGCAAATACACTTGTCAATGTTAACCCGATTAACCCAATTAAAAAGACCTTTTTCTCTCCAACTTTATCAGCTAATCGTCCAAACATTAAAGCTAACGGTATCATAAATGCCATTACTAGTGTGATAATGACTGATACTGTTCCACTCTCCATTTTAATTGTACCTTGCAAATACGATGGTAAATATGACGTTACCATGTAATTTGTACAGTTGAAGAATGCCACTGCCACAAAGCAGACAATAATATCTTTATAGTAATAACGTATAATCGTATAGAAACGAATGGTGTCACGTTTTGGTTGTTTTTGAATGTCATTTTCATATACTGGTGATTCTTCTAGTTTTCTACGTAAATAGAAACCAAAAATACCGAAGAATAATCCTAAGATAAATGGAATTCTCCAACCCCATGTTGCCATTTGCTCATCATTTAACGCATAAAATAAAATTGCTGTAATTACTGAAGCACAAATGTACCCTGATAATGTCCCAACTTCTAGGCCACTACCTAAAGTATTTCGCTTTTTATCTGGAGAAGATTCAGCTACATACACCATTGCACCTGCATATTCTCCACCGGTTGAGAATCCTTGCAAAATACGAGCAACTAATAATAATATCGGTGCCCAAATTCCAATTTGATCATATGTAGGTAGTATACCTATTAACAATGTAGAAAATGCCATCATGATAATAGTTGTTGTTAATACTACTTTACGTCCGTACTTATCACCAATGATACCAAAGATAATGCCTCCTACTGGTCTCAGTAAGAACGCAATAGCGAAGGTTGCAAAAGTGAAAATTAATTTTAATTGGTCATTTTCAACTGAGCTGAAAAAGTTTTGACTAATGATGACTGCCAAGTAGGAATAAAGACCAAAATCAAACCATTCCATAGCATTGCCAAGGCCAGTAGCAAAAACAGTTTTTTTCGCTTTCTTGGCATTGACCATGTTTATTTCGTTTTTATCAAAATCCATTGAACATGTCACTCCTTTAACATGTTATAACATTATACGTAGTTAAAATTTTTTGTCAAATTTTAACAAAAATTATTTATTTAATTTTTAATAATCATACAATAGTCAGTTTTTTAGCATTTGTAATAATTATTTTTAAAATTAAGAAACGCATAACTTTATAGTTCATCGTTTTTAGTTAAGATTACTTTCTTTACTCCATTATCCGCATTCGAAACTATAATACAGGAGTCTGACAAGTCGCTTATGGTAATTTGTTCATTTATTTCAATCGGTTCAACGTATTTTATTTTAAAGTATTGCCAAGTTATATTGCACTCTGCAAAGACTATTTCTACCACTAATTGTCCAGGTACAATATCCTGATGTATGGGATTAGGGTCATTCACTAACGTTAAATATTGTTGCAACATCTCCTCAGAAATTTGCATTTTCAGACCTCCATTCTATGAACTGTTGTGTTATGGCTAGACACAATGAATGGTGTTCAAAAATTTCTAAAACAAATGTATATTTCGTATATTTTTTAAGTTGTTTAATATTTTTACATGTTAATTTAGCTTGATATGTCATATCACAGTTTAATTTATGATGTTGTGTTAAGTCAGTGCTGACAAGTGCAATACTACGGTCTTTAAATATTTGAAATAGCTTAAAATTTTGCCACACCCGAGCACATAGTAAAGGTGGTACTTCATCTGTTGCACCGTGTTTTATTTGGCATAAGTCTTTATAGTCTGTTACAAGTTGTGTGGAAAAGTAAATAGTTTGCCATTCACTACCAACGTTCGAAAAGTATTGCATTGCCCATGCCACCTCCGATACCCATCGTAGCAATAGATTTACGCGCTGCCGTCATATAGAATAAGCGCGTCACAAGTGCAGCACCACTGGCGCCATACGGGTGACCGATTGCAATGGCTCCTCCATATTTATTTAACTGTTGCGGTGTAATATGTAACTGTTGTTGACTTGCAATTACTTGAGAAGCAAAGGCTTCGTTTAATTCTATGGCATCAATATCTTCTATAGTTAATTGTTGACGCTCCAATAATTGTTGCACTGCTGGGAATGGTCCAATACCCAACAGTTGAGGGTCGACCCCAGTTGTACGACCATCAACAAAACGTAAGCCGGTAGTATAACCGTAACGTTGTGCAGTTTTCGCCTCCATAATCAACAGCATGACTGCCCCATCATTTTTCATACAACAATTACCAACTGTAACAGTACCATCAGGCAATATTGAACGTAAGCGTGATAATTTTTTCAATGTTAATTTAGGCTTGATGCTTTCATCTAGTGCAACCTCTTCTCCTTTAACTGTTAAAGGAATTATTTCCTGGGACATAACCCCTTGTTGATGCGCTAATAGAGATTTTCTATGACTCTCATGGGCATATTTGTCTTGTGCTTCTCGCGACACATGATAAGTACGTGCCACATTTTCTGCTGCTTGAATCATAGATGGGTCTTGACCCTCTGGTGCAAAAGCAGCACGTTCATAAAATTCAGGTAATTTTGTATCATAGACGGATTGTGGTCTTTTAATTTTCCACGGTGCCCGACTTGTACTTTCGACACCACCAGCAATATAAATTTCGCCTGCGCCAGCTTGAATCATTCTACATGCATGCATGATTGCCTCCAAACCAGAACCACATTGTCTATCAAGCGTGACCCCTGGTATCGAGTGCGCTAATCCTGCTTCTAGCAATGATTTTCGTGCAATGTTACCACCATTTCCAACAACATTACCTAAAATAATATCATCCACACCGGCCAAACTATCAGAGTGTTGTAATTTAAAGTGATCATATAAAGTCATCAATAAATCTTCCGGCTCAAGGTGCTTCAAAACACCGCCATATTTACCAAATGGTGTACGCTTAGCTGCCACTATAACTGGTTGTTTCATCCCTTAAACTCTCCTTTTAAATAACGTTCCTTCATATGTGCACGTGCTATTTTACCGCTATGGGTATATGTCATTTTAGGTACTTTTACTACTTTAGATGGCACTTGATAACGTGCCAAATGCGTAATCAAATGACTTTTCATTGCTGTATATGAGATTTCACTTGATCCGGTATAAAGTAAAATAGCCAGTTCACCTAATTGTGCATGCGGACGACTAATAATCACAGCTTCTTCAATATCTGGATGTAACACTACTGCTTTTTCAATTTCCATAGGATAAACATTTTTGCCTCCGATAATCAGGCGATCATTTTCTCTACCATGTAAAAATAAATATTGATGAGTATCTAAATGAGCATAATCACCAATAGTAATCCACTCTTTAGTAGGTGTGCTTGCATCGACATAACCATCAAAGACCATGTCGCTGTTTACATACAACAAACCTATGCCCTCATTATCAGGTTCGACAATCTGGACTTTTACATTTGGAAATACTTTGCCAACGGATTGTGCTGGCGCACTATTATCAATGTTATAACTAATAAAACTAGCCTCTGAAGAACCAAAAAATTCTATCAGTGTTGCCTGACTAAATAATTGCTGAATGCGTGTTCTCAACGCAATATGTAATTTGTCACCTGTACTAAAAATATAGTGCAGGTATGGTATATGTGCGTAGTAATTAACTAATTGTTGGAGCATCGTTGGCACTCCCATAAATGCGAAAGTACCATCGTTCTGTTGCATGTTCCGTATACACTGTTGTGCTTCGAAGTGTTGTTGCCCAATAAATGTTCTACCAGTATATAAGGCAAACACACACGCATATAATGATAGTGAATGCGCAAGCGGTCCTGGAGCTACAATAACTTCAATGGGGTGAACCATTAATGCCTCATTTTGTTTATACGATGCAATCCAAGAGTTTTCACCACGATAATAAGCTTTAGGGATACCTGTCGTTCCTGAAGTAAATCCAATATGTAATAAATCAGTCACCTGTTGTACATGGTTATATTTGTGTTTTTCTGTTAATACGCCATCATCGTTAAGTTGATAATTAATATGATAATGTGCACAAATCTCTCTTAATTTGGCATCAGGCCATCTAAAATCACATACACACGGAACGCCACCCTTTAGTAATACCGCAAAATAGGCAATCATCGTAGCTAATGGATTCGTCATCGTCAAGGCAACACGTTGCCCATCGCTAATACTATCTAACATATCCGCTTGTTCTTTGATAGCGTGACACAGTTCCTCATACGTGACACAGTTAGCATCAAATATCAAAGCTTTTTTGTCAGGTTGAGTTTGTGCGAAATACTGTATATTGCTCCAAACTTTCATCTTTTCACCTTCACCCCTTTGTTAACCTATATATATTATATATTAACATTTATAAGCTAACAACGTATATGGCATTACAGTAGTAACCTTAACCCAATTTATCCTATAAAAATAGCTAACATACCTTTTAAAATGGTAAAGATACGTTAGCTCAAATCGTTTATCAACACTCATGTGGTGAACAATCCCACTTCTCCTTCAACAATAAACAATCTTATTATTTAGGGAAGCGTGAAAATACTGTGACAATATAACATTGTCTCCACGTTTGAAATTTATCGAAGATAGAAAAAAGTCTGAAACAGCTTACTGTTCCAGACTTTTTATTATTACTATTATTCTAAATTAGCGTGGTTCTGTTGCATTGTTTCTTCATCAACTGATAATTTTTCCATTAAATTCAAAACTAAACTATCTAGGAAAATTTGTGATGCTTGCTCAAACAAACTACCTAAAGGTTGAGCTGAACCTTCAGCATCATATTTAGTGCCAGCTGGAAGCTCGATGACTGAGTCTGCCAATGTGCCGATTGGTGACTCAGGTTGTGTTGTTAATACAACAACCTGCGCCCCACTCTCTTTAGCTTTTTCTACTAATATTTTCAGGTGAGCAGTTGAACCAGAGCCAGAAATGACTACAAACAAATCTTCTTGATGAATAGAAGGTGTGGTAGATTCTCCCACAACATGTGCTTGTTTACCAAGTTGATTTAGGCGCATAGCAAAACTATTTGCTACAAAACCAGATCTACCTTTACCAGATACAAATACGTTTTTAGCATCCAATAGCTGCGTTAAAAAAGTACTCGTTTCTTCTGATTTAATATTAGATAGTGTTTGTTCTATTTCATCTAATATTAAACGATAATTTGTAATTTCTGCCATAATTATTTACCTTCTATAGCTGCTTTACAAGCTTTTGCTGCAGCAACTGGATCATCTGCATTAGCAATGCCGCCACCAACAATAATTAAATCAGGATTTTCTGAAACAATATCTTTAATTGTATCTGGTTTAATACCACCTGCAACTGCTACTTTAGAATTACTAATTACAGATTTAACTTTACGTAAACTTTCTAAAGGAGATTGACCTTCAGCTTGTAAGTCATAACCAGTATGAACAGCGATATAATCTGCGCCTAAATCATCTAAATCTTTCGCACGTTTTTCTAAATCTTGTACTGCAATCATATCTACTAATAATTGTTTGCCATGTTTATGTGCTTCATCAACTGCTGCTTTAATTGATGCATCTTCTGCAACACCAAGGATGGTTACAACATCTGCGCCAAATTTAACTGCTTGGCTTACTTCGTAATCGGCAGCATCCATAATTTTTAAATCTGCTAAAACTTTAACGCCGTCAACATTGTCATTTAAATGCTGTACAGATGGTAAACCTTCATTGATTACTATTGGTGTACCAATTTCTACAATATCAACATAGTCTTTTACTTTATTAGCTAACTCTGCTGCTTCTTCTTTGTTTAATAAATCAATTGCTAATTGTAATTCCAATAATCTCATCCTTTCAATATTTCATCATATCTTAATGCTACTAAAATACACTTCAATATGCATAAAAACTGCTTATATTTCGTACATTACATCTCTACCCTGAGAAAACATGATTAAAACGATATGTTAATTAAAAAGGTGCTGCCGCATCGTCTACATATATTTCCACATTGGGATGTGCATGTAATATAGTTGCTGGCACATCTTTATTTACTTCTTTTTGTGCTAATTTTGTTATAGCTGCTTGTTTTTTCTCTCCAAATGCTAATAAAATAATCCGCTTCGCCTTTAAAATTGATGCTAATCCCATCGACACTGCTTGTTTTGGTACTTCAGCTTCATGTTCAAAATAGCGACTATTTGCCTGAATGGTACTTTCTGTTAAATCTACAATGTGTGTTGGGCTATTAAGATCAGTGCCTGGTTCATTAAAGCCAATATGACCATTTTCTCCAATGCCTAATATTTGAATATCAACCGGCCCTAACTCATCTATAAGTTGTTCGTAGCGCTTAGCTTCTTGATCTAAATCATCAGCATCGCCTCTTGGAATATAAGTTTGTGTTGTAGTAAAGTAAGGATATTGATTAAATAATATATCATTCATATAATAATGATAACTTTGTGGATGGTTTGAAGTTAAACCGACATATTCATCTAAATTGAACGTTATAACATCACTCACATCAAGTTGATTTTTATGCAATAACTCTACTAAAAATCGATACACGTCAACCATCGTCCCGCCAGTAGCTAGGCCTAACTTACTATGCTTATCACCGTTCATCTGCTTAAATAATTCACACGCTACATAAAAAGATGCATAAGACTGCGAACCTAAATTAGTTATTTTCACAAAACTTCCCCCTCTATAAACTTTTCGATACTTTTATTTAAATGTATACTGTTGGCATCATTAACAGCAAATAACATTATCAACTCTTAGTTTATCATGGGGCTAGTTATTTAACCTAAAATCCTGTATCATTAATATTCAATTTATAAAATTAATTGAGCATAGTTATACATTTCTACCGCAGTTTTTAGTAGAATAGAAAAATAATAGTAATTAAATGTAGTTATTTTAATAAACTGGTATAGGATGTTTTTTCCTATTTAAAATATATTCTTATTCCGATTTTTAGTATTAGCATTCATGATATTAGTGAATGTTATGTTTAATCACTTAAATTACTAAACATCAAACAGGGAGTGAAGTTGTTGGAACTTATCGAACGAGAAAAAGTACAATCCATACTAACATCATATGCAAATAAGCCTGTTTATATCCATGTTGAGACTACAAATGGCGCGTATGCCAACCATTTTGATCAACGTGTTTTTAATGCAGGGACATTTTTAAGAAATATCAATATTACCTTTGAACATGCACAATTAAAAGGTGGCGACAAAGACCCATTTCGCGTTGGTTTAAAACTTACAAATAATGGATGGGTTTATGTACAAGGATTAACACATTACGAAATCAATGATAATGGAGAATTTCTAATTGCAGGTTTTAATTATGAAGGTCAACTTGCAGCTACATTAGAAATCAGCACACAACCATTTAATATTTAAAGGAGGACACCACATATGTCAGAAGAAAATCACGTACTGGTTGTCTTTCCACATCCAGACGATGAAACATTCTCATCAGCCGGAACACTTGCACGCTATATTGATAACGGCGTTCCCGTCACTTATGCATGCCTAACTTTAGGTCAGATGGGTCGTAACCTCGGGAATCCACCGTTCGCAACTAGAGAGTCGTTACCAGATATTCGCGAAAAAGAGCTAGAAGCAGCAATGGAAGCAATAGGCATCACAGATTTACGTAAAATGGGATTGCGTGATAAAACTGTCGAATTCGAACCAAATGATGAAATGGACGCTATGATAAAATCATTGATAGATGAATTAAAACCGTCAGTGATTATTTCATTTTATCCACAATTTGCAGTGCACCCTGA
The DNA here is from genome assembly GCF_016890655.1 of Staphylococcus sp. GDY8P72P. Lineage (NCBI taxonomy): Bacteria > Bacillati > Bacillota > Bacilli > Caryophanales > Staphylococcaceae > Staphylococcus > Staphylococcus sp. GDY8P72P. The sequence goes on along the minus strand of NZ_JAFEQJ010000008.1, from coordinate 102,183 downwards.
CCATGAAGCCACTGCAGAAGCAGTCGTACGTACTGTCGGTCGTATGCCTAAAAATGAAAGACCAAGATTACAATTAGTAGCATTTAGCAATGATGCTCCCGAAAAATTAGGTGAGCCTGATATCTTAAATGAGATCAGTGATTATAAAGAGGTAAAACTACGCGCATTTGAAGCACACGCATCACAAACAGGTCCTTTCTTACAACAATTGGCCACACCGGAACTATCTGGTGAAGCAAAAGGCTTCTTAGAAGTTGAACCTTATTGGACTTATAACTTTGAATCTTAAGTGGAGGCAATAGCATGACTGAATTTGATTTATCTACAAGAGAAGGCAGATGGAAACACTTCGGTTCTGTCGACCCTATCGAAGGTACTAAACCAACAATTAAAGAAAAAATGAAAGACCTACAAAGTACGCATAAAAATTTCTTGTTTGAAATAGAAGAAGTTGGCATTAAAAACTTGGTCTATCCTGTACTAATTGATCGTTTCCAAACTGCTGGTACATTTAGTTTTTCAACGAGTTTAAAACTAGATGAAAAAGGCATTAACATGAGTAGAATTTTAGAAAGTGTGGAAAAACATTACAATAATGGGATTGAGTTAGATTTCACTGCTTTATATCAAGTATTACAAAGCTTACAAAAAAGTATGAATCAAAATGATGCCGGTGTCGATGTGTCTGGTAAATGGTTCTTCGATCGCATTAGCCCAGTAACTAACATTAAAGCAGTCGGACATGCAGATGTTACTTATGGTTTAGCTATCGATAAACACTCCGTTACCAGAAAAGAATTAACTGTCGAAGCGGCAGTTACTACACTGTGCCCTTGTTCAAAAGAGATTAGTGAATATTCTGCACATAATCAACGTGGTATTGTTACGGTCAAAGCATATATGAATAAAGATAAAGAACTTATCGATGATTATAAAGAAAAAATCTTAGATGCTATGGAAGCAAATGCAAGTTCTATCCTTTATCCAATTTTAAAAAGACCTGACGAAAAAAGTGTCACTGAACGTGCCTACGAAAACCCTCGTTTTGTCGAAGATTTAATTCGTTTAATCGCTGCAGATTTAGTAGAATTAGACTGGATAGACGGTTTTGATATTGAATGTCGTAACGAAGAATCAATCCACCAACATGATGCTTTTGCTAAATTAAAATATCGTAAATAATTTCATATAAACATTTTAAGAGACTGGGACAAAATTGATTCGTCCCAGTCTCTTTTTGTATTAGCATTAAATTGCCCTTAAATTTTAGGTCTCCTAAGCGTTTATCTATAATATTGGCAGTCTTTTGTGCCAACTCCTGCGGGAATAGCACTTGCCGAAGACTACAGGCTAAGGCAGTGCCCGCGGAAAGCGTGCACAAAAACTGCCAACAAAGCCGGAAACTTGGTCAGTTTTAGCCATCCATGTCGAAGTAAGACAACGCAATCCATTTAATAAATTCAGATTTCTATCCCACCCCCATTTTGTTAATTTGTAAATAAAAGCATTATTTATTAATATTTTAACAATATCTAGATTATCAACATTTTATATAGTAAATATTTAGCTACTAAGAGTAAAAAAACTTTATTTCTATCTAGTCAAAAAAATATTACAATAATGGGCATATAGTAAATACTTATATGGCTACTACTTAATACCTGTTAACCATCTTATTTTAAATTTATTTTCCACCTATTATACATACATTAAAGTGACACAATGTTCGATAACACACTATCATTTCAAACACAGAAATAACTCAGCTTAATTGATTTTTTATATAGCCGGAATTTATTAAAAATCCGACTCACTGACATTGTCACTTTATTCATTGGAGGTTTTATATTATGAATATTATTCATTACGAAGAAAAACGTACTTTAATAAAACGATTAATCAAGCAAGATTTAAATTTAACATTAGTTGAAATTGTTATATTAGATAAAATTGCGACAATTAATAAGCACAGCATCGAAGCAACTGAATTAAAACAAGCACTGTACAACAAAAACACACCCATTTCAACACAACTCAGTAACCTTATCGCTTTAGGTTTACTCAAGAAAGAACGTGATTTACACGATGAACGCCGCATACACTTATATGATATTCAATTAGCTAAAATCAACAACTTACTTTTACGGTTCAAAGAAATTGTTAACACTGTAATTATGACGCCACAATAAAAGCTACTTAAGTACGACGCCTTACGTAGACCGATGTAACTGTCTCTAACGCAAACATCATATTTAAGTAGCTAAGAAAAATGGTTTATTTTAAATGTTCATATGGACTATTTTGAGCAAATGAAACAATTTGATCTACGAACAATCTCGCACGTAATTGGAACTCTTCATTTGCTAAATAATATGTACCATCATCTAATTTTTTATAATCAGAGTCATGTGTAGCAATTTGAGTTGGTATCGCGATACCTAATAATGTACGGACGATCAAACGTAAATGAGATAGTGGTTCTGCACTGACAATTCCACCACTGTTACCAATTAAGCCAACTGGTTTCATTTTAAAATCATCCATAGTTAAATGATCTAACGCATTTTTTATAATACCAGAGTACGAACCGTGGTAGTTTGGTGTACCTAGCACGAAAAAGTCCGCTTCGCGTGCTTTAGTTTGTAGCTCTTGTAAATTTGCTTTGTAAGTTTCTAGAGGCGCTAACGCTCCTGAAACATCTAACTGATGTATAGGTTTATCAGCTAAATCAAAAATTTCTACTTCAAAATCATGCGTTTCAAAATGACCTTTCAAATATTTTGATAACGCTGTTGTATGAGAGCCAACTTTGGCACTTCCAACAATTATTAAACCTTTCATTTATGTCACCTCATAGTATTATTTGTTACATTCTGCAAGCAATTTCATGATGGCTTTGCCCACACCACTGTTTTCATTTGTTTCAGTGATATATTTAGATGCTGCTTTCACTTCTTCAGTACCATTTGACATTGCTACCGGATAACCAACACGTTCTAACATAGAAATATCATTGAGATTATCTCCTATCGCCATAACATTATCCATATCAATATGTAGTTTTTCGGCAATTGTAGCTAATGCAATTCCTTTTTGAGCATCCGCATGTGTGATTTCAATATTCCCTCTAGAAGAAGAAGAAACAGCTAGACTACCAGACTCGGCCAACTTAGCACTGACACGATCAATCTTCTCCAAATCGCTATCAAATGCTAATATTTTCATGACGATTTCTCCGGGAGTTTCTTTAATTTTATCGTAGTTTTCCACCACTTTTAACGTACCATTATCAATACGTTTTTGAATACCAGCTTTAATCTTTTCAACATCTGCTTGTTGACCTGCACGTTCTGCAATATCGATATAAATTTCTAAATCACGTTCTGGATTTTCCGTATAAATACCAATATTCGTATAGATTTGATAATAAATATCTTCACTGTTCAGTTCACCAGTAATTCTATCAATTAACTCACGGTTTAAATTTGAAGTACTACTAATATTGAAAGATTCATCCCTAACTTCTGCACCATTCAAACATATATATGGTACTTTTAAATCAGTTTGTGCAACGGGTGTACTCGCTTCATAAAAAGCTCTTCCTGTGGCAATAACTACTGTGATACCTAGTGATTGCGCATAATGAATCGCATTTATATTCTCCTCTGAAATCTCATGTGCCGCATTTAATAACGTCCCGTCCATATCTGTTGCAATTAAATTTATCATTATTAATGACCTCATTTCCTTCTTTTCTCAATCACACAAACACTATGAATTATTCTCATTTGCCACAAATTTGTAACACATTATATAGTTTAACAAATCTTTAGCTATTTGTATTATCCTCTGTTCGACTGATTTTTTTCTGTTTTCTAATGTTTTTAAAAAAACACGTTAACATTTCAGCACAACTTTGCTCTAATATACCAGATGTTACACTGGCACGATGATTAAATCGTGCTTCTTGTATTAAATCCATCAAGCTACCGCCACATCCACCCTTCGGATCTGGTGCGCCATACACAACATGTGGTATACGACTCATAACAATAGTCCCTGCACACATCACACAAGGTTCCAAAGTAACATACAATGTACAACCTTCTAAGCGCCAACTACCTATTACTTCAGCTGCCTTTTGAATTGCAATATGCTCTGCATGCGCTGTTGGGTCTTGCAAATTTTCTCTCAAATTATGTGCTCTAGCGATAACTTCTTCATCTTTCACAATGATTGCACCAATCGGTACTTCTCCAATATTATTTGCTTTGCGTGCTTCTGCCAACGCAATTTCCATATAAAATTCATCTCTTGTCATGGGTCTTACTCCTCACATATGGTACAATACTTATTGTCTATTTTAACATTGGAGCGTTAATTATGAAAAACACATTTATAGCAATAGAGGGACCGATCGGTGTCGGTAAATCCTCATTAACACATAAACTCAGTTGTGAGTTCAATTTTTACGAAGAAAAAGAGATTGTCGATGAAAATCCTTTTTTATCAGAGTTCTATGAAGACATTTCAAAATGGAGCTTCCAAACCGAAATGTTTTTCTTATGTAATCGATATAAACAATTTCAAGACATTGCCCAAATTCAAAATGGTATTGTCAGCGATTATCATATCCACAAAAATAAAATATTTGCACATAACACACTTACACCTGTAGAGTTTGAAAAATTCTCCCGTATCTATGATATTTTAACTGAAGACTTACAAATGCCTAATATGATTATCTTTCTGGATGCCGACTTACAAGTGTTAAAGTCACGAATTGCACAACGCAATCGTAGCTTTGAGCATCAAATTTCAGATGACTATTTATTATCATTGAAACGAGATTATAATCAATATTACGATACGTTAAAAGCTGAAGGTGCGAATGTCATTAAAATTGATACGACCCATCTTGATTTTGTACAACACGCAGATGATTATGCTTATATATTAAATTTAGTGAAACCCATGATTGGAGGAAATGTACATGAATAATTACGGTATACCACAAGACGCAGTGATTACCATTGCGGGTACAGTAGGTGTAGGTAAATCAACGTTAACTAAAGCATTAGCCGAACGCTTAAACTTCCGTACTTCTTTTGAGAACGTAGAACATAACCCATATTTAGATAAGTTTTATCACGATTTTGAACGTTGGAGCTTTCATTTACAAATATATTTCTTAGCCGAACGTTTTAAAGAACAAAAACGTATGTTTGAATATGGTGGCGGCTTTATTCAAGATCGTTCTATTTATGAAGATGTCGATATTTTTGCGAAAATGCACGAAGAACAAGGAACTATGACTCCTGAAGATTTCCATACGTATTCTGAATTATTTAATGCTATGGTTATGACACCATACTTCCCAAAACCAGATGTCCTTATTTATTTAGAATGTGATTATAATGATGTCATTGAACGTATTAAACAACGTGGCCGTCAAATGGAAATTGACACAGATCCTGCATATTGGCAAAAACTATTCCAACGCTATGACAATTGGGTTAGCGAATTTAACGCTTGTCCAGTAGTCAGAGTTAACATCAATGAATATGACTTACATGATGACCCAGACTCCCTTGACGGTGTCATCAATAAAATCAAAACAGTTATTGATACTTATAGAAACGTAGATCAACGACAACATTAAATATTCAACCTAAAAAGAGGAGCTATGAGTAAACTCATGCCCCTCTTTTTTTATTCTAAATGATGTCGATGAATAATTTTTTCTATGTCTTCTTCAGCCACCACTGCACTATAATAATCATCAAGTGATGCAACTAAACCAAACGTATTCGCTTTTTCTTGATCATTTGTACCTATATAATGATTGCCTTCATTATCTTGATAATAGTCAAATATAGCCCCTTGATATCGTGCTTCTTGAAACAACTCATATAACTCATCTAACTTATCACGTTGCACATGTTTATAATACAGCGTATGTAATGTGTGTGTTGTAGTTTCTGCTTGAAATCCCTTTAGTTCGCTCGCTGCATCTTCTGTAACAAGCAACACTTCACTACCACTTATATCAACAACTTTATATGTTTCGCTTTGATATACAGCATACTTCCCATCAATCACGTCTCTCACCTCTGTTATAAAAAAGTCATAATATACGTTTCGTATATTATGACATATCTTAGAAAACTCTACTATTAATTTAATATATCTAACACTTGATTGGCAGTAGGTAAAATATAATCTGCTTCTGTAAACGTTTCTTTAATATCCACACCCGTTAATACTGCAACACTAAGCCCAAGTTGTGCATTTTTCCCAGTTTTAATATCATTAGCTGTATCACCGACGATCATAACATCAATTGAATCGACATCATAGTTATCAAATAATGGTTTTAGCACCTCTGGATTAGGTTTCTCTACTGCATTTGCTTCAGTTGAAATAACCACATCAAAGTATTTATGCATATTTGTATCAGTTAAAAATTGTTCGACACCTTTTTTCGTATCGCTAGTAACAATACCTAGTTTATAGCCCTGCTGATGTAAAGCTTTGACTGTTTGATCGACACCTTCTACCCACACATTTTCAGGCACACGTTGATCAACTAATGTTTGACTTCGTTGTTGTGCCCATGATGAGACATCTTGACCTGCTAGGTTATCAAAGGCATTAATGATTTCATCTAACGAGCCAGACGCCATAACTGTACCTTGTTGAATTTCATTATTCACGATACCTAATCGCTTATAAGCCTCTGTCACATCACCTATAGCCGATTCATATTGTGTCATAAAGTCATCTACTAATTGGAGACCAATCTTCATCCAACTCCTATCAAAATGTATCAATGTGCCATCTTTATCAAATAAAATCCATTTCATAAGTGCCTACTCTCCCATACTTACATCCATTTTATTAAGTTCATATCAATTATGCCATGCTATAGCATAACTATTAGTATTATACTTTCTCATCATATCAAAAAATGATACTCAATTTAATTAAAAAAGAAGTAGCGCTGAAATCAATAGATTTTCATGCCCTACTTCACTGTACTATGTTACAATTTTAGTTAATTTTTGCGTCTAATAATATTAGTTATAACATAAAAAGTTTAATATTTAGGAACAACTACTCTCCAATTTTGTGGATCAGCTAATTGACCACTTTGAATGCCAACATAGTTGTCATAAAGTTTTTGCGTAACTGGACCTGTTTCATTATTATTAATAATAATTTCTTGTTCACCATACTTCAATTGGCCTACTGGTGAAATAACTGCCGCTGTACCTGTACCAAACACTTCAGTTAACTCACCTTGTTTATGAGATTCAATTAATTCCTCAACGGATACACGGCGTTCTTCTACTTCATAACCTAATTGTTTGGCTAGCTCAATTACCGATTTACGTGTAATACCTGGTAAAATACTGCCATTCAATTCTGGTGTTATAACTTTACCATTTTCGACGAAGAAGATATTCATACTGCCAACTTCTTCTACATATTTTTGTTCCACACCATCTAGCCATAACACTTGATCATAACCTAATTTAGAGGCATTCGTTTGCGCTAATAAACTCGCTGCATAGTTACCTGCTACTTTAGCATGGCCAACGCCACCACGAACTGCACGCACATATTCATCTTCTACATAAATTTTAGTTGGACTTAATGATTCACCACCATAATAAGAACCAGACGGCGATAAAATGATAAGTAATTTATAAGAGTAAGATGGACGTACTCCTAAAACACCTTCTGTAGCAAAGACATAAGGTCTTATGTATAATGATTGTCCTTCACCTTCTGGTACCCAATCACGTTCAATATCTACAAGTTGTTTTAATCCTTCTAACACTGTCTCTTCATCTACTTGGGGCATTTCTAATCTTGCTAAAGAGTGATTGATACGTTTAAAGTTTTCATCAGGTCTAAACAAGACAACTTCGCCATTATGTTTGTATGCCTTCAAACCTTCAAATACAGCTTGACCATAATGTATTGCTTGAGCGGCTGGAGAAATTTCAATTGGACCATACGGCACAATTTGTAAATTATGCCATCCTTTATCTAAATCATAGTCGTAGCTCAACATATAGTCAGTGAAATACTTTCCAAAACTTAAATCAGTTGGATCAGGTTTTTCTTTAAGATTTTCACGTTGCACAAATTCAATTTTTTCTGACATAGCGTATTCCTCCAGTATATTCGTAATTCATATGTATTATAAAGTATATCAATCCATATAGTCGCATTCAATAATTTTCAAAAAATTTAAACAAATTGACTAATAAGAAACAACGACCTTTGCGTTATAGAGGTCTAATCAATAGATTATCTACTCTACATATTATTTTAATTGGCTAATCAAGATAATTCTTACGAATAAAACTGCCACTCATATTTATTTTCAAATATATCTAAACTTTTAAAATAAGCTAATAACTATATTAAATGTGCCTATCTACTTGCGATACGTTAAATGATGTTTCAACATAAAATTACAAACAATATTCTTTTGCTTATTAATTTACTTGCTTATCATAGTTTGCTAAAAATCGTTGTAGTCTATCACATGCTTCTGCTATTTCTTGCATAGTACAAGCAAATGACAATCTAATATGTCCCTCACCAAATTGTGAAAATGATTTCCCTGGTACTACGGCTAGTTGCTCACTTTCTAAAAGCTCCGTACAAAATTCAAATGAATTTGGATTATATTGACTAATATCAGGAAAAATATAAAAAGCACCTTCTGGTTTTTCAACAGGTAAACCCATCTTTTGAATTCGACTATATATATAATTACGTCGTTCCACATACGCTTGACTCATTTTTTTAATATCTTCATCACCATGTTTCAATGCGCTGATTGCTCCATATTGACTTGGTGTAGCAACACATATTGAATTATATAAATGTACAGCTGTTACTTGCTCAATTAGATGGGGCGTAGAGAGTACATAACCTATTCTTGCACCCGTTAATGCATGGGATTTAGATAAGCCATTTATTACAAATAGTTGATTGCGAATTGCTGGAAATTCCATAAATGAGCGATGTTTCCGTTCATAAACATTTTCACTGTATATTTCATCGGTAATAATATAAATGCCTGTACCTTTTAGTACATTGACAATCGATGCTATTTCATCATAAGTCAGCGTCGTGCCTGTTGGATTTGTAGGATAATTAAAAATAACTGCTTTCGTCTTTTCAGTAATAGCTTGTTCAAGATTGTTCGCCGTAGGTTTAAAATTTGTAGTTGTGGTATCTACCAATTTAGTATCACAACCTGCTAATTTTATAATAGGTTCATAACCTAAATACGTAGGAGAAGGCAAAATCACTTCATCACCCGGATTTAATATTGTCCTCAATACGTCATCTATACCTTCAGAGCCCCCATTAGTCACGACAATTTCATTTTCAGGATTAAAATATGTTTGATGCCTGTTAAAAGTATATTCTGAAATAGTTTCTCTTAACTCCAACAGACCTTTGTTATGTGTGTAACGTAATTTGTTGTCTGTTATTGCCGCAATCATTGCTTCTTTAATATATTCAGGTGGGTCAAATCCTGATTGCCCTAAGGTTAAATCAATCGTATTTTCATATTGATCAACTTTATTTGCAAATTGACGGGTACCAGGTACTTCAATATCATAAATATATTGATTTAATGGCTTCATCGAAAAACCTCCTTTTATTTCACTCGGTACGCGTTGAATCAATACTATTCTTTTTCTTTGCTACGTTATTATCATAATACGATATACCTAGTAAAGTAAGTGTGTTTAAAATAATCGCATAAATAATTGTTCCGGTTGAACTTGGACCAACAATAATTAAAGATAAAAAAACTGTAATAATACTAACTAGAATTGCCAAAAATGCTGCTCTACCAGTAATCCATTTGAAAAATATTCCTAACATAATTGGCATAAAAATAGCTCCTGTTAAAATAGCATAAGCGATATCGATTGCAACGAGCACTTCTTTAATCGACATTGCAATTACAATGGCAATAATAGCAAGGCACAAAGTCGTTATACGCGTTAATAATAAAAACATTTTGTCCTCGATATTTTTAAAGAAAAACGGCTTTAATAAATCATTGGCAATAATGGTAGCTGATGCGAGTAATGTTCCAGAAGCAGTAGACATAATAGCAGCTGCGAGTGCTGCAAATACAATGCCTAATAAACCGGGTTGTAATGTCTCAAATGCCATATGCATAAATACATTTTGTGTATAAGGAAAATTTAGTTTACTGCGATTTATTTGAACACCTAATATTACACACGCTAATTGCGAAAGAATCTAATGGTATTCATGGACTAGCAGGATATCTTGTATTCATCTTACCCAATATTGAGGAATGGTATGTGAGTGAAATAGATCCTATACTAGAATGGCAAAAGTATTGTAAAGATAAGGCTAACTTATCAAAAGAATATACTGAACAATTATTAATAGAGATTGATAAAAAAGTAAATAATACTGATATGTATAAACAATATAAACAAGAAATATCTAAAAATATCTAAATTCATAGAATTAGGGCAAGCTTGCATAGCTCTTCCTGGGGGCCCAGGTACTTTGGAAGAAATAACAGAAGTGATATCTTGGGCAGGTGTTGGCAAAAATGATAGTCCTTGTATATTCTATAACATAAACAGTTATTATCATCCAATGGAAAATATGTATGATGACATGGTTAAAAATGGCTTTTTAACTATAACTGATAGAGAAAAAACACTTTTTAGTAATTCTTTAGATTCTATAGAAGAATTTATTTCTAATTATGAAAAACCAGTAGTACGTAGTTATAAATAAAAAGCAGCGATAATTATCGCTGCTTTTTTAATACCTTTGAAACCTCGTTTATTGCAGTGGTGGAGTAAAAAAGTACACCTAATTCACTTATATAGTATTTCCGCTTTTTCGTTTGTTAATAATAACTAATAATAAGGAGGATAAACTACCTAAAATAGCTATTCCTATACCTATTTTAAATATCAATTCGTAAGCAACGATTTTATCATCAGAATACAAATCAAGTAATGACCCATTCATGGTATAAACCCAAAATATTGGAGCGTAAGCAACAAAAGATCCTATGCTCATTGCAGACCCCATATATTTCTCAGGTATCTTAAGTTCTGCTATCGGAGCTAAAATAACGCTTTTAGATAAAAAGGTAGTTACTGAGAATAAGATTAAAAGTACAAAACTGAAAATCATATCCACTTTAAAAAATACAACAATCGATAATGTGACAGCCGAAATTAATAAAGCAACAGAAATCATTTTAGATGAGGATTTAAAAACGAAATCTGAAACAACTCCAGCTACAAGCCCCATTAAAACGCCCATTAAACCAGTATTAAAAATCCCAAATAATGCTGTTTGCGACGTCGATAAATTATACATGTTTTGTAAATATGGGACACTATAGATTAAAATTATGTAACACCAATATATAGTTAAAGCACTGATTGAAGCAAGCCAAACCTTTGGTTTTGAGAAAACAAAAAAGATTCCCTTAAGCGCTTCGAGTGACTTATTTGATGTATCACTTTCATTGATTTCTCCCTCTACGGCTATACCATTCTTAGGTACATACTTAATAATTAAGAAAATAAGAGGTATTATTAATAAATTATATATCAACATACCTCCTTTAAATATAATAAGTCCACTAAAGAGTGCCATAACAGCAACGATTAATAAATTCATTAGCATTTCTTCTGCTCGTCTCACCGATTCTAAGAGACCAAAACCGAGTGCACGTTTATTTTCGTTAGTAAATAAAGTAACTCCATTTAATACTGCTGGCCAAAAGAAAGCGTCCACTATTCCCCATATAATGGCAATTATTTTTAAAATACTAAATGAGGGAGAAAACATTATTACGACAGTCATGGTAACAAAGCGAACGACCAAACCAAAAATTAATATAGATTTAACAGAAAACCTGTTGTTTATCCATCCGCCAGGTATATAGAAAAATACAGATATACCAATTAAACTAAATATAACGCCTAACTCTGAATTAGATATGTTCAAAACTTCAAGTAATAAATTGTAAAAAGTTCCTTTGAAGGCTTCAAAACCTGAGTATATAAGTTGTCCTGCTGTTAAAACAGAAAAGAAACCTACTAGGTCTTTTCTATTTTTTAAGCCTAATTTTTCAATTAACATATTCATATTACTGCACCGTTTCTTCCGAACTTAGGTGTAGTAACTCATTGGCTATATCTGTAAATATGCCGTTTACGCCCCAATTAAACAGTTCGTTAGCTCTTTCTTTATCGTTTACTGTCCAAACATTTAAAGTATAACCTTGAGTAATAATATGATTAACCTTTTCTTTTGTTAATCCTTTATCCTCTATATGTATAGTTTTAGATCCTAAATAATCGACGATTGATTGCCAATCTGGATAAAATGCATGTTCTTCAAATAAAACAGCTCTTTCAACTTCAGGCAATGATTCTTGAGCTAATTTTAATAACGTAAAATTAAAACTAGATATAAGCACTTTAATATTGTCATTCAATAAACCAAGATTTTCTTTTAAAAGTTGGATTAACTTTTTCGATTGGTTTACACTATTATTGCCTGTAACACCTTTCAATTCAATATTCACATTAAGATCATATTTGTTTACAATATCGATTAATTGTTTGAATGTAGGAACTGTTTCTTTATTGTATTGTTCCCCGAACCATAGTCCAGCTGAAGCATTTTTAATATCTTCATAATATGATTTAGATACTTCACCCGTCGTGTTTGTTGTTCTATCTAAAAAGTCATCATGTATAATAATTAATTCTTCATCAGCTGTAATAGCTATATCTATTTCTATCCAATTTAAACTATCAATTTCCCCACATTTTACAAAAGAAGCTAATGTATTCTCTGGTTTGATTTTAGGTAAACCTCGATGTGCAAATATTGTATTCATTTATAAGACTCCTTATTATTTTATTCGACAATATATGATACTACATTATGTAAACGCGTCCAACACCTTTTTCAAAATTTGTTAATAATGTTCAATTTATATTTAACATTATTAACAAAGAGGGCATATAGAAACAAATTAATAATATAAAAAAGACTTCTTAGAATTGATGTGCACCCCAATAGTTAGATTTTTAGTCTAACTTTTGGGGTGTATTTTTATGGGTAAACATTATAAATATGAATTTAAATTAAAGGTAGTTCAAGAATATTTAAATAGTTCATTAGGTTATAGAGCATTAGCAAAGAAATATGAAATATCGACTAAAAGTTTAATCGAAAGATGGATTGCACAATATAAAGAATTTGGACCCGAAGGGTTAAGTAAACGTTCGTTTTTGAGACTAGAATTTTATGCCCTACTTACTTCTTTTATTTTCATTCAAATATTTGCTTACATGATGAGTCGAAAATGTTATAATATATTCAAATAAATATTTGAATGAAGATGGGATGATAATATGAAAAAGAAAGATACTTGTGAAATTTTTTGTTATGACGAAGAAAAGGTTAATCGAATACAAGGGGATTTACAAACAGTTGATATTTCTGGTGTTAGCCAAATGTTAAAGGCTATTGCCGATGAAAATAGAGCAAAAATTACTTACGCTCTGTGTCAGGATGAAGAGTTGTGTGTTTGTGATATAGCAAATATCTTAGGTGTTACGATAGCAAATGCATCTCATCATTTACGTACGCTTTATAAGCAAGGGGTGGTCAACTTTAGAAAAGAAGGAAAACTAGCTTTCTATTCTTTAGATGATGAACATATCAGGCAGATAATGATGATCGCCCTAGCACATAAGAAAGAAGTGAAGGTCAATGTCTGAACAAAAGGTTAAACTAATGGAAGAAGAAATGAACGTCTATCGGGTCCAAGGATTTTCATGTGCAAATTGTGCAGGAAAGTTTGAGAAAAATGTTAAAAAGATTCCAGGCGTTCAGGACGCAAAAGTAAATTTTGGAGCTTCAAAAATTGATGTCTTCGGCAGTGCAACTGTTGAAGAACTAGAAAAGGCTGGTGCTTTTGAAAATCTTAAAGTGGCACCAGAGAAACCTAAAAGACGGGTAGAACCTGTGGTAATTAAAGATAAAAACGTTTACCGTGTGGAAGGATTTTCCTGCGCAAATTGTGCGGGGAAGTTTGAAAAAAATGTAAAACAAATAGCTGGAGTTGAGGATGCAAAAGTAAACTTTGGCGCTTCTAAAATTGATGTATATGGAAATGCATCGGTTGAAGAACTTGAAAAAGCAGGTGCTTTTGAGAATCTAAAAGTATCTCCTGAAAAACTAGCGAATCAAACGATACAAAGGGTTAAAGATGACACTAAGGCTCATAAAGAAGAGAAAACACCATTTTATAAAAAACATAGTACATTGCTGTTTGCCACACTACTAATTGCTTTTGGTTACCTTTCTCACTTTGTAAATGGAGAAGATAACCTCGTAACTTCCATGTTATTTGTAGGTTCTATTGTAATTGGCGGATATTCATTATTTAAAGTCGGTTTTCAAAATTTGATACGCTTTGATTTCGACATGAAAACCCTGATGACCGTTGCCGTTATTGGAGCTACCATTATTGGTGAATGGGCAGAGGCATCTATTGTTGTTATTCTCTTTGCAATCAGTGAAGCACTTGAACGCTTCTCTATGGACAGAGCAAGACAATCCATACGTTCATTGATGGATATCGCCCCAAAAGAAGCACTAGTTAGACGAAATGGTCAGGAAATAATAATCCATGTGGACGATATCGCTGTGGGTGATATCATGATTGTCAAACCAGGGGAGAAAATTGCCATGGATGGAATCATTGTGAATGGCTTGTCGGCTGTCAATCAGGCAGCTATAACAGGAGAATCTGTTCCCGTCTCCAAAGCGGTAGATGACGAAGTATTTGCAGGTACGCTTAACGAAGAGGGACTAATTGAAGTAAAAATCACCAAATACGTAGAAGATACAACCATTGCCAAGATTATTCATCTTGTTGAAGAAGCACAAGGGGAGCGTGCTCCAGCCCAAGCATTCGTTGATAAATTTGCGAAATACTACACTCCGATCATTATGGTTATTGCAGCCTTGGTTGCAGTCGTTCCACCCCTATTCTTTGGTGGCAGTTGGGATACATGGGTTTATCAAGGATTAGCAGTTCTTGTAGTTGGATGTCCTTGTGCATTAGTTATTTCTACTCCAATCTCGATTGTCTCGGCAATTGGAAATGCAGCGAAAAAAGGTGTGTTGGTTAAAGGTGGTGTCTATCTCGAGAAATTAGGAGCCATTAAGACAGTCGCATTTGATAAAACAGGAACACTGACAAAAGGTGTACCAGTGGTAACAGATTTTGAAGTATTAAATGACCAAGTGGAAGAAAAAGAGCTATTCTCTACCATTACAGCTTTAGAATATCGTTCACAACATCCACTTGCTTCAGCAATAATGAAAAAGGCAGAGCAAGATAATATCCCTTATTCTAATGTACAAGTGGAAGAATTCACTTCGATTACTGGGCGAGGTATAAAAGGGATTGTAAACGGAACTACTTACTATATTGGAAGCCCAAAACTTTTCAAGGAATTAAATGTTTCCGATTTTAGCCTTGGGTTTGAAAACAATGTGAAAATCCTACAAAACCAAGGAAAAACAGCCATGATTATTGGAACGGAAAAAACAATTCTCGGCGTAATTGCCGTTGCAGATGAGGTTCGTGAAACAAGTAAAAATGTGATTCAAAAACTTCATCAGTTAGGTATCAAGCAAACAATTATGCTGACAGGTGATAATCAAGGTACTGCAAATGCAATCGGTACACATGTAGGCGTTTCTGATATTCAGTCTGAATTGATGCCACAGGATAAATTAGATTATATTAAAAAAATGCAATCGGAGTATGATAATGTAGCTATGATTGGCGATGGCGTTAATGATGCTCCAGCACTTGCTGCATCTACTGTTGGAATTGCAATGGGCGGTGCTGGAACGGATACTGCAATTGAAACAGCTGATATTGCATTAATGGGAGATGATTTAAGTAAGCTTCCATTTGCAGTAAGACTCAGTCGAAAAACTTTAAATATCATTAAAGCTAACATCACTTTTGCTATCGGAATTAAAATAATTGCCTTACTATTAGTTATCCCGGGATGGTTAACCCTTTGGATAGCGATTCTTTCCGATATGGGAGCTACTATTTTGGTAGCATTAAATAGTTTACGACTGATGAGAGTGAAGGATAAATAGGTAGAAAACAGAATAGTAAGGTCACGCTGTGCGCAATTCAAGGGGGGCTTTTCAATTTGAAGAAAAGTCCTACCCCTAAAATATAAAATATTGGAGATGGAAAAATGATCGCAACGATACTTACAGCAGCTGCGGTATATGTAGCAACAGGAATTGATTATCTCGTTATATTAATTCTTTTGTTTTCGCAAGTAAAAAAAGGTCAGGTGAAACATATTTGGATAGGACAATATATAGGGACTGCAATTGTTATAGGAGCAAGTCTTTTAGTTGCACAGGGGGTTGTAAATTTAATTCCTCAGCAATGGGTTATCGGACTACTTGGGCTTTTACCACTTTACTTAGGTGTGAAAATGTGGATTAAAGGAGAAGAGGATGAAGATGAAAGTAGTATTTTATCTTTATTCTCCTCTGGAAAATTTAATCAGTTATTTTTGACGATGACTTTCATCGTATTAGCTTCCAGTGCGGATGACTTTTCGATTTATATACCGTACTTCACGACCTTAAATATGTCTGAAATCTTTATTGCTGTTATTGTCTTTATGATTACGGTTGCTGTTTTATGTTATGTCAGCTATCGCTTAGCTTCCTTAGATTTTGTATCAGAAAAAATTGAGAAATATGAACGTTGGATTGTACCTATTGTATTCATTGGGTTAGGGATTTATATATTGTTTGAAAATGGTACATTTAACGCTTTATTCTCATTTCTTTAACAATCGGAACGCTTTCTCTAATAAGAATCAGCGCTCGTTTGACATATAAGACCGCCTTTTGGGAGTCACGATAGAAGTCCAATTTCTTAATTTTAGAACTGAGAAATTGGACTTCTATATACCTCCTGACTCTAACCTTATTAACTTGTAATGCAAAATAACGATTAAAATAGGTGCAAAATAACTCCTAAAGTGACAAGCTAAGTGTCACTTCACTTGATATATGAGAATATTTTTATCTAATAAATGAGAAAGACAACGTACATTTTTAAATAGTACGTTGTCTTTCTGTGTCAATTTACTTGCTATATGAGAATTTTTTAACTTTATAAATAAGAAAGAGAAGTACAAATATTAGTTGTACTTCTCTTTCTTATTTATAAAACAATTTGAATAATCGCAATAATAATTAAAATACTGATGATCCACTTTTGTACAAAACTAGGGACTTTTTTACCTAATTTTAAACCTAACGGAGCGAAAATAATACTCCCTATTATTAAAAATAACGCATCTTCTAAAGGAATGTAACCTTGTATAAGTTTAATGATAAAGGCGCCAATTGAAGATATAAAAGCAATTACTATACTATTAGCAACCACCGTATTCATTGGTAATTTGAATAAAACTAGCAATATAGGAATAATAATAAAAGCGCCGCCTGCTCCAACTATACCTGAAATGATACCAACGAAAAGACCAACCATAACTAATAATGCTTTGTTAAAGGAAGACTGATTTAAATTCGGTTTTACGTTAATAAACATTAAAATTAATGCGAGTAAAGCAATGATAATATATATCGTATTTACAAATGCAGCATTAAATAAATTTGCTAGGAGTGCGCCTAACATGCTCCCTGTAATCATACCTCCACTCATATAAATAACTAATGGTGGGGAGAATTCGGTTTTTTTTCGCGCTTTTAATGACCCACTTAAAGTACTGAAAAAGACTTGACTGGAAGTAAGTCCTGATGCGATGTATGCACTGTATGCAGGAACGCCAAATAGTGGTGGTAATAATAAAATGGCCGGATAAATAATGATAGCACCACCTATACCTACTAGGCCCGAAATAAAGCCCCCGAACACCCCAATAAGTAACATCATAATAACAGTTGAAATATCCATTATTTACTTTTTACCAATAAGTTAACGGCTTCATTAATCAATTCTTCAGAATTTTCACCATTATCCTCTGCTGCTTTTACACATTCTATTAAATTTTCACTAATGATAATTCCCATCAAACGTTGGATTGAACTTTTTGATGCACTGATTTGAGTAATGACATCTTTACAATCTTTTTCTTCTTCCATCATTTTAATAACGCCATTGAGTTGTCCTTGTATTCTATTAATACGATTAATCATTTTTTTATCATAATTCATAGTTATTTCCTCCACTTTTAATTGAATAAAGTCATAATAAGGGATAAAAGCAAAAATGTCAAATACCCCCTATGGTATTTGACATAATATAAATGATTAGTTAAGATACCCCTATAGGTATTTATTAGGAGGTTACTATGAATCAATATAACGAAAAGCATATCAATAATTTCAGTAAACAAGAATTAGAAAAATTAGGCGCACAAGGTCAACTGATTGACGTTAGAACACAAGAAGAATTTGAGCTTGCACACATAAATGGTGCGACATTACATCCTGTAGATAAGATTGAATCGTTCAATAAAGATAAAAACACAACCTATTTTGTACACTGTAAAAGTGGTACCAGAAGTGCTAAAGCGAGCGAATATTTAGCTGAACAAGGCTACGACATTGTTAATTTAGACGGTGGCTATAAAGCGTATGAAGCAAAAAACGACGATGATAATACATTCGAAGAAAATACTAATGTAGAAATTAAAGCAGAGCGTAAACAATTTAACTATAGTGGTCTTCAATGTCCAGGTCCAATTGTAAACATCAGTAAAGAAGTGAAAAATATTGAAGTAGGCGAGCAAATAGAGGTTACAGTCACAGATCCTGGATTCCTTAGTGACATTAAAAGCTGGGTCAAACAAACAGGACATACGTTAGTTAAACTGGATGAAGGTAATAATGGAATTAATGCCATTATTCAAAAAGAAAAACCAAAAGACTTGGAAGTGAACCATACTGCCAAAGGTACTACAATTGTGCTATTTAGTGGTGAGTTAGATAAAGCAGTGGCAGCAATGATTATTGCGAATGGTGCTAAAGCTGCAGGAAGAGATGTAACCATCTTCTTTACTTTCTGGGGACTTAACGCGTTGAAAAAAGCGCAAACAGTTAACGTTAAAAAGAAAGGTATCGCAAAAATGTTTGATTTTATGTTGCCAAAAACACCTTTGAAAATGCCACTCTCTAAAATGAATATGTTCGGTTTAGGTAATATCATGATGCGCTACGTAATGAAAAAGAAAAACGTTGATTCATTACCATCACTCATTAATCAAGCGATAGCTCAAGATATTAAATTAATCGCATGTACCATGAGCATGGATGTCATGGGCATTACAAAAGAAGAATTAAGAGATGAAGTTGAGTACGGCGGTGTAGGCACTTATATAGGTGATACTGAAAACGCGAGTCATAATTTATTTATTTAATTAAATCTATCAAAATAAGGAGTTCTTTATATGTTTTTCAAACAATTTTACGATAACAATTTATCTCAAGCATCTTATTTAGTTGGCTGTCAACGCACAGGAGAGGCAATAATAATTGATCCTGTACGTGACTTAACAAAATATTTGGAAGTTGCAGATAGTGAAGGTTTTACAATTACACAAGCTGCAGAAACCCATATTCACGCTGATTTTGCTTCAGGCATTAGAGATGTGGCAGAACAATTAGATGCAAACGTATATGTATCTGGAGAAGGTGACGATGAATTAAGTTATCGTAATATGCCAGAACAAACACATTTTGTTAAACATCAAGATATTATTCATGTAGGTAACATTAAATTAGAAGTATTGCATACACCTGGTCATACCCCTGAGAGTATTAGTTTCTTACTCACTGATGAAGGGGGCGGCTCAAGTGTTCCAATGGGCTTGTTTAGTGGCGATTTTGTTTTTGTAGGTGATATTGGGAGACCGGATTTACTAGAAAAGTCAGTTCAAATGGAAGGCTCTACAGAAGTTAGTGCGAAACAAATGTATCAATCTATAGAAAGTATTAAAGATTTACCAGATTATCTTCAAATTTGGCCAGGGCACGGTGCTGGAAGTCCTTGTGGTAAGGCATTAGGTGCGGTACCAATGTCTACGCTAGGTTATGAAAAAATAAATAACTGGGCGTTTAATGAAACTGATGAAAGCAAGTTCATTGAAACGTTAACATCAAATCAACCAGCACCACCCCATCACTTTGCACAGATGAAAAAAATTAATCAGTTTGGTATGAACATGTATCAACCATACGACGTTTTTCCTAGTTTAGATAATGCAAGAAGAGCCTTTGATCTTCGTAGTAAAGAAGCCTTTCATGGTGGTCATACTGAAGGTACAATCAATATTCCCTACAACCAAAACTTCATTAACCAAATCGGTTGGTATTTAGACTATGAAAATAGTATAGATTTAATTGGTGATAAATCTACCGTTGAGCAAGCAACACATACTTTACAATTAATTGGCTTTGATAATGTAGCAGGTTATCGTTTACCAAAATCAGAAATTTTAACCCAATCCATCCATAGCGTTGATATGACTGGTAAAGAAGAATATATACTTGACGTACGTAATGAAAAAGAGTGGAATAATGGGCACTTAGATCAAGCAGTCAATATTCCGCACGGTAAATTATTAAATGAAAATATTCCATTTAATAAAGAGGATAAAATATACGTACATTGTCAGTCAGGTGTTAGAAGTTCAATCGCCGTGGGTATCTTAGAAAACAAAGGATTTGAAAATGTCGTAAATATTAGAGAAGGCTATCAAGATTTTCCAGAATCATTAAAATAATTTAAGAGTGTACAGAAAATGACCATTTTCTGTACACTCTCTTTTTATGTCGAAATAAGTGAGTATTACATATATTTTCGTGTTCAAAAACCCAACAAAAAATCTATGTTCACAAAAGACCTTGAAATTAAGTTATGGTACACTGGATATGTATATAGGAGGGTTGTATTTTGAAAATAGGTTATGCAAGAGTTTCAACTGGATTACAAAATTTGAATTTACAGGAGGATCGATTAAACGCATATGGTTGTGAAAAGATATTTAGCGACCATATTAGTGGTTCAAAAAGTAAAAGGCCTGGTTTAGATAAAGCAATTGAATTTGCGAGATCAGGAGACACGATTGTTGTTTGGAGACTAGATAGACTAGGACGTAACATGGAAGATTTAATCACATTAGTTAATGAACTTAACGAACGAGGCGTGAGTTTTCATAGTTTAGAAGAAAATATAACTATGGATAAATCAAGTTCTACAGGACAATTATTATTTCATTTATTCGCAGCGTTTGCAGAATTTGAACGTAACTTAATTTTAGAACGTTCTTCGGCTGGTCGAATTGCAGCTCGTGCCAGAGGACGTTATGGTGGAAGACCTGAAAAATTAAGTAATCAAGATTTGAATTTACTCAAAACACTTTATGATAATGGTACACCAATTAAGACAATTGCAGAACAATGGCAAGTTTCACGCACAACAATTTATCGTTACCTCAATAAATTGGAGGAAAAGGAAGATGAAAAACAAGGAGAAATACCTCACTAATTTTTCTGAAACCAAGCGTAAAGAGGCTATACAAAAGTACGATGTTATTAAACCTTTTATTTTAGGAAACAAATCCTTATCAAGTATTTCTAAAAATACAGGCATTGCGTTAAGTACACTTTATGGGTGGAATAAGTTATATAAAGAACAAGGGCTTAAGGGGCTAATTTATACAACAAGAACCGATAAAGGGACACGTAAAATAGAACCAAAGATAATTGATGAAATTGAACGCCTTGCACTTAAAAATAAAAGAAATAGTATTGCTACAATTCATAGGAAAATCGCTAATTATTGTAAAGAGAATAATTTTGATCCACCAAATTATAAACAAGTTTACAGTGTTATTAAAACAATACCTAAGTCTGTGGTTGATTTTTCTCATCATGGCGAAAAATATTATCAAAATAAGTACGACTTAATACAAATAAGAGAATCATCAAGGCCAAATGAAATATGGCAAGCTGACCATACTTTGCTAGATATCTATATATTAGATCAAAAAGGTAATATCAATAGACCCTGGTTAACCATTATTATGGATGATTATAGTCGTGCAATTGCAGGCTATTTTTTAACTTTCGATAGCCCCAATTCCAAAAATACAGCACTAACACTACATCAAGCCATTTGGAGTAAGAGTAATACAAGCTGGCCGATATGTGGTATTCCTGAAAAATTTTATACTGACCATGGAAGTGATTTTACTTCACACCATATGGAACAAGTCGCTGTTGATTTGAAAATTAATTTAATGTTTTCAAAAGTTGGAGTACCAAGAGGTCGTGGGAAAATAGAACGATTCTTTCAAACTGTTAATCAAATCTTCTTAGAACAACTTCCTGGATATATAAATAATAACGATACACTTAGTTATTTAATTGATTTTCAAAATTTCGAAGAAAAATTACGATACTTTTTAATTGAAGATTATAATCAAAAAGAACACAGTGCTATCCAGAGTACTCCTATCAATCGTTGGAACAGTAATCATTTTTTCCCTAATATGCCAAGCAGTTTAGAACAACTTGATTTATTATTATTAGAAATACCTAAATCCAGGAAAATTCATTCAGATGGCATTCATTTTCAAGGCTTTAGATACAGTAATACGAATCTAGCTGCTTATGTAGGTGAGTATGTACTGATTCGTTACAATCCTAATGATATGGCTGAAATACGCGTTTTTTATAGAGATGAGTTTCTTTGTACTGCTATATCTCCTGATTTAGCTGATTATTCAATTGATATAAAAGATATACAACACGCACGTAGTCAGAGAAGAAAACACTTAAAACAAAACATTGTTAGCCCAAGTACCACTGATTTAATAAAGGAAGAAAAGAATTATGGTTATTCACCTCAAGAAACGACTAAAAACGTCAAAAAATTAAAGAGGTATCGTAATGACTAAAAATCAAAATTTCATTGAAACGAAAGAGTATAAACGCTTTGCTGAATTTTGTGATGCTTGTATTAAATATCAGTATATTGGTATATGTTATGGTCAACCAGGTGTGGGTAAAACATTATCTTCACGATATTATACCAATTGGGATATTATTGAAAACCAGGTTAACCATAGGGGCTGGAAAGATTTAGCTAATAAAACAACGGACGATATATTATCTGTAGACAAAATATTTTATACTGCACCAGCAGAAAAGCAAACAAGATTGAGTAGTGACTTACACAGTATTAATGGAAGTATTGATTTGGGTCAAAAATTACATGTTTTAAATAAATACGAGCATGAATATAGTGAAAATTTTAGTGATGCATTCCAAGACATTGAACTCATTATAATAGATGAAATTGATAGACTTAAAGTGCAACATTTAGAGCAATTAAGATTTATCTATGATGAACGTGACCTAGCAATGGTATTCATTGGTATGCCAGGTATTGAGAAAAAACTATCTCGTTATCCTCAACTATATTCTCGTATAGGTTTTGCACATGAATTCGATAATTTAAGCAAGGATGAAACACATCATATATTAGAGTATAAGTGGCAAGATCTAGGAGTTGATTTAAAACTTGAATACTTCACTGACTATGAAGCCATAACAACCATTATTAAAATTACTAAGGGGAATTTTAGACTTATTCATCGCTTATTTGCACAAATAGATAGAATTATGGATATAAATGGCTTAGATAAAATCAGTACTGAAGTTGTAGAAACAGCGAGAGATAGTTTAGTTATAGGAATTCGATAACAGAAAGACAACGTACTATTTAAAAATGTACGTTGTCTTTCTCATTTATTAGATAAAAATATTCTCATATATCAAGTGAAGTGACAATCAGACTTAATGCAACAATTAAATGTAATCTTTTGACCTTACCCTTATTACTACATGGGACGTTCTGAAATGAACATGCCCGAAATGAATATGGAGCAAATGCAGCAGATGCAACAAATGATGATGGAACATATGGAAACAACAAAACAAATTAAACAAAAACTAGGCTACTTATCCCCTGTAAAATACAGAGAATTAGCAGCCTAGAACATAGTGTTTTTATTAAGTTCCCATTTTAAGGGTTCAGTGCCTTGTAGTTATTGTGTTTTTATATACTTTACTACTTATTTTCTTTGTTATCATCAAAGGACTGCATGAAGTTCGTGCATGCATTTATCATATTATCCATTCTCTGGTCATAATCAGAACCTTGGGCAAAACCAGTTTGTCCAATGACGATTAAACCAGCTAGTACAAACGACAGCACTAAAGGTAACTTCTTTTTCATCGCTTATTTCCCCTTTCATTCAAAGTATCCCTAATCTTTTTTTAACACTTTCTTTAATTTTTCATATTCATCTTCATTAATTTCCCCTTGGGCCAGCCTTTCCTTTAAAATTTGTAAAGAATCATCTGATCTTACACCTTTTGGTTTTTCTGAAGCTTTTGCAATTAATATATATACACCATAAAATAACAAGCCAAGAATGATAATCCAAAAAATCATGCCAATGCCCCCCATTCCGCCCATCATATTTCCTATACCCATACAATTTGTCAGTCCTTTCCTTCTTTCTTGTTTTACAATTATACCATATGGGGGTATTAGTATCCAAAAAAAGTGTTTTTAATATTAGTAGGGGTAGCGTCAGGAAAATGCGGATTTACAACGTTAAGGAAATCCAAATTTAAAAAAGCCTAATTTCGCGGTGTTGTAAGTGAGAAATTAGGCTTTAGTTACTTCATTAAAGCCCCCTATTATTGAATAGGAATTGATCGTTAATTTATAAAACAAGGGTGAATCCACCCTTGTTTTATATTACCTAATCCTGTCTCTTTTATATTTGCATTACCTTTCCACTTCGCTTCATTTCTAGCTTTTTATACGCTAAAACTGAACCAAACAGAAATACACATATAATTAATGAACCTAACGGCAACAACGCTACGATTTTATCTGGAAAGATAAACGGGAGCAGTGGAAAAGCGTACACAGCCGGGATACGGACACCAACAATATGCAATAGAATGTACATTAAAATCATATTTATCAGCGTTATCAATATCCACGAGTCAAGAGCGAAGTATAACATCGTACCAACAGTCGCAGAGATGGTCAATACAAGACTTTGCTTAAAAGCTACTTTCCCATTGTACTTAGGCTTCTGAAGTGATTCATAAACAACGACAAGGATCGGCGGAATAGCTGCTAGTTGGGGATAGTCAACGGCCCAAGTTAAACCAATCCAGACGAAATTCAACATTAAAAACACGACTATGTACTTGTACTGTATCTTCACTTTCTTTTCAAGCCCGTTATTTAATCTAAATAGCAGAACCCCTAGCATCAATATAAAAGTAAGAATGAAAGTCGATATAATAAATGACCATCCGTCTACATCTATCACCACTGGTAGTAATCCTGTTGCAATAGATGGTGCCAGGTTCGATCGAATTAGACGCAATAAGAGCATCGAAAGTACAAGTGTGATACCTACTTTTCCTACATAAAAAATTGGTAATAGATTGACCATAAATCCAATGACAGCAGTTAGGGATGGGGCAAAAAGAATCTTCGATGGTTGCCTGATCCATCCGGCTTCCCGATATACCCACATGGCAATCGCCATTGCAGCAAGTTCCGGCAAAATAATTTGGTGATTATCCAATATCACCGAAGCCGTTATCATGGCAATAATAAATGTAATGGCAATGATATATGAAATAATTGTTACATTCTTCGAAACCGCCGTATTCACGGACAACTCTCCTTTTTGCATAAGAAAGCAAGGGTAAGAATTTCACCCTTGCCATTCGTTATTTATTGGCCTAATCCTACTGCTTTTAATGCTTCGGTGTCGATGCCGGGTTCTGTTGCAAAGTTAATTTTATAGTATAATTTTAACAAAAAAGGAGCGTTCTCTATGAATTATTTTAGATATAAGCAATTTAATAAAGATGTAATAACTGTAGCCGTTGGCTATTACTTAAGATACGCGCTTAGTTATCGTGATATATCTGAAATACTAAGAGAACGCGGCGTTAACGTTCATCATTCAACGATCTACCGTTGGGTTCAAGAATATGCTCCTATTTTGTATCAAATTTGGAAGAAAAAGCATAAAAAAGCTTATTATAAATGGCGCGTTGATGAGACATACATTAAAATAAAAGGAAAATGGTGCTATTTATATCGTGCCATTGATGCAGATGGTCATACATTGGATATTTGGTTACGTAAGAAACGAGATAATCATTCAGCATATGCGTTTATTAAGCGACTTATTAAACAATTTGGTAAACCTCAAATGATAATTACAGACCAGGCACCTTCGACGAAGGTGGCAATGTCTAAGTTGATTAAAGATTTTAAACTTAATCCCGACTGTCATTGTACATCTAAATATCTTAATAACCTCATTGAGCAGGATCACCGTCATATTAAAGTGAGAAAGACGAGATATCAAAGCGTCAATACGGCAAAGAATACACTCAAAGGTATTGAATGTATTTATGGTCTATATAAAAAGAACCGTAGGTCTCTTCAGATCTACGGATTTTCGCCGTGCTACGAAATTAATCACATGTTGGCCAGTTAAGGGAATACTACCATGTTAAAATGATAATTAGTTATATTTTTTCTGACTTTGCAACAGAACCAAACTATGGCTATTCCCCCAAAGATCCCCAAATAAAGTGGCTTCCCTTCTCTGAGACATAACCAAATTAGATAACCACCACCAATTTCAGCTAATCCTGCAACAATGAATACTACAATTGTATAAATCATAAAGCACTCCTTGAACATTTAATCAATATAGCAATTATAACGTATCCTTTTTGAACTATGATAATTATTTCAAGCATAGAGTGATTAACAACAGTTTGGAGGGATAGTATTGAACGAGGATTTTATATATGCAAATCAAATACTTAATAGTCGAGGTACCGTCGGAAAAATACGGACGTTAAGGATTTTGAAAGATAAAAAAGCTTAATTCCTCCGTATTTTTAGTGAGAAATTAAGCTTTTGATTTTCAACAATCGCCCTTTTCTGAATAAGCGTGTACAAGAGATAATGGAAAAATCATGCTGGAAAAACATATGATAAAAATTACAACATGTGTGCAATGTCTGAAGCTACTGTTGGATAGGCAAATATCATTTGTTTCAATTCTTTGGTTGAAATCCCAAAACGAATGGCTGTTGCAAAATGATTAATCAGTTCATCGGCTTCATTACTAATCAAATGAGCACCAACAATTTGATCATGATCTTCGTCAATCAGCACTTTAAACGCAGCAAAGTCCTCATTTGTCCGTTTATACGTAAACCAGTCGGAGATGTTTTTCTGCTTTACTTTAATATTCCGGCCAGAGTTTTTGGCTTCCTCCTTGCTCATACCTACCGATGCCATTTTAGGTACGGTAAATACAGCAGATGGAATCACGGGATATTCAATTTTTTTGCTGTTCCCTTTCAATAAATTAGATGCTACGACATGAGAATCTGCACTGGCTACAGGTGTGAGGGGCAAGCCATCCGTTGCTGCAGCATCTCCAGCTGCATAGACATTCGGGTTACTTACACTTTGCAAATACTCATTAACATGGACACCATGTTTTTTCCTTTCTATATTCCCTTTTTCAAGATTCATATCTAAGGCAGGGACCCGTCCAGCACCATGAATAACAATGTCTGCTTCAAACCGCGTTATATCCTCTTTTTTTCGAGCGTACACATGAAACTTTCCTTGTTCTTTTTCAATGGATTCAACGGAATGTTGAAGATGTACCTGTATGCCAATCTCTTTCGACTTTTCTAAAAGGATATCTACAAGATCTATATCAAAATTCTCCAAAGGTCTTTGACCTCGATGGATAATATGAACTTCTGATCCAGCACGTGCCGCGATATGAGCAAATTCAAACGAAATATACCCACCACCAACAAAGACGATTCTTTGTGGTAATTCATCCAACTCCAAAAACTCATCACTATAAGTAAGATGTTCTTCTCCTTCTATGGGTAAAGGGGTAGGTTTCGCACCACTAGCGATCAAGAAATGACTCCCCTCGAGCACTTCTTTATTCACTTCAAGTTTGTCCTCACTCACGAAAGATGCATTGCCATGATACGTATCGATTCCCTGTTTATTCAATGCTTCCTCTTTTTTTTCCGGGACATCATCTGTAAAGGTTCTTTTAAAATTCATAAGATCTTTCCAGTTGATGGAGACTTCAGACGGTACTCCATTCTTAACCATCCGTTTGTTCCAATCAATAAGCTCGGCAGCACCATGTAGAACCTTTTTTGGGTCACATCCACGTAGTGCACACGTGCCTCCAAACGGCCTGTCATCTACCATAGCTACATTCCAGCCGGCTTTATTACATTTTGCTGCTGTGATTGAACCCGCAGAACCTGTACCAATCACAATAAGATCGTATTTCTTTATCATCATTAACCTCCTCGCAGAATTGACTCTATAATACGTTTGCCTTATTTCTATCTAATGAAACCGCGTACCTTGTCCAAGGTTGAAAGAATCCACCGTCTTAACCAAACGGTGGATTCATTGTGTTGTTATCCCGCACAACAAGATAATTTTGAAACATCTTTATCAAACGTCAGGGCAGCTAATTTCAATCCTTCTGCCATTGTTAAATATGGTGCAAGGATTTCTTTTAAATCATCTACGGTTAAACCAAACTTAACGGCTAAAGTCGCTGCATAAATCACTTCACCTGCATTTTCAGATACAACATGAACCCCTAACATTTTCAATGTTTTCGAATCAGCAATAAGCTTAAAAACACCTGTTGTTTCATGATTTACTATCGCTCTTGGAACAGCATCTAAAGGCAATACGGAGGTTTTGACCTCATAGCCTTTTTCTTTTGCTTGTTCTTCTGTTAAGCCTACTGTTGCTACCCCTGGATTTGTAAATGTCACGCCGGGAACCACTGATAAATCTAGTTTTTTATTTAATCCACCGATTGCATTATCGGCAACAATTCCACCTTCATATGCTGCTAGATAGACAAATTGAGGCCCTAATGTAACATCTCCTGCCGCATAAATCTTTTCATTACTTGTTCTAGCATAATCATTTATCAGTATTTCTTTTCGTTTTCCGACTTTAACCCCAGCTGCATTTAAATTCAACGTATCCGTATTTGGTTTTCTTCCTGTTGCAACAAGCAGCTGCTCTGATTCAATCACTTTTTTCTTGCCATCTACTGTAACATGAACCTTCTTTATCTCTCCAGATTGTTCTACACGCTCAAAAGATGCCCCTTTTACAAGGTTTATTCCTTGTTCAATTAAAGCTTTTTCTACTACTTCAGAAATCTCTGGGTCATACTCTTTTAACAGTCGCTCACTTCTTTGCATAAGCGTTACTTCTGAACCTAAGTTATGAAACAATTGGCCAAGCTCCATTCCGATATATCCTGAACCGATCACCGTTAATCGTTTAGGTACATTTTTTATTTCAAGGAGCGTTGTACTTGTTAAATACTCCACTTCTTCAAGTCCTGAAATCGGCGGGAGAGAAGGAGATGCACCCGTTGCAATTAAAAAGCGTTTTGCGGAAAGTTTCTCCCCATTGACTTCAACCGTCTGTTCATCAGTAAATTTTGCTTCACCTACAATTAAGTCAATTCCATATTCATCAATTAGATCCACATATTTTTGATTGCGAAGCTCACTCACTAATTCATCTTTTTGCTTGATTAAGGGTGCTAATTCCACTTCTCCAGCAGATGTTTGTAATCCCGTAAATGGATTTACTTTTGCTAAATGATTAATTTCTCCAGCCCTAAGAAGTGTTTTTGATGGAACACAGCCAATGTTTACACATGTTCCGCCAACGGTTCCACGCTCAATCATGGCTACTTTTGCCCCGTATTCAATCGCTTTGATCGCAGCTGAAAAAGCCGAACCACCGGAACCAATGATAAGTAAGTCATAATCGCCTTCATTACCTAACACCACATTTTCTTGTGATGATATTTCTTCTATTTCTCCAGGTTGATATTTCGCCTCATCAATAGCCTTTTTTGCACTTTCAATCCCAATATCATCGGGTAATTCAAATAATACTTCACCGTGACGAAAACTAGCTTCTACATTCTTGGCACCAATATTTTCAAGTGCAACTGCTACATGTTCTTCACAACCCATACAAGTCATGCCACTAACTTTCATACTGATTTTCTTAGTCATTTTTTAACACTCCTTTTAATTATCGAAATATGCCACCCGGACCAATCCCCCAATAATAAGAAATATAAATTCCTGAAATTAAAATAACAATGGAGGAAATAAATTGGATCATTGCCATATTTTTAGAAAGTAATTGTTGGACATATCTTTTTGAAATCAAAGAAACAATGGTTATGGAAGTAACGACAACACCCATACCGATTGAGTACACAATAAATTTAAGTATAACCATCAATAACGAATTATCTTGCATAGATTCAGTGAGTACAAATAAAAAGGCTGGCAACGTACAACTTAATGATGTGATTCCATAAGCAATACCATAGAAATAAACTGATCGTTTACCCTGTTTAATATTAACTCTTAAAGGTAGAGAAACTTTTTTTCCAAGCAACATCCCTAGTCCCAAAAGAAAGATAAGTACGCCCATTAGAAATGACCAAATTGGAAAAACATTGATTAAAGCTCTACCTAATAACGATAATAGAAAACCGGCTATCACAAAAATAGTTAGAAATCCCAACGTCATAGACAATCCTAACCATAGCCCCTTTGAGATTGTCCTTATTAAGGAACGCCTTGTTTCAACCTCTCCTTCACCAATTAAATAACTAATATATGAAGGCAACATAACAATCCCGCAAGGATTAAACGCAGCAACTATTCCTGCTGAAAAAATAAATATAAAGGGAAACGTCATGAACTACTCACTCCAATACGTGTTAGTTCCTTTTGTAAATCATCGAAGGAAGGGTTAACCGCGTGATATATAACTTCTTGATTGCTATCTATTAAAAAAACTTCTTCCAATTGTTTTACTTTATACTTTTTAGTGAGTTCATATTCTTTATCGATTAAATGTGTCCATTCTCCACCATATTGACGTTGGAAATCCTTTAAATCTTGTTCTGTATCTTGTAGGGGATCCATATCAACAGTTATAAGTTGAACATTGTTCCCATATTTATTATGAATCTGTTTAAATACCTTTTCCCCTGCTACACAAGTCGGACACCAAGATGCCATGAAATAAATGAGTGTTGGCTTCTCGGAACTTATTGGTTGTGTTTTTTCATTGTTTATCGTGTTGGTTCCATTGGATATTCCACATGCTGAGAGGCTTACAATAATGAGAGCTGATAATAAAATCTTTTAAAGAACAATATTGATTTCAAATCACTCCCCCCCTTTTTCTTCTGTTTCACTGAATTTAGAATGGCAACAATCCGACTGACATGTATTACGACTACCTCTTCTTTTTACCAACATAATCAGTCCGACAATTAACAAAACAGCACCAAATATCCAAACTTGTTTTCCTATTAAGAAAGCACCCATAGAACTCAATCCAATTGCAATTAAAAGGATTGGTAAAGCGCAACATAGAACCAACAATGCTGGTATTCCTAAAAACAATAATTTATCATTATCCTTTACATTTTTTCGCTTTTGTACAGTCAATTTACATCACCTGCTAAAAAGTTGATTTTAACCCTCAAACATTTTCTCAATAATAGGGCAAGAATATAAATATTCTTCATTCGGACAACATTCTTTTAAATCATTCAACATATTCTCAACACGCATTAAATCTCTAATTTGTTGTTGTACTTCATCAACTTTTTGAGAAACGAACTCATATATATCCGAACACCGCACATCATCCTTATCTACAACACCAAGCAACTTGTGGATTTCACTTAAAGAAAAACCAAGCTCTTGCATCCGTTTAATAAACCATACACGCTTAACATCATCATCTGAATATATCCGATAACCAGCTTTCGTTCGGGAAGGTTCTTGTAATAAATTTTTTTGTTCGTAATATCTAATCGTCTCTTTATTTACCCCACATTTTTCTGCAAATGCAGTAATACGATAACTCACATAGTTCACCTCTAAATAATAATAAACCGCGTACCATAGTACGCGGTCAAGTATAATACATTTTTCTTCTTCAAGTGTCTTGCTTGTACTTTAAGGGAGCCTATCAACTCCACTTGGTTATTATTGTGATCTACTCAAACATTATAGTCAAATGGTATATACCCCTATACCGTATATGTTATACTCAAATTGTCTTATTACTATCTTTAAAAATATAAAATTAGGAGGTTTAATTTTGTCGAATAACAAAAAACACCAAAATCATGAGCATCATAGTCATCAAGAACATGAAAATCACACTAGTCATGGTAATCATGAACATCACCATCATGGAAATTTTAAAAGTAAATTCTTTATTTCTTTGATTTTTGCGATACCGATTATTATTTTATCGCCCATGATGGGAGTTAAATTACCGTTTCAAATTTCATTTACAGGGTCAGATTGGATTGTATTAATTCTTGCTACAATTTTATTCTTTTACGGAGGAAAGCCATTTTTATCAGGGGCTAAAGATGAAATTTCAACTAAAAAACCTGGAATGATGACGCTTGTTGCTCTAGGTATTTCAGTAGCTTATATTTATAGTTTATACGCCTTTTATATGAATAACTTCAGTGGTTCATCCACACATACAATGGACTTTTTCTGGGAATTAGCGACTTTAATTTTAATCATGTTATTAGGTCATTGGATTGAAATGAACGCAGTAGGTAATGCAGGCAATGCACTGAAGAAAATGGCAGAACTTTTACCTAATACTGCAGTGAAGCTGATTGATAACAATCAACGAGAAGAAGTTAAAATATCAGATATTCATATTGACGATATTGTGGAAGTCAGAGCAGGCGAAAGTATACCCACAGACGGAATCATTGTTCAAGGAGAAACATCAATTGACGAATCATTAGTTACTGGCGAATCAAAAAAAGTTCATAAAACTCATAATGATGATGTTATTGGAGGTTCAATTAATGGTTCAGGTACAGTACAAGTTAAAGTGACTGCTACGGGTGAAAATGGCTACCTATCTCAAGTTATGGGTCTTGTTAACCAAGCTCAAAACGATAAGTCAAAAGCTGAACTCCTCTCTGATAAAGTCGCAGGTTATTTGTTTTACTTTGCAGTAAGTATTGGCCTGATTTCATTTATTGTATGGATGCTTATTCAAAACAACGTCGATTTCGCACTTGAACGGCTAGTAACCGTATTAGTCATTGCTTGTCCACATGCATTAGGCTTGGCAATACCTTTAGTTACAGCACGTTCTACCTCTATAGGCGCACATAATGGTTTAATCATTAAAAACAGAGAATCTGTAGAAATCGCACAACACATTGATTACATCATGATGGATAAAACTGGGACACTAACTGAAGGTAACTTTTCAGTGAATCACTATGAAAGTTTTACAGACGAGTTAAATAATGAAGAAATATTGAGTCTATTTGCTTCATTAGAAAGTAATTCTAATCATCCACTTGCCACTGGTATTGTTGATTTTGCTAAAGGCAAAAATATTTCATATGCTACTCCTCAAGAAGTTAATAATATTCCAGGTGTAGGCTTAGAAGGCACAGTTGATAATAAAAAACTCAAAATAGTGAATGTTTCTTATCTCGATAAAAGCAATTTTGATTATAATAAAGAACAATTTACGAATCTCGCTCAACAAGGGAATTCTATTAGTTATCTAATTCATGACCGACAAGTTATTGGTATTATCGCACAAGGCGATAAAATTAAAGAAAGTTCAAAACAAATGGTTTCGGATTTATTATCGAGAAACATTACGCCAGTCATGCTTACAGGCGATAATAAAGAAGTGGCACAAACAGTGGCTGAAGAATTAGGTATTAGTGATGTCCACGCGCAATTGATGCCCGAAGATAAAGAAAGTATTATCCAAGATTATCAAAGCAATGGTAGCAAAATCATGATGGTTGGTGATGGTATCAATGATGCGCCAAGCCTTATTAGAGCAGATATTGGTATGGCAATTGGCGCAGGGACAGATGTAGCTATTGAATCGGGGGATGTCATACTCGTTAAAAGTAATCCTTCTGATATTATCAATTTTTTGTCCCTTTCAAAAAATACGATGAAAAAAATGGTTCAAAATTTATGGTGGGGCGCAGGATATAACGTGATTGCAGTTCCTCTTGCAGCTGGTATATTAGCTTCTATTGGTTTAATATTATCACCTGCTGTGGGTGCAATACTTATGTCTTTAAGTACGATCATCGTAGCAATTAATGCATTTACATTAAAATTAAAATAAAAGAGGTAAATATAATGTATAAAAAAATGTTCACAATTTTAATTACGTTATTTTCTATAATGTTTATGGTTCCTAATGATACTTTTGCAGAAGGTAAGCACAACATGATGGACATGAAAGAAAATGATCAAAAGCGAAATGATATGATGGATATGAAAAGTCATGACGAAAGAAAAAATTTGAATTCTTCACAAGGAAAAAATGAAATAACATTTCCCAAAGTTTTAGATCCTAAAAAAGATAACAATGGTTATAAAAGTTATACATTAAAAGCGCAGAAAGGAAAGACAGAATTTTACAAAGGTAATTTCTCTAACACTTTAGGATACAATGGAAATTTACTTGGGCCAACTTTAAAATTAAAAAAAGGAGATAAGGTTAAAATTAAGTTAGTCAACAACTTAGATGAAAATACAACATTTCATTGGCATGGGTTAGAAATAGATGGAAAAGTGGATGGAGGCCCTTCTCAAGTTATAAAACCAGGAAAAGAAAAAACAATAAAATTTGAGGTTAAACAAGAGGCTGCTACATTATGGTATCATCCCCACCCCTCCCCAAATACAGCTAAACAAGTTTATAATGGTTTATCAGGGTTATTATATATAGAGGATGACAAAAAGAATAATTATCCTAGCAATTATGGGAAAAATGATTTGCCTATAATAATCCAAGATAAAACATTTGTATCTAAAAAATTAAATTATACAAAAACGAAAGATGAAGATGGTACTCAAGGTGATACAGTCCTTGTGAATGGGAAAGTAGATCCTAAATTAACAACAAAAGAAGGAAAAATACGTTTGAGACTTTTAAATGGCTCCAATGCTCGGGATTTAAATCTTAAGCTAAGTAATAATCAAAGTTTTGAATATATTGCTTCAGAAGGCGGCCATTTAGAAAAGACTAAAAAGTTAAAAGAAATTAATTTAGCTCCTTCAGCAAGAAAAGAAATAGTAATAGATTTATCTAAAATGAAAGAAGAAAAAGTCAATCTTGTTGATAATGATGAAACAGTAATTTTACCAATTATTAACAAAGAAAAAAGTACTAACAAAGACACTACTCCAAAAGTAGATAAAAAAATCAAATTAGAAGGTATGGACGATAATGTTACTATTAATGGCAAAAAATTCGATCCTAACAGAATAGATTTCACACAAAAGGTAAACCGTAAAGAAACTTGGGAAATTGAAAACGTCAAAGATAAAATGGGTGGTATGAAGCACCCGTTCCATATCCACGGAACGCAATTTAAAGTTTTATCAGTGGATGGGAAGAAACCTTCAGAAGATATGAGAGGCAAAAAAGACGTTATATCTCTGGAACCTGGACAAAAAGCCAAAATAGAAGTGGTTTTTAAAAATACTGGGACATACATGTTCCATTGTCACATACTTGAGCATGAAGATAATGGAATGATGGGACAAATAAAAGTAACAAAATAATTTATAAGGATAATTCAATATGATGAAAAAATTGAGCTCAATTATAGTAGCTTCAGGATTAGTATTATCAGCTTGTTCAACTGGTAACGAAGAAGAAGAAAATTCTAAAGATCAAAAACAAGAAAAACATATGAATCATAAGAGTGAAAGTAAAGCCCCAGATAATATGAAAAGTACAGATGACAGTAAATATAAAAAGGACGATAAAATAACAATTACAGCTGATCATATGCCTGGTATGAAAAATGCCAAAGGTACTGTGAAAGGTGCTTATAAAACGTATGCTTATGTCGTGAGTTACACACCTACAAATGGTGATGAAAAAGTTAATAATCACAAATGGGTCGTTAATGAGGAAGTTGCAGATGCCCCTGAAAATGGATTCAAGAAAGGTGATACAGTTAAATTAGAAGCTGACCATATGCCTGGTATGAAAGGTGCAGAAGCTCAAATTGATGATGTAGAAAAAACAACCGTTTATATGGTGGATTATAAATCAACAGAAAACGATGAGATGGTTAAAAATCATAAATGGATGACAACTGACGAACTAAAATCTCGTTAATGTCTATCATTTTAAAGCTTTAAAGTATTTAGTTAGTTATTCACAAATGCAATGAGAATCCCCTTTGTTAAATAGACAAGTAAACAAATAAAATTTATGGCCACTCTCATATCCACAATAATGAGAGTGGCCATTTGTTTAGAAAAATTAAATGATTTTAATGAAAATGAGGGGATCTTTTATAATTTATCAATGGAATTTCGAAAAATATAAAAAATGGAATAGTGAATGTATTGAGCTTTATCATTTATCAAGAAAAGTTATTCTAAATTAGCAGGTAAAGTCACATAGGAGGTTTTTCTTAGATATTTAAGTCTATAAACTTGTGCTATAATCAATGTATCATAAATATCAAAAATCATGAGTTTTTAGACGATGAGAGACGCGTTTATTTGCATCGAGAATTAGATTTCGTTAATAAGTACCCATAAAACGATTAAAAGAGGTGGTATTCAAATGGCTAAAATTGGTTATGCACGTGTATCAACACAAGATCAAAGTCTTGATGGACAGATTGATACACTTGAGGAATATGGTTGTGAACGTATCTTTAGCGAGAAAGCGAGTGGCCGTAAAACGAATAGAACAGAACTTGATAAATGCTTAGATTATTTACGTGAGGGAGATATTCTAGTGATTTATAAACTAGATCGTCTTGGACGTACAACGAAACAATTAATTGAGTTATCACAATGGTTAGATGAAAACAGCATTGATTTACATATTATAGATATGAACGTATCGACTAAAGATGCGATGGGCAAGATGTTCTTTACCATGATGAGTGCATTCGCTGAACTTGAAGCTAACTTATTAAGTGAACGAACAAAAAAAGGATTAGAAGCAGCACGAGCAAGAGGGCGAAAAGGCGGCAGACCTTCATTGCCTGACCATAAGAAAAGAGAAATTAAATTTCTATACGATGAACAAAAACTTACAGGCGAAGAGATTGCTAAATAAACAGGAGTGAGTCGTTCTACTGTATATAGAATAATAAAAATGAAGTAGTAAAAACAAATAATCACAGGAAGAAAACTAATGAAAGGAGAATCTCTAATTTGAAGATTCTCCTTTCATTAGTTTTTATAACCTATATTATAATTTAACGAGAATTTTTGCTTGTGATTTATCGTTTACAAGTTGTTCAAATCCTGACTCTACAATATCATTTAACTCAATTTCATCAGTAACGACGTCTTTTACTTTTAAATTACCTTCGTTAATTAAGTCTATTGTTTGTTGAAATGTAGTAGGTGTATAAGCAATCGTCGAAGTAAGTTTTACACCTGTATTCGTTAATTGCATTGGATTCCATTCAATAGGATGGCCGAATATAGAAACTATAACAACAATACCTCTTGCTTTAGTAACATCTATTGCAGATTTAAGTGTTGGCGCTACACCAGCTACCTCAAATGCTACATCAACGCCATTATCAGTGTATTTACTAATAATATCACTTGGGTTTGATTCACCAGAATTTATCGTATGAGTAGCACCTACTGATTTAGCTTTATTAAGTCGCTCTTCCGATAAATCGAAAACAAATATTTTGCTAGCACCAGCTGCTTTGGCTGCTATAGTTGTTAATAAACCGATTGGCCCTGCTCCAAAAATAGCAACAGTATCGCCAAATAGAACTTCGCCTTCTTTAATTGCTTGAACTGCAACAGCCGTCGGTTCTACAAGGGCGCCTTCTTTATCAGAAACATTATCTGGTAATTTATAAACATTCTCTTCTGGGGCGTTTGTAAATTCTGCAAATCCACCATCAGAACCTAAGCCTATAAATGAATAACCATCATAAAGGTCAATATTTTCTTCTTTTTCACGATTTGAAACTGTAGGATTAATAACAACACGATCGCCTTTGTTAAATTTTGTAACCTTAGAACCAATATCATCTACTATGCCTGCAAATTCGTGGCCTAATGTAACGGGCGCTTTTTGGCCAAGGAACGGGTCTGGTTTGTCTGTTGAAATAAATATAGGGCCTTCTAAGTATTCATGTAGATCTGTACCACAAATGCCAGCCCAAGACACTTTAACTTTAACCTCATTATCTTGTAACTCTTTAGATTTTCGATCTTCAACTCGTACATCCTTTTGACCATACCAAACTGCTGCTTTCATTGATAAAACCTCCTTGTTTTAGTTAATTTAATAGTATGCCTTTTAAAAATTACTTTCAAATAAACTAACCTTTTAATATAGTGTTTCTAAATTATTATATGATTAGAGTGTACTTATATAATACAATTATAATTTATCAACTTTTTCTAATTTCATTTTACCCCAATTTTTATTATTAGCAGGGTCATTAAAATAATTGCCTTCCATTGAATTTTCATCAATTTCTAAATTTGCATATCCTCGATGATTACTAGTTCCCATCTTATAATATTCTGGTTTTTTATCATTATAGTAAGAGTAAAGTAACTTAACTTCTTTACCTAAATTAACTTTTATTGAAGCTGTATTACTTGATGAATTAGAATGATTAAACTTCCCTTTAATACAAATTTTTGACCATGATTGTTCAATAACTAATGTAACTGGGAGATATTCTTTGAATCCATGATAAGAAGATTGAAATTGACCTTCCCATTTTCCATTTAAATTTGGAATTTTAATTATACCTAACTTATTAAGAATTTCCCATTTCCAAATAAATTTATCGAATAAAGAATATAAAATACCAAAAATACTTATTGCCGTAATAGATATAGTAATCTCAATATAAGGAATTTTGGTTATCAATAAATTTATAATCGTAGTTAATCCACTTGAAATAAAAATTGATATTACAGATAAGTAAAAGATAATTTTATTATTTTCTACATCAATACTATATTCATGCATTATTTAACACTCATCCCAAAATTTATTTACTTCAAAAATAAAATTACGTGCATCTTCTTCATTCCACTGTTCTTGAGTAGATCCAAATAAATTAATTTGATTATTTTGACATACAAACATTGGAAAGGAATCGACATTGCTAATCAACCAATTGAGAATATTTGCAACCCTAATAGAAGAATTCTCAATATTGAAATATCGATCTGGAACATTATACAATAAATTCTCTATAAAATAAGAAGAAGTTACTTTTGAGGTGATTTTTTTCTGTTCAAGTAATCTTTTTTTTATATTTTTAAATATTCTTACAGTTGGTTTATATTTATTATTTGTTCGATTATTTTTATCAACTCCAAAACTGTAATGCTTTTTCGGGTAATTAATAACAATATTATTTTCGTTAGTAGTATAAAATTGAATTCCAGGAATATACGTTCTCTCCTTTTCGTTATTTCCAAAATATTCATATTTCCGATGCTCAAAACACGGTATAACATCAGCTTCATAGTTTTCTGTAATTATTTTTATTGATTTATTACCAACTTTTACATTTGAACTACCAAAAGCATTTTTCAAAGTTTCTATCACATCATTTTTAAAATATCTCCAAGTATAAGTTGCATCATCAAATGTCTTATTATATATTTCTCGTTCATAAGTATCTAATTTTGAAATATTACTAAAAAAAGTAGCATTGCTTTGAACAACAATATCTACATCACTACTCCCTAATATATTCGTATTATTACGATATGATCCTTGAAGATATATATCCAGTTGATTTTTTTTCTTAATTTTCGACCTATCATTAGTAAGTACTTTCTCTATTCTTTCTCTTAAAATTTTAGGTGCTTTTGTAGCCCCTTGTTTTGACCAAGAATCCAATATTTCTTTATGTATAGTCATAAATATCTCCCAACTTCTTTATTATTATAAATATAGCACAAATACTAAATACAATAGACTTAAGTTTCTACTTAAAATAGAACTTTGCATTCCTCTACACTATGATGTTATAATACAATTAACGCATAGAAAGTCCATAGATATACACCGAGCCCCAACCTATTGCCGTAGGTTTGGGGCTCTTTATGTGATATGGATAGTCGCCTATTTATTGTGCTGATTTAGCCAATAGGTAAACCAAGCTACAATACATCCAGTTATCACAGGTGCAATAACCGTTACGAATAAAAAGTCCACAGATGCTCACCTCCTTCCATAGTAATTTCGCCTATGGAAGTTAAGGCGACTCTGTTATTATACCATCTGTATCTTTTGAAGCATATGCACTTCCGATAAGTTGCGTTATGTATACTGCAACGAATATGTACAACAAAATAAATATACTTATTCTTATCGCCTTAGCAGTCATTTTAGGTGTTGCAATTCATTACATAAGTGAATCTATTTTCAATCAAATAGAAAAATATCAAAATAAGTAATTTTATAAAGAAGGCGCATTAAAAGATTACTTTATGTATTACATTAACCACTACATGGTTGATTATAAGCATGTGTTACAATGTTATATATTTAAGGCACAAGAAGAAACTCGTTTCAAAAACCACAAAAGTGAGGTCAGTTTATGTTTCTCGAAAAATTAAAATGCAATAAATGTCAAAAAGAAATTAACAACAACGAAAACATCACAATATACACAAATACTAAAAATCTTAATGGAATAACAAATCTAAAAAGTTGGGCTAAACTCCAAAAAGTATTGTGCGAAGCATGCTCAAAATAAAAAATTGCTTTATTGACTTTGACCCTCAGAACCGTTAACTTCAATAAATTTTCATGGTAAAACCGTCCAACCATACCGGTTGAACGCTATAGTTCCTACAGGGGCAAAAATATATAAAAAAAACGCTAGCTTTTTAGCTAACGTCATTAATTTGCTTTTATAAAAACTTCTCTCAAAAACATAATTCTTCCTTAATCACCAATATGTCCTCTACCTCTTTTTACTGCTCTTCGAAAATAAATACCACCACGTAAATGAAGAAATCAAAAACGTTAACACATCAAAATTTCCCATATACCAAAAGGAGGCTTTTTAACACATATAATTAAAATATTAGTTACTCAGAAGAAATACTATTAAAATTTTGCCACTCTTCTCTTAGAATACCCATTTGTATGGCGTCATAGAATTCCCCTTTAACTACTCTTCCTCTACGTATACGAGCCTCTTCTATCATTCCAGATTTACTTGCTACTTTCATCATTCTAATATTACCAGACCATGTTGAAATACCTATTCTATTAGCATTTGTTGCTTTGAAAAGGTAGTCAATCCATTCTTTGAACACTTGAAAGCCAAAGCCTTGTTCCCAATTATTATTTTTGTATATTACAATACCACATTCTAGCCATTTAGATTTCTTATCTTTCCAATATGATGTGACTACACCTAAGAAGTCATTTTCATACTTTATTGCTAAGGTAGATAACGTATTTTTATAAAGATATTTATTTTCTCTATATTTATTTTTGAATTCAATAAATTTAATTTTTTCTTCTTCGATGTATGGTCCATTCCATTCTTTAGCTTTTTGTAAAGGCTCTAAATATTTCCAATAATAATAAATTTTTAAATCATCTTCATTTAACTCTTCTAGAAGTACTTTCTTATTTGTATTTTTCAACTTTAATCTACTCCTACATTATTCATAATTTATTGATAGTATATACTCTTTCTTGAATTAATTAAACATACTAAATTCTATTAGCTTAAGTGCCTGAAATATTAGTTGATGAGAAATATTTGATTTTGAAACGATTAAAAGACTCCTTATTGAAATAAGGGGTCTTTTAACATGTTTTCTGATAAAAATGAGTTATACTGTTTCAGGTGGTTTTTAATAAAACTAATTTAATGTTAAATAATGTTAAAGTTTTTTCGAACAATATTTAGAAGCGTGGTAAATTATGTTTAGGGAGTGAATATATTGAAAAACAATGATAGGCCTAAATGGATGATGAATTTAGAAAAAGAAGATTTTGAATTTGTTAAAAATTTCGTTATTAATTCTGGATCACTAAAAGTACTAACTAAATATTATGAAGTGTCTTATCCAACTGTTCGAAATAGATTAAATAGCGTGATAGAACGAATAAAATCTGCAAAAGATAATGAAGAAAGTTCACTAGTTAATTATATAAGGAAGTTAGCTATCGAAGAAAAATTAGATTTAAATGACGCTAAACAATTATTAGAAATATATAATCATGAAAAGGAGAGTGAGTGAGCTTGAGTAACTTATTAACATTTTTTCCAGCAATCTTATATGCCTTATTATTTGCTATACAGTATTTTTTATCTAAGACAGGAAATAAGATAATAGGTAGTATTGTTCCTCTTTTATTTATAGTAGTATTAGTGGTTCTTTATATGACAGGTAAATTAGGATTAAATATTTGGGGAACTCTTATTTTTGGTGTAATAGGTTTATTATTCTTATTAGGTCAGTGGGATAGTGCTCAAAAAGATAATAAAAAGAAAAAACAAAGAGAATTAGATAAAATGATAGGCAAAGATTTAAAGTAAAAGTTCAGATAACTCTACCAACTTTAACCAAAGTGGTGGGGTTATTTTTGTATTCAC
The DNA here is from genome assembly GCF_016890655.1 of Staphylococcus sp. GDY8P72P. Lineage (NCBI taxonomy): Bacteria > Bacillati > Bacillota > Bacilli > Caryophanales > Staphylococcaceae > Staphylococcus > Staphylococcus sp. GDY8P72P. The sequence continues at coordinate 59,125 of NZ_JAFEQJ010000008.1, read as the reverse complement.
TATCGAAATGATTTGTTATTGGGACATAATTTTGAATAGATTATTAGTAAGTTAATTACTTATATAGAAAAAGTTCAAATCACGGCTCTTTTTTCTTGCTTTTTATATTAAAATTTCAAGTTAATCATATACTATGCGATTCAGGACTCTGGACCTCTCCTCTGCATCGTCAATCAATTTATCAAGATAATCCCCTTATCGTGTTTAATTCTATAAATCGTCTGTCTTGTAATATTAACCTCTTTTGCGATCTTACTAATCGATTTGCTTTATTAGGTACAGTATTTCCTTAAAATTTCAAGTCTTCGAATAGAATTTGATAGATAAAAAAGGACCACAGGATCGATACGACGAAAGACAACGTAAAATATTCATTGAAATACTCGCGAAAAGTTTTATTTGGATTATCTATTGCATGTTATTTTCATTATTACTTAGATTTACTGGTTTAACACCTACCCTTAAAAATACTTGGTTTTCTCAATACCCTGAAGTATTCTTTATCATTGCTGTAATACTACTTGTGGCTTTTAATTACTATACTACAAATAAAAAATATACATCCAAAGGGTAAACTAATGAAAAATAAAATTAGAGAATATAGAAAGCAAAACGGTATTTCTCAAGAAGTATTAAGCAAAAAGTTAAATGTCTCTAGACAAACGATTAATGCAATAGAAAACAATAAATATGATCCCACATTAACGTTAGCATTTAAATTGGCAAAGCTATTTGATACAACCGTAGATGAACTATTTTCTTAATCGTTGCTTCATCAAAAAAAGAGTGCAAATATGCACTCTTTTTTGCATGGTTAGGGTGTTCTCTAATTACATTGATTATTCACTTATAGTGCTCCACACTTTTTGCGCTATTTTTTTATTATATGCTATTAATCCAACTTCTCTTGAATAATCTTCCAACTCTTTGCTTAATAGGCTCATATTTTCAACTCGCCCTATTAATGATTGAGGAACGATTGTTATGCCTTGTTCAGCCTTAACATTAGCCAATATAGATTCTAAATCACTTTTGTGTTCAATATTCATTTTAGTCTTAGAAAAATATTTTTGTATAAAAGCTAAAGTATCACATGGTGGATTAAGTATAAGTATCTGCTCGTTCATTAAATCACTAGCATATATATTATCAAATAGTCTTAAGCTACTAGTTTTTGGAAAAACCACCATATAGAACTTAAATTTATCAACACTTCAGACGTAATAAGAGATGGAAAGATAGTTAATGTCTATCATAATGTCATACCTTCTTATGAATTAACAACAACCCATCCAACAAGTTCAAGAATATCTTTAGAGGGCGAACGTACGAAGTCAAACATTAAATTTTATCAAGATATATACAAAATATTTCCTATAGCAACTAGAGCTGAAGATATTGCTTATTATTCATCATTAAAAAGAGAGAAAATCATGCAATTACATAACATATTGACTAAAGAAGGCGTGCTACAGACGCAATAAATATACGACTAAACTATGTATTTTTCACCGTTACTATAACTAAAGACTTCACACCATATTAGGTTTCATTTATTAAGACACTAATTAAATTCCGTTGTAAAAAGTTTGTTTTTATACAATAACTTTTATAGTAACAATTGCAAATAAAAATATATTTCGTTAGCATTTTGATTATAATTTATGCGAAATCACAGGGAGATAATAATGAAATTAGTTCAAGTATATCACTACGATGCATTTAGTAACGAGCCTAACAAAGGAAATCCAGCTGGTATTGTACTAGATGCCAATAATTTAACAGATGCACAACTGCAAAACATTGCATCACGTGTTGGTTTTAATGAAACTGCTTTTATTTGCAAATCTGCGAAAGCAGACTTTAAAATACGCTATTTCACACCTGGTCATGAAATGGATCTTTGTGGTCATGCGACTATTGCAACTATTTATGCTTTAACAACAAAAGGATTAATTGCAAATAAAACTGAGATTACAATCGATACAAATATTGGTGTATTACCTATTAGTATAAGCAAGTCCCCTAGTGGAGAAGCATATATCACTATGCAACATGCACCACCTCAATTTGAAGCGTTTTTAGGATCGAAGAAGGATTTAACCCAGTCATTAGGTATAGCAGAAAGTGATTTAGATGATAAATTTCCTATTGTATATGGAAGTACTGGTGTGTGGACATTACTTGTTCCCATAAAAAGCATTGATATATTTAAAAATATGAAACCCAATAATCAACTATTTCCGTCTATCTTACAGCAGAAACCTAAAGTATCCGTACACCCATTTTGCGTTGAGACTTATAGTTCCAACACAGATATGCACGCAAGACATTTTTCTTCACCCTTTTCAGGAACTATAGAAGACCCTGTTACTGGTACTGCTTCTGGAGTGATGGGCGCATATTTTATAAAATATATAAAACCTTTTGACCGAGGCGTTCAAAGATTTGTTATAGAACAAGGACAAGAAATTAGTAAAGATGGGAAAGTCATAGTCGAAGTCATTACTAATGACAATAACTTTGACGTAAAAATAACTGGGAGCGCTGTTTATGTTAATGATTTCACTTTAGTTATTGCAAATAATTAACAATTCATTAGTTCACCGGGTGATACGTAACACTCTAACAGTATTTGTGATAACCTCATTTATTTTCGAGTCTGTACTACAATTATATTAGTATCTATACTCTCTATTTAATAGCAGGGGTGTTGCCTTACAATCCATAAATGTTTCACATATCTATATATTGTTGAGTGTATCAACTACATGCTGTCAAAAATAGCCATACAATTTATTTCTATTATTTTAAATTTTGAACCATTATTTTTTCATTATACTTTGTTTAAGTCTTGATTACATGGTTGAACTAAAATGTCATTATGTTATCCTATACAACGTCTTTGAAATCTTTAATATTTAAGGGATGTGGAAACAATTAAAACAGAAAGACAATTTTCTAGTGTATTTATTTATGCAAGTTCAATCGTAGGATTACTTGTTATTTTGGGGGCAATATTCCCTACTGCATTTGGGGGAATCACAGGGATTATTTCAACTTGGATAACAAAAACATTTGGTTGGTATTATATGTTACTTTACACTGTCATTTTAGGATTTGCAGTGTTCTTAATATTTAGCCCTATTGGCAAATTAACTTTAGGAAAACCTGGGGACAAACCAGAATTCCGCACAGTTTCTTGGTTAGCCATGCTCTTTAGTGCTGGTATGGGGATTGGCCTAGTTTTTTACGGCGCTTCAGAACCAATTGCACATTATTTAGCTCCACCTACGGCCTCTCCAGAAACGAAAGCTGCCATGACAGAAGCATTTAGATCTTCATTTTTAGATTATGGTTTTCATCCATGGGCAGTATATGGCATTGTTGCACTTGGTTTGGCTTATTCACAATTTAGAAAAGGTGAAAATGGATTAATTTCTAGAACTTTACGTCCTATACTAGGTAACAAAGTAGAAGGCCCTCTCGGCGTTACTGTTGATGTATTAGCCGTATTCGCCACTATTATCGGTGTCGCTGTATCATTAGGTATTGGTGCTATACAAATTAACGGTGGCTTAAATTACTTATTCGGTATTCCAAATAATAAAGGGATTCAAGGAATTATTATTTTAGTCGTTACCGTACTGTTCTTATACAGTGCATGGAGTGGGTTGAGCAAAGGAATCCAGTATCTTAGTAATTTAAATATGGTTTTAGCTGGGCTGTTGCTCCTTATTATGTTTATCGTTGGACCAACATTATTTATTTTAAATATGATGACTTCAGGTATCGGTGACTATTTAAATACATTGATTTATAACAGTCTAGATGTTGCTCCACTCAACAAACAAAAATCAGATTGGCTAGAAACATGGACGATTTACTATTGGGGTTGGTGGATGAGCTGGAGTCCTTTCGTAGGTATTTTCATTGCTCGTATTTCTAAAGGACGCACTATCCGAGAATTTTCAGCTGCAGTGTTAGGTGTTCCTGTATTAATAAGCTTTATCTGGTTCAGTACTTTTGGAGCTACAGGTATTAAAGCTGGTCAATCACATAATGCGATTTTTAAAATGCCTCCAGAAACGCAACTATTTGGCATTTTCAATGAAATTCCTTTTAGTATTGTCCTATCTATTATTGCATTAGCACTTATTGCATCATTCTTTATTACATCTGCGGACTCTGCTACATTCGTTTTAGGTATGCAAACATCATATGGCCGATTAAACCCTTCACCTTTCGTCAAAATTGTATGGGGCGTATCTCTATCAGCCATTGCTTACGTACTATTATTAGCTGGTGGTACTACGGGCCTCGATGCATTGCAATCAGCCGCTATTATTTCTGCCTTACCTTTTAGTTTTGTAGTTATTTTAATGATGATTGCCTTCTATAAAGATGCTAACCGAGAACGAAAATATCTTGGTATCGAATTACAAGCTAAACGACAATATCGTAAAGAGACTATAAATAAATAATTTTCTAATTTAGAAACGAGGCTGGGACAAAATTATTTCGTCCTAGCCTCCATTTATGTTGTCGGTAGATGTCTGAACTGAGAATGGGTTACAAATCAAATTTTCAATGCTAACCGACGTGAGACGACGAAATCTTTTAATAAAATTAGCTTTCTGTCTCACTTCTTTTTTGTCATATCATCTTCTGCACTGACTTATGATGAACTCAAACATTGATACACCTAATCGTACTTGGCAAAGAAGAACACCCCATTTTTTTAGCAATTAAAATTTTTTTCATCCCCAGCTGTCTTCACAAGATAAAAAAGTAAAATTAACTGTTGAATTTGTTGAATATTCTGATAACATTTAATGTAGTTTGCAAACGTTTTCAATAAATGGAGGGAGGGTTTTTTATGAAAAAAATATTATGTCTTATATTAAGTGCATTTCTCATTTTATCAGCTTGCAGTAAAAAATCTGAGACAAGTGCTTCAGATGAGAAATTTCCAAATCAAACAGTAGAAATCGTAGCACCTGCTTCACCTGGTGGTGGTTGGGACACTACTGCAAGAGCTATTCAAAAAATAATGATTGATGAAAATCTAACCTCACAAAATGTTAATGTGATTAACAAACCTGGTGGTGGTGGTGAAGTGGGTTGGCAATATTTAAAATCACGTAATCCGAACACTATTGCTATTAACTCAAGCTTATTATTATCTAATAAAGAATTAGATTTAAGTGATTTAAGTACTGATAATTTCACACCTATTGCCATTATGGCAACTGAGTGGATTAGTTTAACCGCTTCAAAACAATCCAATTTGCAATCAGGTAAAGAAGTTATGGATAAATTAAAAAAAGATCCTGAATCATTAACGATTGGGGTAGCTCCAGGCTTAGGTAATAATGATCATTTAGCATTTGTCCAAGCTGCTAAAGCATCTGGTGTAGATGTCGATAAATTGGACTTTTTAGTTTATAAAAGTGGAGGCGATTTACAAACAGCTTTACTCGGGGGGCACGTTGACGTTGCTTCAACTGCAGTATCAGAAGTAAAAGAACAGCATCAAACAGGCAAATTAAAAATGCTTGCAGTAACATCAGATAAACGAATTGAAGGGATTGAAGATGTTCCTACTTGGAAAGAACAAGGATTGGATGTAGTATTCCCTCATTGGCGTGGCGTGATGGGCCCTAAAAATATGAACGCCGAACAACGTCACTATTGGGATAAAACAATGAAAAAAATTGTTGAATCTGATCAATGGCAAACGATACGTCAAAATAATGATTGGGAGAATTTCTATAAAGATAGCGAAGAAAGCGAACGTTTCTTAAAAGAACAACGTAAAAAATATAAAAAACTTGTAGAAGACTCAGGACTCAAATAAGGAGGACATTTCATGGCTAGACTCATTTTCCCCATAATTTTATTGCTATTTGGCTTAGTTTACCTTATTTTCACATTAAACTTACCTAAATCTAATATTGGTGATCCAAATAGCCCAATGTATTTCCCATTACTTATCTCAATCTTATTAATTGTTATGAGTGCGATTTATTTTTTCCAAGAATTTCGTAAAAGAAGTGAAAATTTTACTGCTTTTGCACAATTACTGGAACGTGCAACTTTACTTAGAATTATTTTCACAATTATATTCGCGCTTATTTATGCATTTCTTTTCGAACCGCTTGGTTTTTTAACTTCAACGATTTTATTTTTAGGAGCTGTTTTATTCTTAATTAACGGCTTTAAACGCTGGTTGCAAAACATATTAGTAACCATTATATTTTCAGCAATTACATGGTACACGTTCTCACAATTACTTGACGTTAGCTTACCTTAAGGAGGAGTAACATTATGGGAATAGATATAAATAGTTTTATGGAAGGCTTGTCAACAGCCTTGCACCCAATAAATATTTTATGGGTACTTATTGGAGGTTTTTTAGGTACTGTAGTAGGCATGTTACCCGGCTTAGGTCCAGCAACAGCAGTTGCAGTGTTGATACCTGTAACATTTGGCATGGAACCTGTGAGTGCCTTAATATTAATGATTGCCATTTACTATGGCGCCATGTTTGGTGGCTCTCGTAGCTCCATTTTATTGAATACACCTGGTGATGGTTCTGCGATAGCAGCAACATTTGACGGTTATCCAATGACCAAAAATGGAGAAGCTGGAAAGGCTTTAACTATTTCTGCTATCGCATCATTATTTGGTGGTATCGTTGCAGTATTAGGTTTTATATTACTGGCTAAACCACTGTCAAATTTTGCTTTAGAATTTGGCCCACGAGAATACTTTGTATTATTTCTCTTTACCCTGTCTGCCATCGTCACATTATCCTTAGGCAAGATGGTCAAGGGTTTTATAGCCATGGCAATCGGTTTAATGATTAGTACAGTTGGTGTAGATTTACAAACAAGTATCTACCGATTTACTTTTGATATTCCACACTTAAGTGAAGGCATTGATTTTTTAGTCGTTATTATTGGCGTCTATGCTGTAGCCGAGGTGTTGTTTAACTACTTAAATTTGCATGCTTTAAAGCCTCCAAAAACAGATGTCGGCTCAATGAAATTATCTAAAAAAGACTGGAAACAAACACGTATGGCGATGTTGCGTCAGAGCCCTATTGGCTTTCTCATCGGTGTCTTACCCGGTGCTGGGGGATCAATTGCAGCATTATTAAGTTATTCGACAGAAAAACAAATTTCTAAAAATGGCAAAAACTTTGGTAAAGGACAAATCGAAGGTGTAGCAGCACCTGAAGCTTCCAATAATGCGGCTTCAGTAGGTGCATTAATTCCATTACTGACGATGGGTGTCCCTGGATCAGGAACAACTGCCGTTATTTTAGGTGCTGTTATCATGTTAGGACTACAACCTGGTCCCTTGTTATTTGAAAACGAACCTGAAACGGTTTGGACATTAGTTAATAGTATGCTTATCGGCAATATCTTTTTAGTTATCTTAAATATTGCTCTTATCGGTTTACTACTAAAAATATTACGTACACCGCCAAAGATTTTATATCCAATAATTTTAGTGCTCGCTTTTGTAGGTACTTATACTTTAGGTTATAGTGTAACTGATTTTTACATCTTAATAATTTTTGGTATCGTTGGTTTAGCATTAAAATTATTAGATTTTCCAATCGCTCCACTTATTCTATCGACTATTGTGGGTTCTGATATGGAACAAAATTTCCGTAAAAGTTTAATCGTTAGTAATAACAATGTCAGTGATATTTTCTTAGGCTCACCTATTAGCATTGTATTAACTTTAATGACGATTCTCGCTTTATTTTACCCACTAATTATAAAAGGATTTAAAAAAATAAAGAACTAAAAAGTTGATATGAAAACCAACCTAATTATAAATTACAGCATAGATCAAACCACATCATCCTCTTGATTTCACAAGTTCATGTTCTTGTCAATGTACATATAAGCTGCTTTGGCATCACGCTTAATTGTTATTATGCACATTTTGTTGAAGTGTCCGCAAAAATATCACTTAAATATTCTGTACAATTATGAAATAAATAGCACTCTAAGTATTCTTAGCGCGCTGTCAAAACGTAGATAAACCTTAGGTGCTAGCTCGCTCGCCTAAGGTTTGTTTATTTATACCTATTAATTAAGTTTATTGAATAGCAATGTTATTTCAAATCAAAACCGACTTTTTTATCAGCCACATCTCCTTTTTTAAGATTTAAGGCTGCACAAATGAGTATATTAGACACGAGAACTTTTTTATTCCCCTGTATCATATCCATCTCATATCAAGCCGATCTTTCGTATCACCAAACCTTCTTTTTACTGTTTGACATTGTCATTTAATATCTACAAATTTCAAATCTTCGACGATGAGCAAAATCATCTCGCCCGACATGGCTCCGCATTTGCATTATGGCAATTTTATTTTCACAACATTCATGTAACAAAGAATATATTTTACATTTTGAAGCATCAGACATATGTCATCTATATCCGAAAGGCATCATTCATTTAAATAATAAAGACTCATTATTTGAATAAATATAGCTATTGTTTAATTTATGTGTTTTATAATATTGGCAGTACTTTAAGCCGATTCCTGCGAGAATAGCACTAGCTGAAGACTACAGACTGAGGCTGTGCTCGCGGAAAGCGTGCACAAAAAACTGCCAACAAAGTTAGAAACTTGGTCGACAGTTTGACGTCGCGCTAAATATTGTTAGCGCAATGTTGCATTTATTTTTTTACTTTTTCTTTATGTTCAATAGCTTCTAACATCACTTTAGTCATTGCAGTCAAATCATATTTTGGTTCGAAGCCCCACTCTGCTCTAGCACAACTCACATCTATATTATCTGGCCAACTGTCTGCAATGGTTTGTCTTGTGGGATCCACATCGTAAGCTAATTCAAAATTTGGATAAAATTCTTTAATCGCTGCTGCTACCATTTCCGGTTCGATACTCATTCCACTTAAATTATATGCATTACGATTAATTAGTTTTACACCATCAGCTTCCATTAACTTAATAATAGCATCGATGGCATCATCCATAAACATCATATCCATAAATGTATTTTCAGCTATAAAGCTCGTGTATTTTCCTTCTCTCACAGCTTCAAAATATATCTCAACTGCGTAGTCAGTCGTACCGCCACCTGGTTCTTTAACATGTGAAATTAACCCAGGAAAACGAACACTACGTGTATCAACACCAAATTTATCAAAGTAATACTGACAAAGTAATTCCCCTGCTACTTTATTGACACCATACATTGATGTCGGACGTTGAATAGTCACTTGCGGCGTGTTTACTTTTGGCGTTGATGGTCCAAATGCTCCTATAGAACTTGGAGTAAAGAATTTCAAATTATAAGTTCGTGCAGCTTCTAAAGCATTCATTAAACCACCCATATTTAAATCCCAAGCAAATAAAGGATTCTTCTCAGCTGTAGCTGATAATAAAGCTGCCATATGCATCATCGTATCTACTTTAAATGTCTCTACTAACTCGAACATACGATCACGATCTGTAACATCTAAAATTTCAAACGGCCCTTCCATAATAGGCGAATCTAACTCTGGTTTTCTAATATCTGTAGCTAATACATTTTCATTACCATATAATGCTCTACATTTCACTACTAATTCAGTACCTATTTGCCCTAGTGCACCAGTAATCATAATTTTTTTCATTTCTCTCTCTCCCTGTCTATTGCTAAAATGCAATGTATTTCTCATATGAACATTTAACTCATTTCAACTATTATTATAGAATAAAAAGCAGATTTTGTATACTGTGAGTGAACATAAATACTTGAATTAATTTATTTCAGCATCTTATTAAAAATGCATCAGTAGCAACAATCAGCCAATTTTGTGCAGTAAAAACAAAAATTCTAAATATTTTTACTATTTGACTATATATTTTTAAATTAAAATACACTTCATTATAATATTCAAAATATTGTGCTAATATTTGTTTTTAATAAATTGTTTTTATTAAAATTTATAAACAAAGGGGATGACAAACAATGTCTAAGTTACCACAACAAAATGATAGTCATAAACAGCCTAAAAAATGGCTGAAGATGCCACATATTTATGTGTTACTATTTATTTTTGGTGTTATTGCTACCATTTCTACTTATTTAATACCTTCTGGTGTATTCAAACGTGTAAAAGGTCCAGAGGGACGAGAAATGGTAGACGCTGACTCGTTTAAATATGTACAATCAGATCCAATTGGTCTTATCGATTTCATTACAATCATACCTAGAGGTTTGATAGAAGCTGGAGAAATTGTATTCTTCACTTTAATAATCGGTGGTATGTTTATGGTTTTACGTCGTACTGGCATTATCGAAATAGGGGTCGATAAATTAGCACGTCGCTTTATGAATCAAAGTATTTTTATTATTCCTGTCTTAACTATTACATTTGCTATTATTGCTACTTTAATTGGTACAGCCGAACTATCACTCGTATACATACCAGTTATCTTACCGTTAATCATCGCACTTGGTTATGATTCCATTACGGCCAGTGCTATTGCTTTGTGTGGTACGGTAGTAGGTTTTACTATAGGGGTACTTAATCCAATCAACACAGGTTTAGCACAAAAATTGTCTGGTATTCCCGTCTTTTCAGGTTTAGGTTTTCGACTAGTTTTATTCGTAATTGTTATTATAGTTACCGTATTATTTATAATGAGACATGCCAAAAAAGTAAAAAGTAATCCTTCGTATAGTTTAGTTTATGAAGAGGATCGAGAAAAACGTAAAATTTATAAAGATATTACGCAACATCAACCACTTGTGGCAACAAAACGTCAAAAAATTGGTATCGCAGTAGTCTTACTTTTCTTTATAGTTTTAGTTTACGGTGTTACCACACAAGGCTGGTTCATGGTCGAAATGTCAGGACTTTTCATTGTTATGGGTATTGTCGTCGGCTTAATCACTGGACTCAACACTCAAGAGATTTGCGAAGCCTTTAATGATGGTTTTAAAGATGTCTTAATGGGAGCAATCATTGTCGGTTTAGCCCGTTCCATCGCCGTTGTACTTGAAGATGGTAAAATTATGGATACGATTGTTCACAGCTTAGGTTCTGTACTTGATGGCGCCACACCAACGGTAGCTGCCGTTGGTATGTATGCTGTACAAGTTTTAATTAATTTCATTATATCTTCAGGTAGTGGTCAAGCATTAGTAACTATGCCTATCATGGCTCCATTAGCCGATATGTTAGGTATTACGCGACAAACAGCTGTCCTCGCTTTCCAATTAGGTGATGGCTTTACACACGTGTTTTATCCAACAAGTGGTTACTTTATGGCAGCATTAGCAATTGGCGGTGTATCTTATACTAAGTGGATTCGTTTCTTTTTCCCACTATTTATTATTTGGGCCGGTATATCAGTCATCGCATTAATTATTGCTCAGTTAACAGGCTACTCTTAAAAAATATATTATAAAAAAAGGATGACTTCTACGTTAATCACGTAAAAGTCATCCTTTTTATTGTAGATATTAGCACAAATTGTGTACTAACCATCCGACGAAATATGTTGTTTGAAAGCTACAACTATCAACTTACCGCTCATTAACTTTGCATTTTCTTAACTTTTTTAGGACCTTCATGTAGTTTAAATGATAATGCAAAAGCTAAGAATGTTACGATAGTGGCTACTATGAATGAAATGTTCACACCGTGAATAATACCTTCTGCTCCACCATCTGATACTGCAGCTAATGACATAATAGTAATAAATACAGCTGTACCGATAGCACCTGCCATCTGTCTAAATGTATTATTCATCGCTGTACCATGTGGTATTAACTGTTTTGGCAACTGATTAATTGCTAAAGTTGTCATAGGCATCATAACCATTGCAATAGCAACCATACGTATACTGTTCATTATAGTTAAATACGTAACACTAGTATGACTAGTTAAAAATGTAAATGGCAAGGTAGATAATGCTAATAGTAATAAACCAATTCGTGCCAACCACTTACCACCGAATTTATCAAACATGTAACCGGTGATCGGGTTCATAAGTCCCATAACTATTGCACCTGGTAGTAAGACTAAACCAGATTCTAATGCTGTAAGTTGTAACATATTTTGCATATATAGAGGCAAAATAATATTTGTGGCAATCATTACTGCAAAGACGAACATGCCTAAAATAGTACCAATGGTAAAAATATTATAATTAAATACTCTAAATTCAAGCATAGGTTCTTTGAGTTTCAATTGACGTTTAATAAAGAAGTATAATGTTACGACACCAATAATTAATGTGATAATAACACGCAGACTCGTAAATCCAGCTTCACTTACTGTACTAAAGCTGTATAATAAACCACCAAAACCAACTGTAGATAAAAGCACTGATAGTTTATCTAATTTTGGATGAGTTAACTCTGTAACATTTGATAATAAATAATACGCAGTAATAATATTAACTACCGCAATTGGTAAAATTACATAGAAAACACTTCTCCAAGTAAAGAACTCTACTAAAATTCCTGATAATGTAGGCCCTATCGCTGGCGCAAAAGCGATAACTAAACCGAATAATCCCATAGCTGTTCCGCGTTTTTCCTCTGGGAATAATAAGAATAAAATTGTTTGCATCAGTGGCATCATAATACCTGCACCTGCTGCTTGTAAGATACGACCGATTAATAAAATACTAAAATTAGGCCCAATTGCACAAATTAATGTACCTACTGTAAATATCCCCATCGCTGATAAGAACAATTGCCTCGACGTAAAACGTTCAATAAAGAACGCTGTCACTGGAATCATAATACCGTTAACTAACATAAAAACAGATTGTAACCATTGCACGGTACTATTAGATAGTTGCAAGTCTTTCATAATAGGTGGAAGTGCAGTACCAAGTAATGTCTGGTTTAATATAGTAATAAAAGCACCAGATAATAGCACAATAAATAGTGGCATGTTTTTGCCTAAATTAAATTTTTCACTTTCAGCCAAAAAAACCCTTCTCTCTTTTATTAAATTTTTATTGTTGGCCTCAGCTTTAAAAATATAAGCGTTCTGTAGTTGTAATTTCGTGTTGCTGACTATCATTGAACAGCTGAAGAACCGCGAAAATACAATTGTAATAAGCCTTGAAATGACAGTCTTTTATACTCGTCATAATAGCAATTATTAAATTGTACCACTTTCAAAATCACAAGTCTAATGACTGATTTATCTCACAATTATCGCGCTGTTGACAATGGTTAACTATCTTGATATAAACAACTTAACATTCAAATTGGAGATGATGATATGTTGCACCTAAATGCTACATGCTTAATACACAATGCATTTTGTAATGCTTTGTAAATCATTCGCTTTTCACAAAGTATTACCTTAACTAAAAATATATTTTGTGAAAGGAAAATAAAAAATGAATCTTAATCTATATCCATATCAATATAACTTTATTGCAGATAAAATAGCACATTTACTCAATGTTTATCATTCAGTGAATGACCCTAAAACAGTAACATCTATTCAAGAAGCCGTACGAGAAGACATACTTCAAACCTTCCCAAGCACAAATTCTGAAATTACTAACAGTATTGAAGTGCTAATGAATAGAAAGTGTTCCACAGCACAAGCTGAAAAGGTACTCAAATCATTTCAGTCCTATGTTATTCCTTTTGAACATCCGACCAAAAAACAAGTCGAACGCGTTTTTAAAAAAGTAAAAAAATTAAAAACGCCATTCATAAGTGATGAGGTCTTATTAGAAAGTACGTACATCGGCTGGAACGATATCGCATCAAATCGTAAGTACATCATATATTATGATAATAATCATCAACTTCAAGGGTTTTATGGCGATATCACACAAAATACCGTCAAAGGATTTTGTGCCATATGTAATAAACAATCCAACGTCACGTTATTTACAAGAAAAACAAAAGCTACTAGTGATGGGCGCTATACTAAAAAAGGTGATTACATTTGTTTAGACAGTACGAAATGTAATCAACAATTATCAGCAATACAGCAGTTCTATCAATTTTTAACGAAAATCGAAGCACAGTAGTACTTTCAGACTGTCGATAACCCTTAGGTGATAATTCGCCTAAGGGTTATTTGTTTATATATTAATTAATGTATTAAATAACAGCGGTCATTTATCATTGGTAGTACTTGAGCCGACTCCTGCTGAAATAGCACTCGCCGAAGACTACAGGCTGAGGAAGTGCCCGCGGAAAGCGTGCACAAAAACTGCCAACAAAGTTGGAAACTCTGCTGACAGTCTGCGGAGTGTGACAGAAATCTGTATTGTGACAACAACGTGTATCGTTTGTTACTGAACAGTTACTAAATGTGGTGTATTATCTAAAAATATAACTGATGCTTGCATGGAAATCCACTTTAGCTATTATTTCTGTAATACCAAATGGATTATGAATAAAATAAATAATATTGGCAGTGATTTGGGCCGACTCCTGCGGGAATAGCACTCGCCGAAGACTACAGGCTGAGGAAGTGCCCGCGGAAAGCGTGCACAAAAACTGCCAACAAAGTTAGTACTTCATCGAAAGTCTATGAACTGGATGCATCAATGATGTTCGAGCGTTTTTTGCTCGATACCTTGATGTTTTACTGTTTTATATAAGTAATAAAGGTATTTGCCACAGAATATTTATTTTGCACTCCTTTAGTCAGAGCGGTGAAATAAATATAATAGTCAAAAGGATTGCCAATAGGTATTTGTTCAATCATTCCACTTTCAATTAATAAATCTTCTTCCAACATTAAACTCGACACAATACTAACACCTAAACCTTCAGCTACTGTACGTAGCACTACTCCTGGGTTATTTGTGCGAAACACAATTTTTAATGGGCCATAAACCTCTTCAAATTCTTTAAAATTATGTTGATAAAAACTACGATCATATAAAACAAATGGATATTGTTGTATTTCCTCTAAACTCACTACATCTTTTAACACCAATTTAGATTTTTTGGGCACTATTAATTTAAAATCACTAGTCCGATTTAATGAATGCAAGGTTATAGTTGAACTAAGTTGTTCATTATCACGAATACCTATTAAACCAATATCTACTTCATTATTTTCTACCAACCGGATGATATCTTCACGTGAACTTTCAAAAATTTCAACATTTATATGTGGGTAATCTTTCTTAAATGCTGATAATGCCTTAGGGATAATTTTATTGAATAAAGTAGGAATAGTGGCGATAATTAAAGATCCTTTCAAATGAGAAGTCATCGCTTCAACTTCTGCTGACAACTTGTCACGCGAATCTAAAATATCAATAATAAAGGGTATCAATTGTTTACCTTCTGGCGTTGGTAACGTCCCTTTACGTGAACGATGAAACAATGTATAACCTAGTTCTTGTTCTAAATTCGCTAATGATTGACTCATAGCTGACTGACTAATATGAATCGCTTCTGCAGCATGAATCATAGACTCCATTTCGTAAATCTTTTTGACATATGCCAGTTGCTCAAAATTCACCAAATCCCCTCACTTTAGTAAAACTTATATTAATATCACAAATTCCAATTATACATAAGTATATTTTAATTATTATAATATTAATTGTTTTGATATTACAACTAAAAGGAAGGTCTTACTATGTATGACAAACTATGGTCTAAAGATTTTATCTTTATTACTATTGTTAATTTTTTAATGTATCTCATACATTATGCGCTTATTGTGTCCATTACTGTATTCACAATAGAAAAATATAACGCTTCCGAAAGTATGGGAGGATTGGCAGCTGGTATTTTTATCATCGGTATGCTGTTTGGTAGATTATTTGCCGGAAGAATTATAGATAATATGCAACCTAAAAACGTCTTGTTAGGTGGCATTTTATTTTCTATTGTTACGGTAGCATTTTATTTTGCTATACACAGTCTAATTATTTTAATGATAGTTCGTTTATTACATGGCGTTGCATTTGGTTTATCATCCACTGCAACTGGTACTATGTCTTCGCGTATTATTCCCGAAAATCGTAAAGGCGAAGGAATTGGCTATTATGCTTTAAGTGTCACAGTAGCTTCTGCTATCGGTCCATTCGCTGGTATTATTATCAATCAAAATTTAGGCTATCAAGGAAACTTTTTACTTTGCTTGATTGTTATTTTACTAGCATTTGTTGTTGCGTTAAGTATTAAAAAATTACCTTTATCTAAACCATCAACTGACAAAACACGCCCTTCTGGAATACAAGCTTATGTTCAAAAAGAAGCACTACCTATTGCAATGGTCGCAGCCTTAGTAGGTATAGCCTATTCTAGTGTGCTATCATTTATGACTGTTTTCACTGCTAAAATTGATTTGGCAGCCGCTTCCAGTTTCTTTTTTATAGTTTACGCCGTAAGTACATTTGTTACACGCCCTATTACTGGAAAAATCTTTGATCAATACGGAGAAAATAAAATTATGTATCCAGTACTCGTTAGTTTTATCATCGGGTTGATAACGCTAGGAATGACAAATGGTAGTATTGTTTTATTTATTTCTGCGATCTTTATTGGTATTGGCTACGGTACAGTTATCCCTAGTGCGCAAGCCATTGCTATCCAACAGTCACCAAAAGAAAAAATTGGTCTAGCCACATCTACTTTTTATATGTTTGCTGATCTAGGTGCTGGTATTGGACCATTTATTTTAGGCTTCATTATTCCATTTATTGGTTATCGTTATTTATATATTGTCATGGGACTACTCGTTATCGTATCACTTTGTGTTTATTATTTCGTACATGGCAAAAAAGCGTCACAACAACAGTATAATACCTAATAAAATAAAACAGAGATTATGGCTGACTTCCATAATCTCTGTTTTATTAATAAATTTAGTGACTGCACCTTTGATAATGTTGATTAGTAGAATAAAATGTACTCATTAAGTATGTTAAAGACTCTATGTCACTGTTCATGTTAATCATAAAAACGCCCAGAACATTATTAATGTTCTGGGCAACATGATCACCGTAGTGACTATATTTTAAAACTTGTCTTTTAAATCATTCGCTTTATCTTTTGCTTTATCTTTTAATTCTTCTTGTTTTTCTTTGTCATCTTTCACTTCATTCACTTTGTCTTCAGCTTGGTCTTTAAATTCGTCAAATTTACTCATTATAAATTCCTCCTTAAGTTGAATGTATATTAACTTTACCACTTATAACTTTATTTAAACTTAATTTTTAAATTTTTTGATAAATCTACTTTACTATATTATCTATAATGCTTATTAATATAAAAAATCATTTTTCTTTAAGTTTTAATTAAGTATTTTATCTATAACTAAATAGACTGCACAACGTAGTGTACAGTCTAGCTCAGTATACACTTCACTGTTCTATATTTAAGTGTTGTGCTATTTCAAATTTTTTATTTTCAAAATCCAAGTTTTGTTGATCGATCGGTTCACCTTGCTCAATTACATGTTTCACATTGTCTAGTTGAAATTGCCATCCAGCAAAATCTAAAATGATGTGCGGAAAAGTATAAGGTAAATATTCTTCTAACGTTAATATCGTACTATTATTGTCTGCTTCTAGCTGAAATTTTACTTCTCCTACATCCCATGTATAACTTATACGTTGGTCCTCAGCAAATTCGGTAATATGCATTGTTTCATAGTTGTCACCTTCTAAATGAAAGTAAATATGTCCGCCTACTGCGCGTTCGTCCACTTCTAATTGTGGAAACCATTGTTGAATACCTTCCGTCGTACTTAAATATTTAAAAACCGTCTGTGGTGTAGCTTCAATATATGTTTTCGCAGTTTGATATGCACCATTGTCATCTTGTGAATATTTAATATCCATTAGAATCCTCCACTCATTAATTGAAATCCATTATATTTATTACCCAGTATTACCACGGCTTAGTGATAAATCTCCACTTTTTTTCACTGCTTTATAATACACTGCAATTAAGAATATAAACCATAATGGTGTGATATACATACCACTGCGTGTTTCAGGTGTAACAGCTAAAATGACTAGCACAAATACGAAGAATATTTGCACAAAATACGCCATCGTTAGACCACCTGGCAATTTGAAGCTACTCGTTTTATGTGATTGCGGTTCATTTTTACTATATTTTACGTAAGCATGCATAATAAACATCCAATTAATAATTAATAATATAGTCGATAAAGATGTAACATAGAAAAATACTTGTGTCGCATTTGGAATGAAGTAATTCATGATTACAGTTATCGACAACAATAAACAAGTGACCATAATTGCCACAAAGGGCACGCCTTGTTTATTTTGTTTTAACAATAGTGGATGCACTTGTTTTTTATCTGCTAATCCAAATAAAATTCTACTATTTGCAAAGATTCCACTGTTACATGAAGATGAAGCAGCAGTTAACACGACGAAATTGATCAATCCTGCCGCGAAAGGTACACCGATTAATGCAAATAATGCTACAAATGGACTGTTATCTGGATTTGCTTGATTCCAAGGTATGATAGACATAATAACAGCCAATGCCCCAACATAAAATATTAAAATTCTAATAGGTACATTGTTTATGGCCTTAGGTATCGTCTTACGTGGGTCTTTCGTTTCACCTGCTGTAATACCCACAATTTCAATTCCAGTAAATGAAAAAACTACCATTTGAAAGGACATTAAAAACCCGGAAGCACCATGTGGAAAAAAGCCGCCATGTGAATATAAATTAGATAAGCCAGTTGTGCCATAATGTGTATTAAAAGCAAAACAAATCATGACAATACCAATGACGATTAATGCAATAATTGTCACTACTTTAATAATAGAAAACCAAAATTCAAGCTCACCAAACATTTTCGTACTTGCCAAGTTCAATGTCATTAAAATTAAAATACACGCAAGAGATGTAATCCAGTTTGGTAATTCTGGCAACCAATATTCAACATATTTGGCAACGGCAGTAATTTCTGCCATGCCAGAAGTAATCCAAGTTAACCAATACGTCCAGCCTGTCAAAAATCCAGCTAATGGCCCTATTTGATCATGAGCAATATCAGCAAATGTTTTATATTGCGTATTAGAAATTAACATTTCCCCCATTGCACGCATAAACATAAACAGTACAAATCCTACAATAATGTAGGTCAATAAAATCGAAGGCCCCGTCAAACTAATCGACTGGCCTGCACCTAAAAAGAGTCCAGTGCCTATCGCTCCTCCTATAGCAATCAATTGAATATGTCTATTGCTTAGCTCTCTATTTAACTTATGTGCCATCTAATTCCCCATTTGTTTATTAGATTAAAGTATGCATGATAAATATGTAGTTTATTCAAACCCCTTTTTGAACAAACAATTGTACATTCATAAACATATCTCAACAATACTTTATTGTATAATATTCTTTTTTTCTAAAAAATTCAACAATCTTTAAATTTTATAATATTTTTGTTTATTTAATCAACATTTTACATAAAAATAAATTAATGGCACAACATAGTGATGATAACGCTTACGCTACAATATTTGAAATGGGTAATTATACTATATATAATAATAAACTAACAAAGGGAGTTGATTTCACGATGAAAAATAATATTTATGGTAATGTACCAACTTTTCTAGGCAGCAAGAATTTATCACATGCAACTGAATTAGATACTGATGTCCTTGTTTATGGCGTACCGTTTGAAGGTGAAAGCACTTGGGGAGACTATACTGGAGTGGAATTAGGTCCAAAACAAATTCGTTTATCTTCTGCTCGTTATAGCCAATACTTACCCGAACTTAATCATATTGATGTCAGCAAACATTTATCTATGGGTGACGTGGGAGATGTCCCTTTCGTAGCGCATGACAATAAGCAAAGTTATGACAATATAGAAAGTTTTGCTTACAATTTATGGCAAACGAATAAATTTTTAATCGGCCTTGGTGGCGAACATGGTGTTACATATCCAATCTTAAAAGCATTAACTAAAATGAATAAGCGTGTAGGTATTATACATTTAGACGCACATTACGATAATATGCCTGATTATGAAGGTGAAGCATATGCACGAAGCACACCTTTTATGCGTTTGTACGAAACTGATGGTATTAGAAATGAAAGTATCATCCACACAGGCATTCACGGACCGCGTAACAAACCTGAAACTGGTCAATATGCCGAACAAGCAGGCGCCGTGACATTAACCATTAATGATATTCGCGAAGCCACAAACTTAAAAAAATTAGCTAAAGATATTTATGCTTTAGCTAGTAAAGATGTAGACGTCGTCTATTTAACTATTTGTAGTGACGTATTAGATTTCGCCTTTAATCCGGGTGGCCCTGTTGATGGCAACGGCATAACATCTTATGAATTATTAACGTTAATTTATGAATTTGGTAAACTTGGCTTGTGTGGCATGGATTATGTAGAAGTATATCCAATGCAAGATGCCAATCAAAATTCCGCTCATTTTGTCTCTACAGCTGTACTTTACGTATTAGCAGGTCACGCGAAATATTTAGGTAAATTATAAACCTAAGCAAACAGGGGATGTGGTGCTAATGTTGGGTGGTTTTAAAAAAATACTAAAATCTTTAGGTCCAGGTATGATTATTACTGCTTCATTTATTGGTCCAGGTACTGTAACTACCATGACACAAGGTGGTGCAGGCTTTGGTTATAGTTTGTTGTGGGCAGTAGTATTTTCCATCATAGCGACTATTGTATTACAAGAGATGATTATTAGACTTTCTCTTGTCACTCGAGAAGGTTTGGGCGAAGCAATCCAAGAATTATTTGCTCATAAAATAGGCAAATTTATCATAGTCTGGTTTACACTTATTGCAGTTACTATTGGCTGTGCGGCGTATATAAGTGGAGATCTAATAGGGACCTCTTTAGGTGCTTCATATTTATTACAGTTGCCTGAGCATTTAGTGGCACCAGTAATCGGTGTAATTATTTTATTTATCGGCTTATTTGGGAATTACCGTTTCTTAGAAAAAATCATGCTTGTATTAATGGTTATTATGGGACTTATTTTTATTATTACGATGATTGTGATTCAACCTGACGTCATTGGAATACTGCAAGGCGTCTTCGTTCCTACAATACCAAATGGTTCAATTTTAACGGTTATCGCGTTGATTGGTACAACTGTTGTTCCGTACAATTTCTTTATACATTCTACAGCTGTACATGAACGTTTTAAAGATTTAACTGATTTAAAATTTGCCAGATGGGATACTATTATTTCAATTACTATTGGCGGAGTTATTTCTGCCGCCATTTTAATCTCTGCTGCAACTTTAATTAAAGGCGAGGAAGTTACTAGTGTAATTCAGCTAGCGGGACCGCTGAAACCGGTGTTTGGAGATTTTGCTCCTATTATTATTAGTATCGGGTTATTTGCGGCTGGTTTATCTTCTGCCATAGCCTCTCCTACTGGAGCAGCTGCGACAATAAGTAGCTTGTTAGGATGGAAAGGTGGTATGCGCAGCAAAAAATATAAAGCAGTATTCGTTGTTATTATCATCATAGGTATTATTACTTCTGCTTTAGGTTTTGAACCGCTACAAGTATTACTTATTGCACAAGCCTTAAACGGAATTATTTTACCACTTGTTGCCATATTAATCTTAATTATTATTAATAAAAAGAAACTTATGGGCAAATATGCAAATACATGGCAACTTAATATCATTAGTTTTATTGTTGTCTTAGTTGTTACATTTTTAGGTCTTTATAGTTTAATAGATGCCGTTAAGAATATTTTTGCAGCATAATAATTGAGACTGGGACAGAATTAATTCATCCCAGTCTCCTTTCATATTGTCAGTAGATGACTAAGCTAAAATGTGCTTCACATTAAGCTTTTTTCAATTCTGGTCATCCTTACCGAGGGTACGACGAAACCTTTGTAATAAAACGAGATTCTGTCCCACTCCCTCAGTTTATTCTGGCCTAGGAGCTGTCGCCAATTGTGAAACCTCACGCATTATTCTAGCTTTTTTGTATCCATGAATATCATGTAACTCATTATATGCTTCAAACAATGTTTGGTAACGTTCTACTTTCGCTGGATCAGGTTCAACTTCATAGAGTACTGGCTCTTTCATCGCTTGAATAGCGCTATCAAAAGATGCATGTGCATGACCACTAATCGCCCCTAGTATTGCAGCTCCAATAGCTGGTGCATATTCACTATCGATTACAGTTATTTTTTTGTTGAGCACATTTGCATAAATATCCATCAGCAATGGATTTTTCTTCGGAATACCACCACAAGCAAAAACACGATCTACCGTCATCTGCCATCCTTCATATTGTTGCATAATCATTTTCGTTCCAAATGCTGTAGCTTCCATATAGGCTCTATAAATTTCTGCATGCGTCGTTTTCAATGTCATACCAAACAAACAACCTGTTAACTGACTGTCACTAAGTACGCTACGATTACCATTATGCCAATCAAGTGCGATTAATCCACTTTCACCCGGATAGAGCTGTTCTGCTTTTTGATTTAACACCTCAAAAATCGAAATACCTAGTTGTGTTGCTTCCTCAACATAAGCAGCGGGCGCCTGTTTAGCCACATACTCAAATAAATCTCCTACTGCAGATTGTCCTGCTTCGTACGCATAGATACCTGGAATGATCGCACCTTTTACCGAACCAGAAATCCCTGGCACTTTGTGTTGTGTTTTATTTAACATTAAATGGCAGGTGCTTGTTCCCATCACCATAGTCATTTCTTTATCTTGTTGTGAACCAATGCCTAACAAACTGGCATGAGCATCAATAATAAAAGGACTTACTTGTGTTTCTGGATCTAAACCTAGTTGTTCAGCCATATCTGCGCTAAGTCTTCCTGCAGTCTCACCTATTTTAACAATAGGTGCATCGACTTTAGTACGCACAATTTCTGAAAGTTCTCCATCTACTTTATCGAACAAATCATAATGAAATCCTTCCTCTTCTTCCCAAAACGATTTGAAGCCAAGGCCACAGTTCGATCTAATATTTCTCCCTGTCAGTTTGTTCACAATCCAGTCTCCAGCTTCCATAATATAGCTTGTTGCTGCCATCACCTCAGGAGCTTTATTGTTTACTTCTAAAATTTTAGGAATCATCCATTCACTACTTACATTAAAACCATAATATCCTAACCAACGATTTTTTTCAGCCAGTGCCGTTGTAAATAATTGATCTGCTTCTGCTTGTGCGCCATGATGTTTCCACAATTTAACATAGGCGTGTGGGTTATTTTGAAACTGTGCTAAATTATGAACTGGTTCTAACGTTTCATCAACAAACATGACAGTTGATGAGGTAAAATCAATACCAATACCCACTATTTCCTTAGGTGAAATAGCTACATCAGCCAACATAGCTGGTATACCTTCATTAATTACTTCCAAATAATCATTAGCATTTTGTAAGGCAAATTCACGTGGTAATTCCACACCATTCAAACTTTTTTCTATCGTACCATGGGTATATGGTTTAACATATTGTGTTACTATTTCTCCAGTTGACGCATTAATTAAAAACACTCGCCCTGAACTTGTCCCAAAATCAATCCCTATACTATAACTCATAAATACCCTCCGTCCTTTTAACATGGAAACGTTTTCTTAAATGATAAGCAAAATCGACTAAAAAATCAATATACACAACGCTTAATAAACAAGTAGCTACATTTTTATTGTTCATTTATGTTTGTTTTTTCTTAATTCATCGCTTATTATATGAAATATAAACAAAAACAAACATTTTCTGAGGTGGTATATGATGAATGTTCAATCAACTGCTTATCGTTTAACCGCACCTGGTGTCTTTGAAAAAACTACACTGTCACATGATTTTAATGAAGGCGATATCGTCGTGAAACCGACAAAAGCAAGTATCTGTCATGCAGATTTGCGCTACTATACTGGTAAGCGTCGCCCAGAAGCATTAGCTAAAAAATTGCCAATGGCTTTATTCCATGAAGGTATTGGTGTAGTAGAACAATCCAAACATTCAACTGTAGATGTAGGTGATAAAGTCGTAATCGTGCCCAATATTCCTTCAAGACTGCGTAAAACTAGTTTTCCTACTACTGAACTTTTAGATAATTACGATGAAAATGCATTATTTATGGGCAGTGGATATGATGGCATTTGTCAAAGTCATATGGTAGTTCCCGGTGATAATGTCGTTAAAATTCCGTCAGACTTAAATGAAGATGTCGCTTTATTAGCTGAATTATGTTCAGTTTCTTTATTTCCTATTAATCAGCTACAACAACTTACTACTACAGAAGCACCACAAGTAGCAATTTTTGGTGACGGACCGGTAGGTTACTTAGCAGCCAGTGCACTTCATTTTATATATGATATTCATCCTTCAAACTTAATCGTCTTTGGTGCGGATTCACAAAAACTAGCCGCTTTTGAGTCATTTGCTACAACACACTTAGTATTTGACTATAACTTCACACAACATCGCGGTGTACACACTGTCTTTGAATGTACAGGTGGTCATTTTTCAGAATCTGCAATCAATCAAGCAATTGACTTAATTGAACGTCAAGGTCAACTTATTTTAATGGGTGTCACAGAAGATTTAGTAGGTATTAATACGCGTGACATTTTAGAAAAAGGATTAACACTGTCGGGTAGTTCACGTAGTACTAAAAGAGAGTTCGAACAGTTAATTGCTGCTTTTGCTAACCCAAACTATCAACAAGTTTTACAACAATTAATTCCTGAACAAGCCTATGATATTTACAATACTGCAGATTTAACTACTGCTATGGAAGATACAGTTCAACATAAAGGCTGGACAAAAACCTACTTACAATATCATTGGTAAGTGAGGTTGGACTTTACCGTACACAGCTTTATTACTCTATATTAATATTAAACTGAGGTGTTTTGTATGTTACCAGCTGACAGAGAACAGCGCATCATTACTTTTTTACAAACTAATAAACAAGCTACTGTGCGTACTTTAGCTACTGAATTTAATGTACATGCTGCAACTATTCGTCGTGATTTACACAAACTAGAACAATTCAACCAAATTAAGCGTACACATGGTGGTGTCGTGTTAAATAATACCGAAGTTTGGGATGAACTTAATTTTGATGATCGTGAAACTACTTTTTATGATGAAAAAAGACGTATCGGCCAGAAAGCGGCTGACTTCGTGGATGATAATGACACACTGATTATTGATTCTGGTTCTACAACATTACACTTTGCACATGCTTTAAAATCAAAACACAATTTGACAATAATCACGAATGATATTTATATTGCTTCGTTGTTAAAATCGAGTGGTCATCATATTATTGTTACAGGAGGATCTTTACATCCAGATAATTATGTTTTAAATGGTGCGTTAACGCTAACTAACTTAAGTTCATTCAACCCGCTCAAACTATTTTTAGCTACACCAGCGATTGATGCGCATAAAGGTGTAACGCATTATAATGACACATTAGCTGCAACTAAAAGACAAATGGTCGCTCAAGCAAAAGCGGTTTATGTTTTAGCTGATAGTTCCAAATTCGATAAAGTTTCATTATACTCTGTTTGTAATTCCCAACACATTACTACCTTAATTACTGATAACACGCACTCAGACATTTATTGGGATGATTATCAGGCACATGTCGAACAACTTATAATTATTGATACCCCCACTACTACCTAAGTTCAAAAACAATGTTATTAATAATAGGAAATAAACTTAGTTAGTTTTACTATGTTAGTTTATTTCCTAACAAACAGGTTATTGGTATAATAACTTTATAAATTAACAACGTTGTTATAAAAGGAGCGCTAATTCATGAATACTAATCACACGCACATTTCCTATCCAAATTCCCATACCATTACGTTACAAAATAATGAGCAGACTTTCTATTGTACATTACGTATATTAGAACCACATATCATTAATATGAAACTCACACCTACAGCACCCATTGAGTTACCTACATACACTGTAACTCCTTTCGATACTGTTTTACCTTATGAAGGCTTATCCCGTTATCATACCCAAAACTTTAGCCTACCTGACTTTACGACAAAACTAGATGCTGACACATTGACTGTTCAAACCGCTCTCCTTAAAGTAATCATCAACACGTCAACTTTGCATTGTGACTGGTATCAACTAAATACAGCTCAACAATGGTTACCATTATTTAGTGATAGAAAAACACAAGCCTATCAACACCATATTGCCGCTACACATCCAACTTGCCACTATATCTCACGTTCGTCTGAAGAACAATATTTTGGTTTAGGCGAAAAAACAGGCGGTGTAGATAAACATGGTCAACGCATGCGTATGACCAATATTGATGCGATGGGCTACAATTCCCAATCTACCGATCCTTTATACAAACATATTCCTTTTTACATTACACACCATCGTGATACTAAACAATCATATGGTTTATTTTACGACGACTATCAACGTTCTGTTTTCGATTTAGGGAAAGAGCTCGATAACTATCATGGTTACTACCGTTATTATGAGACAGCTGCTGACTTTCTCGATTACTATGTGATAGGTGGCAACAGCATTAAAGCAGTTGCTCAACATTTCAGTCAGTTAACTGGACGACCAACACTATTCCCAAGTTGGAGTGCTTCCTATTCAGGTTCTACAATGCAATATACAGATGAACCTCACTCTCAACAACGACTCAACCAATTTTTAACAGACTGCCAGCAGCATAATATTCATGTTCGTTCTTTCCACTTATCTTCTGGCTATACGTCAATTGACGATAAACGCTACGTATTTAATTGGAACTATGATAAATTTCCGGATCCAAAAGGTTTCGGACAAAAATTCACTGACAATAATGTTGAAATTGTTGCTAATATCAAGCCATCTTTAATGCTAAACCATCCTTTATTAGAAGAAGTATTAGCTTTCAATGGTTTTATTACAGACAGTGATGGTAATCCTTTAAAAATTCAATTTTGGGATGACCAAGGTTATTATTTAGATTTTACCAATCCACAAACAATAGCATGGTGGCAACAACAAATTAAAAAACAGTTGCTCGATAACCATATAAATTGTACGTGGAATGATAATAATGAATTTGAAATTTGGGATGATAACGCAACAGTATATGGATTTAATGGCCAATGTCAACGCTTCAATGACTATCGAGCAGTTATGCCTTTATTAATGTCTATGGCTTCAAGAGAAATTCAACAAACTGCGACAGCTACAGATTATCCATATATTATTAGTCGTTCGGGCTGTGCAGGTATGTCTAAATATGTCCAAACTTGGACAGGCGACAATGCTACAAGCTGGGAAACATTGGAATACAACAACTATATGGCACAAGGATTAAGTCTGTCTGGAGTACATAATTTTGGTCATGATATCGGTGGTTTTTCCGGTCCTAAACCGGACCCTGAATTATTTGTCAGATGGGTGCAAAACGGTATCTTTTATCCAAGATTCTCGATTCATTCTTGGAATAGTGATGCAACGGTGAATGAACCTTGGATGCATCCTTCTGTGATGCCAGAAATCACAGCTGCAATGTTACTCCATGAACGTCTCGTCCCTTATTTTGATAAATTACAACAATTGAGTCACCAAAATTTTGAAGCCATTGTACGCCCTACTTTTTATGATTTTGAAGAGGATACAACAACGTTAACTAATACATCTGCTTGGATGCTTGGACCGGATCTATTGGTAGCTCCAATAGTGGCACAAGGACAGCAACAAAAATCAATTTACTTACCTGCTAATGATAGCGGTTGGATAGACTTCTTTACAAAGCAATATTATGATGGTGGTCAAACTATTACAATACCTGTCACTCTAGGTACTATTCCGATTTTTGTAGTTAACGGTAGCACAATTCCGTTATTAGATGACACTTTAACAGACACCACTCATCATAATTTCTCGTCATAACCTATTATAAAATATTACAGTCACTCTAAAATAAGAGAGTTAGGAACAATTTACTGTTCCTAACTCTCTTTAGTTTGCTTGCTACTTTAATATTTGTTAACCATTAAAGGCTACAGGATTTGGTCCGATACGCTTGTCTTGATTTAATTTATCTAGTGCTGTCATTTGCTCCTCAGATAATTCAAAATTAAATACATCTAAATTTTCTTTTATACGTGTTGGCGTTACTGATTTCGGAATCGTGACTACACCATGTTCTATATTCCAGCGAATGATGATTTGTGCGGCAGATTTACCTAATTGTTGTGCAATAGTATTTACAACCTCATCTTGCAAAATTTCGCCATTCATTAATGGTGACCATGATTCCATTCGAATATCTTCTTGCATCAAATAATCTCGCAATGTTGCTTGTGTTAAATATGGATGAAATTCTACTTGATTAATTACAGGCTTAATTGCAGTTTGTGCTTTTAAAGTTTCTAAATGTTCAATATTAAAATTACTCACACCAATATTGCGTACTTTCTTTGTTTGGTACAATGCTTCCATACCTTGCCATGTTTCTACCATTAAAGTACTATTCGTCCCTGGCCAGTGCATCAAATATAAATCTAAATAGTCTAAGCCTAAATTAGTTATTGATTGTTCATAGCCTTGTACAACTTGATTATATCCAAAATCATCTAACCATAATTTTGACGTAATAAATAAATCTTCCCGTTGAATACCAGCTGCTGCTATACCTTCTGCAATCCCTTTACCTACCATTTCTTCATTACCGTATACTAACGCGGCATCGATACTACGGTATCCACTTATAATTGCATGTTTCACCGCATCTTTAGCTGTATTATCATTTTCCACTCTAAATACCCCTAACCCTAATTGAGGCATTAATTGACCGTTATAAAATTTAACTTGTTTCATTGTTACGCTCCTTTAGTTAGCATTGCGCTAAGTTGTGTTCTTTTTCTTTTATATAAAGTACATACATCATTCCACTGGCTACAATAACCATAATGAAGGCAAAAAATGGTGTCATCATTACTGAAAATTGTTCTAATACATAACCACCGATTACTGAGCCAAGTGTAATGCCAACGTTAAATGCAGAAATATTTAAACTTGAAGCAAAATTGACTGTTGCTTTATTATCACGTTCTGCAAATAACACTACAATTAATTGCAAACCTGGGACGTTCATAAAGGCAAATAAACCCATTAATAAAATTGCCAATAACCCTAAAAAGTGTAAATGTGTTGTAAAACCAACGACTAATAATACGAAAGCTTGAATTAAGAAAATCACACTCAATGCTTTCGTAGGTGCTTGGTTAGTAAATTTACCACCAAGGGTATTCCCAATCGCTACCATAACACCGTAAACCACAAGTAATCCCACTACTGCCTGATCACTATAACCTAAAGCATGTGTCAACATAGTTGTTAAATAAGTATAAACAACAAAAGTACCTCCATAACCCAATGCAGTAATTAAATAAACCATCATCAAAGATTTGTTTTTAAAAACTTTTAATTGTTGTGCAATTGGTGTCTGCTCATACTCATTTAAATCCTTCGGCACGACAATTATATTTGCTATTAAGCTGAGTAGCCCTATAAGTGCGATAGTTACAAATGACATCTGCCAACCAAATGTTTGTCCAATCCACGTACCAAATGGCACACCTGTAATCGTTGCAACTGTTAACCCTGTAAACATCATCGCAATTGCGCTAGAACGTTTATCCGCTGATACTAAATCACTGGCAATTGCAGTTGCAATAGACATAAAGACACCGTGCATTAATGCTGATAAAATACGCATGGCCAACAACATACTAAAACTTAATGCAAATGCTGCTAACAGATTTGCTACAATAAAAACCACCATAATACAAATTAATAAATGCTTTCGTTTCATTTTATTAGTTAATGGCGTCAATACTGGTGCACCAATTGTGACACCAATCGCATATAGTGAGACCGTTAACCCTGCCAACGGTAACGTAATACCAAAATCATCTTTAATTAAAGGTAATAGCCCCACGCTAATAAACTCCGTCATTCCAATCGCAAATGCTGAGATAGCAAGTGCTATAATCGCAAAATTGTGCTTTTTCATATTCACCTTTCCTTTCGCTTAACTTAATATGTGTGTTATTATATACGCAACAAAACTAATAAGTAAGTACGCACTTTAAAGTCATATAGATACCTAAAAGTACTGTAGGTACTTTAAAGTAACTATAGAGGTGAATATCATGTTAAGAGAACATTATAATATTGGTGTAGAGGCAACCATTGATGTTTTAGGTGGTAAATGGAAACCAGTAATTTTATGTCATTTAAAAGACAATGGCACGCTTCGTACATCTGAATTAAAACGCGCAATTCCCAACATTACTCAAAAAATGTTGACGCAACAATTACGAGAGCTTGAGGAAGATTGCATCATTGAACGCATTGTTTACCAACAAGTTCCACCTAAAGTTGAATATGTGTTATCTGATTATGGTCAATCTCTTGGCAATCTGCTTTCTACCCTTTGTGAATGGGGAGAATTTCATATCGAAAAAATGTATCAAGAAGGTCGTGATGTATCTTTAGAAAAGCAAGATTTTGTTCATATTCCTTCCAATAGACAACCCAATTAATTGCATATAAATTTTTCAAAGCAAAAGAGCCATGAACATTAATAAATGTTCATGGCTCTTTTTACTATCATTTATGGCATATTTAATACTGCCATGGGATGTCATCAATGGATTTATCCTTATGAATTATATCCTACGCATGTACGCGGTACTGGTGGCGGATTTACTACAACGATTAGTAGAATCGCCTCAGCTATTAGTACATTTTTCTTCCCGCTATTATTATCACAGTTGGGATTAAGTATTACTTTGTATATTGCAGGAGGATTACTATTTATTGGTTTTATAGTGTCTTACTTCTTAGCACCAGAAACCAAAAATATGAATTTAACTGAAGCTGCAACCATCACAAAAGCATAAAAAAGGGAGTGGGACAGAAATCTAATTTGATAAAAAGATTTCGTCGTCCCACCCCGGCAAGGATGACTAGCATTGAAAAAAGCTTGATTTGAAGCGCATTTTCAATACAGTCATCTACTGCCAAAATGAAAAGAGTTTGCGTATAAAACATGATGTGGGACAGAAATCTAATTTGATAAAAAGATTTCGTCGTCCCACCCCGGCAAGGATGACTAGCATTGAAAAAAGCTTGATTTGAAGCGCATTTTCAATACAGTCATCTACTGCCAAAATGCAAAGAGGCTGAGACAGATCAATTTTGTCCCAGTCTCATCTTTTTTATGTCATTGCTATGCTTCAATTCATTAAGTTCATGCTATAGCTTGCATGTTTACACACCAGAATAAGATGAAAAGCCGCCATCAACAGGCACCACAATACCTGTGACAAAACCACTTTGACTGTTGTCCATTAACCAATATAATGTACCTAAAATTTCTTCAGGTTCACCAAAGCGCCCCATTGGAGTTTGCGAAATGATTTTTTCCGCTCGTTCTGAATAAGAGCCATCATCATTACGCAACAACCCTTTATTTTGTTCAGTTTCAAAAAATCCAGGTGCGATCGCATTGACTCTAATTTTTCCTGCAAAGTATGTTGCTAACCATTGTGTAAAATTACTTACAGACGCTTTTGCACCACTGTATGCTGGAATTTTAGTTAATGGGGTAAATGCATTCATCGATGAAATATTAATAATAGTTCCACCATCTGCTTGCACTATATCTTTACCAAACACTTGTGAAGGCAACACAGTTCCAGTGTAATTTAGTTTAAAGACTTTATCTATGCCTTCCTCAGTTAAGTCGAAGAATGACTTATCACTGTGTTCGTCATAAAATTCATCATCTGTCGTTGCATTGGGATTATTGCCCCCTGCACCGTTGATTAATATATCAATATTACCAAATGCTTGATTAAATAATTGTTTTGCTTGGCTAAGCGCATTTTTATTTAAGACATCTGCGACAAGACCAATTGTGTGTTTGCGTTCAGCATCAATGTCATCTTGTAATTGGACAATTTTATCTTCTGAACGGCCTAAAATCCCAACATTTGCACCTTTGGCTACTAATGCTTTCACAAACGTTGAACCAATTACTCCTGTAGCCCCTGTAATTACTACGTTAACGCCTTGAAATTGTGTCGTCATTCTGGACTCACTCCTTCTATTAAACCATTAATATATGTGGCACCTAACGCACGGTCATAAAGGCCATAACCTGCTTTACCTGTTTCTCCCCAGATCATTCGTCCATGGTCTGGTCGTATTGTACCTTTAAAACCTATGTCGTGTAGTGCTTGTACTATAGCTTTCATATCGACTGAACCTTGTTTTGATAAATGGCCCGTCTCAACAAATGAATATTCTCCCATACGTTTTACATTACGCATATGCATAAAATGAATATGGTCACCGAACGTACGAATCATTGCTGGTAAATCGTTTTCCGCAAGTGATCCAAGTGAACCTGTACAGAAACAAATACCGTTATTTTTACTCGAATTAATAGAGAGCAAACGTTCATAACTGTCTTTATTTTTAATAATTCTTGGAATACCAAAAATAGGCCATGGTGGATCATCCGGATGAATTGCCAGATCAATATCATGTTCTATAGCAGTAGGCAACACATTATCTAAAAAGTAAGTTAGATTTTGCCATAACTGTTCGTCCGAAGTTTGTTGATAAGCTTTGATAAGTTCATTCATTTCTTCACGTGAATAACTTTCATCCCAACCTGGTAAATTTAACTCAGTAGTTAATGGGTCGATATCTTTAATTTGATTGTGATCATATATTAAAGTGTTCGAGCCATCTTGTAACGGGTAATCAAGCTGTGAACGTGTCCAGTCAAAGACTGGCATAAAGTTATACGTTACTGTTTTGATACCATTTTCCGCTAAATTAATTAATGATTCCTTGTAATTTTCAATTAATTGGTCACGATTATCTTTACCTAGTTTAATGTTTTCATGCACTGGTAAACTTTCCACCACTTCAAATTTCAACCCTGCAGCTTCTATTTGCTCTTTTAACTCTTTAATACGTACTGACGACCATACTTCACCTACTGGCACATCATAAATTGCCGAGACAATTTGTTTCATATCTGGAATTTGTCGGATATGCTCTAATGTTACTGGGTCATCTTGACCATACCATCTAAATGATAATTCCATAATTATACCTCCTTAACCTCTTTTACTTTAAATAATCGTACTGCATTGTTATAACAAATGTCCTTCAATATTTGGACAATTGTAGTATTTGTTAAGGCAATTTCACCTTTTTCAATACGTTCTCCAATTAAGTTACATAAAATTCTTCTAAAATACTCATGACGTGTATATGAAGTCATACTACGTGAATCAGTCAACATGCCGACAAAATTAGGTAGTAAACCGACATTGGCATAGTCAATTAAATGTTGCTCCATGCCTTCTTTCGTGTCATTAAACCACCATGCAGCTCCAAGTTGTACACGATGTTCACTATTACTAAAGTTACCCGCAGTGGCTTGTACCATCAAATGGTCATTGCCATTATTTGGATAAATAATCGTATCTGATAACGCATTATGCTGTTCTAAGTGGTCTAACAAACTGTTTAACGCTTTAGCACTTAATTGTTCACCTACGCTATCAAATCCACTGTCTGCACCTACTTGTTGATACATAGATGTATTATTATTACGTGTTGGCCCTAAATGGAACTGGATAACCCATCCTAATTCTTTATAGACCTTACTTAATTCAGTCAAAATATAGCCAGCTAATGCATATTGATCCGCTTCTGATATTGACTCATTAGCTTGTAATGTTTTAAACAACGCTGTAGCTTCTTCGGTTGATAAATGTACTGTTGGTGTATGTTCAAAACTTTGATCTGAACTTAAAGCACCATGTCTATCAAAATAGTAAATTCGTGCTTTTAATGCGGTAATGTATTCCGAAAAGTCTTGGATCGTTGTCTCTGTTGCTGTTTCTAGTTGTGACACTTTTTGCCCTAAACTGTCTGCATTTAAAAACACATAACTATCGGGTCTAAAAGTTGGATATACTTTAAATGGTACTTTGCGATCTGCATTTAATAGTTGATGATATTTCAAATCATCACATGGATCATCAGTCGTACAAACTACCGTTACATTACTTTGTTTAATCAATCCTTGTGGTTTATGCGTTGATTTTTTTAGTGTTTTATTTAACGACTTATATAATTTAGAAATGTTCACTTTATCTAACTGAACATCTTCATTAAAATATCGTTTTAACTCTAACGTACACCAATGGTACATTGGATTCATAATTGAATAAGGTAACATCTCCATAAATGCCTTAAACTTGTCGTAGTCATCTGCAGCACCTGTAATGTAATCCTCTTCAATACCATCTGCACGCATTAAGCGCCATTTATAATGGTCTCCTGCCAACCACAATTGTGTGATGTTGTCATAGTTTTTATTTTCATAAATTTCTTGTGGATCTAAATGACAATGAAAATCGAAAATTGGTGTGTCTTTTATTTGCTGATACAACTTTACTGCTGTTTTATTATTTAATAAAAAATTATCATTAATTAATGTCATATTAGAGCTCCTTTGCTATAGTCCAAGTAATTTTGGTAAGAATAATGAAAGTTGTGGAATAAATGTTACTAACAATAATAAAATAATGAGCATTACGAAATATGGTACTAAATATTTAAAGACATTTTCTACACGTACCCCACCAACACTAGCACCAACAAATAAAGCACTACCTACAGGAGGTGTAATGTTACCGATACATAAGTTAAAGGCAATAATAATACCAAAGTGAATTGGATCTAAACCAAGCACTTCCGAAATAGGTAAGAAAATTGGTGTAAATATTAATACAGCTGGTGTAATGTCCATAAATGTACCAATAATTAATAAGATTACATTCATTAATAACAGTAATAATATTGGATTATCTGTGATAGATAAAATACTGTTAGATATAGCTTCCGGTAAACCTGTATAACTCATAACGAGTGAAAACAGTGCGGACGCAGTAATCAAAAATAAAATCATCCCTGTAATTTCTGCTGTTTCTTTGATGACATTAGGAATATGTTTTAGTTTCAAAC
Organism: Staphylococcus sp. GDY8P72P; assembly: GCF_016890655.1. Lineage (NCBI taxonomy): Bacteria > Bacillati > Bacillota > Bacilli > Caryophanales > Staphylococcaceae > Staphylococcus > Staphylococcus sp. GDY8P72P. Next base: position 24,012 of record NZ_JAFEQJ010000008.1, on the reverse strand, counting down.
TTCTATATATAAGTGATAATACTACTGAGTAGAGTACTGCTACAGCGGCACCTTCTGTTGCTGTAAAGACGCCGACAACAATACCACCAATAACAATAATAATAAGTAGTAAACTTGGTATGGCATCTAACGTTAAAAATAGTTTATCTTTCCAACTAATTTTTTCAGAAACTTTATAGCCAGCTCGTTTCGCCATGATGAAAGCCACAACCATACAAGCAAGTCCCCATAAAATACCAGGAATATAACCTGCAATAAATAGCGCTGCTATTGATGTTCCTCCACTTATTAAGGAGTAAACAATTAATAATGAACTGGGTGGAATTAATAACCCTGATGGCGCTGATGCAATATTGGCTGCTGCTGAGTATTCTTTTTTATAACCTTGCGTTTGTTGCATTGGCCCCATAATACGTCCCATAGCCGCTGCTGCCGCCACACTAGAACCTGAAATTGAGGCAAAAAGCATATTACCAACAATGTTAGTATGTGCTAAAGATCCCGGCATACGTCCTACCAACACTTTAGCGAAATTAACTAATCGAAACGCTATACCACCATTATTCATAATGATACCCGCTAATACGAAAAGTGGAATTGCTAACATGGTAAAGTCATCAATACCGGTTACCATACGCTGAGCTGCGGTCACAATCGTGACATCAAATGGTAAAATCAATAGCAAAGTAATAATGGAACTTAAAATAATCGCTAATGCAATCGGCAAACCATATAACAAGAAGAAAAAGAATGTGATAAAAAGTACTAAACCTGCAATAATTGTCATGCTGTGCCGCCCCCTTCTTCTCCTTCTTTCACAGTTGCTAATTCATTTTTATCTAGTAAATTGTAGATAGAGTAGAAAATCACGAACACACCAGATACTGGTAAAGCACTGTACATTGCTGCCATTGACATTCCAGTTGATGGTGCTATTTGGTTCCAAGTAAGATGAACTACTTCGTAGCCTCCCCAAATCATCAAGACTAAGGCAATTAATATAATAACGATATCCCCTATTTTCTCCATTACGAGTTGCACTTTTGAAGGTAACAATTCTCTGACAAACAAAATAGCGATATGTTTTTTAACACCAAATACATAACTTGCACTTAATAATGCGAACCAAATCAATAAGAAGCGTACAATTTCTTCACTCATCGTACTCGGCGCGTTAAAAATAAAACGCGCTGCTACTTGATAAATCGATAAAATAACCATAACGATTAAGGCCAATCCCGCTAATGTCAGAAGGAGCTTATCAATGATCAGCTTTGCTTTGTTCATATTTTTTCTCCTCCTTCTCAATTAACTCATAATCACTTTTCGTTTTAGGATTTTCTGCGAAAGATTGTCGTAAATCTTTAGAAGCATCTTTGAATGACGATTTATCTACTTGATGGAACTTAACACCCATCTCATTTTTGGCTTTTTTCTTCGCTTGTTTCACTTCTTCATCCCATAATTTTTCATGCTTTTCTGTCGAATATGCTGCTGCATCTTTTAACCATTTTTGTTGTTGTGTAGATAACTCATCGTAAGTCTCTTTGTTCATAATTAAAATATCGGGTACAATCGCATGTTCCGTATAATGATAATTTTTAGCAACTTCACCATGATTGTTAGTTGTTAATGATGTTTCATTATTTTCAGCTGCATCGATAACACCTGATTGTAAAGCGGTGTATACTTCACCATAATCCATCGGTGTTGGTGTTCCGCCGAGTGATTTTATTAAAGCGACACTTGTTTTACCAGGTTGCACACGTGTTTTCAAACCATCAAGGTCATCACTATTTTTGATTTCTTTATCTTTTGTGTAAATATTACGTACACCAGCATCATAAAATGTAACGCCTAAAAAACCATTGTCTTTCGTAGAATTAAAGAACGCATCTTGTACTTTTGGTTCTCTCATGACATGACGATAATTTTCTTGTGATTCAAATAAATATGGCATATTGAACAGTGAATATGATGGTGAGAAACTTTCTAATGCGCCTGCAGATACTTTAGTCATTTGTATTGCATTTGTTTGTGTCATTTCAATAGCTTCTCGTTCACTACCGAGTTGTCCATTTGGATATATTTTCACTTTCAATTGACCTTTAGATTCTTTTTCTAGTTTCTTTTTAAATATCGTTAATGATTTGTGTACTGGATGTTCTGTAGGCTGATTATGCGCTAAAACAATCGTTTTACTTTGTTGTTTTTCATCTTTGTCACTTGCTTGTACAGACGACATACTAACGAGTAACGCTAACAATATGAATGCGCTTACAGATTTAAATAAAATTTTTTTCATCCTATTCCCCCTAATAGACTAGCGTTTGAGTTCGCCAAAGTGCTCCGGTAGATTTAATATATCCGCTTCAGCTAGGTGTAATGCATCTTCTTGTGTCGTATGCTGTAATACCGAACATTTAGTTGCAAAATCTAAAGTAGTAGTCAATGACCACTGTGCTTCAAGACCATGTATAACTCCGGATAAAAATGCATCTCCCGCACCTATTCTATTTAATACTGTATACGGATAAGCTGCGCTTTCAATAAAACCATCAGGCGTTAAGGCTATTCCTTGTAATGTGCTCTGAGTGATCGAACGATTACTTGATGCTAAAAACGGAATATTAAATTTTTGTTGTAACGTTTGAGCACAAGTATGCATATCATCAGATTCAGCATTCGTTTGTAACAGATGTGTCGCATCCTTTTTACCAAAGAATAGTATATCAACTAACGGCAATACTGCTTTAATGACAGGTACTGCTTCTTCTAAAGTCCATAAATTACTTCTGAAATTAATATCAAAAACAATTGTGATTCCTTGCTCTTTCAATTGTTGTAAGTAAGAAACGATATGCTCTCGAATAGTATGATTTACGGCTAATGTGATACCAGTAAAAACAAAATAATCGCCTTTAGAGCCTGCTATATTCTCAAGTAAGTGTGACGTTTGTTGAGCAAAAGTTGAATATGCACGATCATAAATGACTTGACCACTACGATGACCAAACCCTTCTTCCATGTAATATGTGCCTAAACGTCCTGCAGTTTGTTGAACCCATTGCGTACCTACTTGGGTACGACGCATCTCTTGAAGTACATGTTGACCTAATGCATGTTCTGGTAGTGTCGTAATCATTTCAGTAGCATGACCAAATTGTGCCAACGTACTTAATGCATTTAATTCTGCACCTCCCACATTAATGTCTAACTGCTGTGCATCCTTCAACTGTATATAATTAGGTGGTGTAAAACGTAATAATACCTCTCCAAAACCATAAACCTTCATAACTTACACCTCACTTTTAATCGCTTTAACGTAATCAACTAATGCTGATTTACCTTGTTGTTGATATATTTTAGTAATTTCACTTCCAATACCCACTGCAAAGCTACCAGCATCAAGCCACTCTGTATGATTATCCTTGCCTACTCCACCAGTTGGAATAATTTCAACATGAGGTAAAGGTCCTTTGAAATCTTTTATTGCTTTTGGACTAAATTGTGTAGCTGGGAATAGTTTTAATACTTTACATCCGTATTGCATTGCTTCAATCATTTCTTTGACAGTCATTACACCAGGTACATACGGTACGTCATATAAGTTAGCAATTTTGGCAGTTTCAATATCAAATGCTGGGCTAACAATAAAATCTGCACCATTTAAAATTGCTGTTCGAGCCGATACACTATCTAACACTGTACCTGCACCAACTAATGCGTCTTCTCGTTTAGCTAAAGTGCTAATAACTTCCATAGCATCAGGTGTCGTTAAAGTAACTTCTATAACATTTAACCCTTCATCTATAATCGTATTAGCAATTTCAGTAAACTCCTCACCGCTATTTGTTCGCATTACTGCAATATGTTGCGCTTTTTTGATTTCTTGCATTGTTTGAGTTGAATTCATTTTAGCATCCCCTTTTAAAAATAACAACGTTGTTATTTTGTTGTAAAAAAATATTTTTATTAATAACTATATGGTATAATTATTCTTAACTGAAATCAATCCCTTAAAGGAGTATTTTTATGGTTGTTACCCTCAAAGATGTTGCTGATGCTTGTAACGTCAGTTATTCAACAGTCAGCAAAGCATTAAAAAATTCACCTTTAGTTAAACCTAAAACAAAAGAACTAATTCAACAAAAAGCAGTGGAAATGAATTATATACCTAATAATTCCGCACGTGCATTGGTCTCGAAACGCAGTAATACTATTGGGTTGATATGGCCTTCTGTGGACCGTGTAGCTGTGACTCACCTAGTCTCTGAAATTAACATTGCCTTAAAAGATTTAGGTTTTGTTATGTTTCTTTCTATTGATGATCTCTCAGTAGCATCGAAAAAATTTGTAGAATTTGGCTGTGATGGCATTATCGTATTTGATGAAGGACCTTCAACGAATCTTTCACCCGAAGTTTATCGTAATATTCCCGTCGTAGCTTATGGAGTAGCACGTAACATGGACTACCCAATTATTAACGTCAATCATCGTCAAGCTATGATGATGGCAATTGACGCGCTCATTGAACAAAACATAACTACTATAGATTACATAGGTGATATTCACACGACTGACGCGCGTCAATTGGCAAAGAAAGAAGCTATTATCGATTATTGTACTCAACACAACATTAATTATCGTTTAATTGATTCACAAGGCTTATCGGCGCTCGAAACGGAAACAGCAGTTAAAAGCTATTACAAACATAAATCTATCGCTCCCGGCGTAATTTGTGGTAGTTATGATATTACATTGGGGACAATAAACGCCTTAGATGTTAATAAACATCAACCAGTTATTTATTCTTATGACAACATTCCTCAAATAAAAAAATTAGATTATCCGGTGCATGCTATAGGTGTGCCAACAACGACTATTGCTGAAAAAGTAGTGGCAGTATTAAACGAGGTTATTACTAATGAAACGACAGTTGACACAGTCTATAATTTAGAACCGCAAATCACATCACATAATTAGCTGATAGCTATTCAATCATACGACATTTTCTACAACAAATAAGACGAGCTAGCACATTCACTGAATAGTTGTCTAACTCGTCCCATGAGGCTAGATTATTATCCACATGTCTAGTCTCTTACTTATTCGTAATTGTTATTTCTATTAAGTTATCATTTGGATCAAAGAATGCAGTATAACTACCGTCCATCGTTTTATATTTTACAAAGTTACCTTCTTCATTACCTAATTCGCCTTCTTCGATAATTTCATTTTGATGATGCGCATCTTTAAATGCTGCTTTAGTGACTGAATCTGGCTTCGTAAAGAATACTATTTCTAAGACATCTCCATCTTCATTAAATTGAACTGATTGATCATACAAATGCTTATTCGAAGTATAGCCACCGCTAGCTGTTGCGTCAACTTTATAACCATTAATTGTCACATTATCGTACTTTAGCGCTTGTACAAAATATTCATCTTGTGTAAACGCACCATCATAAGTCGTATAACCATCATAGTTATAATATGGTTTTTGTGTTTTCGCATCTATACCTGAATCATGTTGACTCATTACTTCTTGTGCACTCGCTACGTTTGCATTACTTGTTGTAGTTACAGCAGATCCTAATACAAGGGTCGATACAACAACGCTTGCTGCTAAGATTTTACTACCTTCACGCATAACAGTTCACTCCCCATTGAGAATTGTCGTAAAAACAAGGGTAATTTTTCACTTATAAGTATACGCTCTTTTTTTATAAAAACAATCAATATAGTTACTTATTAATAATATCAAAATCTGATTATATTAATATTCAGTATATAACCACTTGGGAATAAAATAAGATTATTTTCTTTAATGGCTATTGAAAACATTTAATGAACCTCACACTCACTCTATACCAACTGTGTAAAACTCAATAATCACGCTAAAAGCATAATGACTGTAGTTAGCTGGTTACTAGCTAACTACAGTCATTATAAACAGCTGAAATTATTTTCAGCCTAGTTGTATCACTTATATGTACCAAATGAACACTATCACATTTAAAATAAATAAAATGATAGCTGGTAATGCTTTCACAATAGGATCTTTACCTAAAAAGATTAACGATAAAGCACCGGCTAGCATCGTGCAGCCTAATATTATACTTGCACCTACAGCTAGTAAATGATAAAAAATCCCAAATAACATGCCTAACGCACCTAATAGTTCAATCCCACCAGTTATCTGATTAAATATTCTTGGATAACCCATTCTGACGAATTCTTTATCCATCGCACCAGACACAATCTTCGATCCTGTAATTATAAAAACTATCCCCAAAATTATTTGTAAGATAATCATTATAACGCCCATTGACTACACCTCATTTATGCTTACTGTGTACTATGAAATTCACAGTGTACAGCCTATTCTCTCAAATACCACTCTATATTTTACCATTAAATCGTGCCTGAGACATCATTGATTCGTACTAGTATCAATGATATCGTCAAACAAAACATGACCTGAAAATACATTTCGCATCAAGCTTTGTAAGCTAATTATCCTATCGTGGTAGGGCAATAAAACATTTTTAATAACGTTGGCTTTCAATGCTATTCCCAAGAAGTAGACAAACTTTAGCTGACAGTGTGTCTAAAACATTTTGTATAATATTTACAATGATTTGAGCCGAATTCTGTGGAAATAACACTGACCAAAGACTACAGGCTGAGACAGTGTCCACGGAAAGCTTGCATTAAAAAACTGCCCACAAAGTCAGAAACTTTGTCGATAGCCTCTTGTCATATTGTCATTAAATAACCCTTTTGTATTAGATTTCCTAAAGCCTTCACTTTAGATTGGCAGTGATTTGAGCCGACTCCTGCGGGAATAGCACTAGACGAAGACTACAGGCTGAGGCAGTGCCCACGGAAAGCGTGCTCAAAAACTGCCTACAAAATGAAAAAATTGATCGCCAGTCGTCTTAATCCAAAATCACATCTACTTTATGTAATAGAGGATGGTTCGAATCTAATTCAGAGATAGAAATCATTTCTCTTAATCTTAATTGTCTTTTGATTTATTCAACATAATAAACACCGACACTGTTAAATTTATATGTATAATATTTTCAGCACTAGATTGGCAGTGATTTGAGCCGACTCCTGCGGGAATACCACTAGCCGAAGACTACAGGCTGAGGCAGTGCCCGCGGAAAGCGTGCTCAAAAACTGCCCACAAAATGAAAAAATTGATTGCCAGTTTTATTTATTCACACATCCCATCAACAATTAAGGCGACATCAAAATAAAAAATTGAAGTCGCCTTAACGTTATTTAATTGAATGACTACTTTATGTGTTCACTTCAAAGTTATTTTACTGGTTCTAGACGTGCTTGTAATACGTCTTTATCTGCGTCAGTTAAAAATGCATAATTTACAGCCTGTTTATTAATCATTTTCATTTGTTCAAGTGTTAATTGTTCATGCTCATACAATATTACATATTCATCATTTAAAGTCGTTTGAGTGACTGTCCGATTATCCGTGTTAATGATGAAAGGCACTTGTTGCTCTATCAATTGTGGTAAGTTTAATTCTTTAAACGACTCAATGGCCTTTGTTTGCATGTTACTTTGCGGACATATTTCTAATAACACATCATGCGTTTTCACCATATTTAATAACTCATCATTGTTATTAATAGCTACACCATGACCAATACGTTGGGCACCTAATTTAATAGATTCTACCACATTATGCATGCAGCCACATTCACCAGCATGTAATGTTAAATTAAGCCCTTGATCCAAGCCGTATTGAATGGCAGGAGCTATATCTTCTGGCGGAAAAGCTGCTTCGGGACCTGCAAAATCAATGCCACAAACGAGATCACTATTTAGTGCAATAACTCGATCAAATAACTCACTATTCGTTGCTATATCATGTTGACGCATCGCACAAATTAGTAAATTGATTTTAATATCCAGTTGTGCCATTGCTTGCTCTGCACCTAATATTACCGCTGCAATCACTTCTTCTACAGCTAAACCTTGCTCCATATGAAATAACGGGGCAAAACGTAATTCAATGTATTTCACATTATCTTGCGTTGCTTGTTCAGCCACATCTATTACCGAACGTCTTAAACTATCTTTCGTTTGTAAAACCTTTTGTACTTCATCAAAACATTTTAAATATGTTTCTAAATTTTCACAGTCTTTATCCGCTTGCAAATGCTGTTCATTGATGTCAATTCCTTGTTCTGCGCCGAGTTGTTTAATTAATTCAACACTAACTGAACCATCTAAATGACAATGCAATTCTACCTTAGCAATATCTTTAATTAATTGTTCCATGTCATACTCCTTAATTAAATGGTCATACTTCTTACTCTCTCTTAAAAATAATATTACTATAAAAATATATAAGAAAGTGAGTTTAAAACTAAGTTTTTACAACTATTTTATCTACTCACCCAACTGTTTTTTATTATTAATCCTTCTACAAGCCTTATCGTATAGAATTATTGCTACGCCACTGTTTCGCAATTACTACGATGCTCACTACACTAATATAAACAATGCCAATAATAACTGAAATTCGTGTCTCTTTATTAAAAATCATACCGACAATTACTGCTAATAACATTAAAATAGTTACGTAATTACTATATGGCGCAAAAGGCATTTTAAATGGATGATCTGGTATCTTTTCTAACAGTCTAAAACGCAAATGACTAATTAAAATGGCAAACCAAGGGACCATACCTGGTAAAACGCCCGCACTAAAAACATAGACAAAGATATTAGTATCTTTCCCTAATATTAATGGTAAGACAATATCTAACACAATGCCCATAAAAATACCTAGAGTCACAGCAATGACTGCGATATCTGGGACATTATTACGATTTAGCCTTAAAAAGATTTTTGATGCTTGTTTTTGTTTAGCGAGTGTATAAACCATACGACTAGTGCTAAAGATGCCTGAATTACAACCAGACATTGCTGCTGTAACGACTACAAAATTAATAATTGTCGCAGCACCTGTTATACCAATTTTGGCAAATGTTGCAACGAACGGCGAACCAATTTGACTTACTTCATCCCAAGGATACACAGTGACAATTATAAATATAGAACCCACATAAAAAATTAGGATTCTCCAAATTACTCCATTTATTGCTCTTTTAATATTTTTTTGTGGGTCTTTAGTTTCTCCCGCAGTAACACCTATCAACTCGATACCTATATATGACCCAAATACAATAGAGAGTGCAAAAAAGAAACCACTTAAACCATTAGCAAAAAAACCACCGTGTGACCATAAATTGGCAAAACCAACTGGATCTCCGTGATTACCAAAACCAAATAAAATAATGCCGAATCCTGCAATAATCATTAAAATAATTGTAACAACTTTGATAGCAGCAAACCAAAATTCAAATTCGCCAAACCATTTTACCGATATTAAATTTGCTGTTAGCAAAATCGCAATAACTACTATACCAGGTATCCACGTAGGTAATTCTGGCCACCAGAATCGCATATACGAGCCGACTGCAATCACTTCACTCATTCCAACTATGATCCAATTAAAAATACTGCTACTCGCAGTTATGTATGAAAATGATGGATGAATGTAATCATTAGCAAATTTCGCAAATGATCCAGTGTCAGGATAAATATACAACATTTCACCCAATGCTCTCATAATCAAAAATACAAATAGACCAGCAATGGCATACGCTAATATAACCGAGGGGCCTGTCCATTTAATAGTACTCGAGGCGCCCATAAACAAGCCAACACCTATCGTACCTCCAAGGGCTATCATTTGAATCTGTCGTGCTGTTAACGCTCTTTGCAAATTGTTATTCATTAAACATACCTCTTTATTCATGATTATTACATTTTAATATATTTTTATATAAATTAAAATTGAGATTAGTATATTTATAAAAAGAAGTGGGACAGAAATCTAATTTTATTAAAAAGATTACGTCATCCCACCCTTTGCAATGATAACTAGCAGTAAACAATGGTTGATTTAGCGCACATTTTCACTGCTAGTCATCTACGAACAATATGAAAAGAGACTGAGACGAATCAATGATGTCTCAGCCTCTTTCACTACAATATATTATTGTTTTTTTCGTTTATCTAACACAAAGATATAGATAAAGTAGTAAACCATGCCTACGATAAACCAAATCATTGTATAAAGTTTAGCTTGGCCACTAAGACCCCAAAATACAGAAAATACACAGACAAAAATAATTATCGGCATTACTGGATACAAAGGTAATTTAAATGCTGGTTCTGGTAAATCTTTACCTTCTCGAGGCCGTAAAGCATACATACCTATAGTTACAAACATAAAGGCAACCAAAGCTCCAGCAGTTATTAATTGTGCTAAGAAAGCAAAAGGTAACATTGACCCTACTATAACCGCTACCAGTGTAAGAATCCATAATGCATGATTCGGTAGATGTTTATTGTTGAGTTTACCTATCCATGTCGGTAAAACCCCATCTCTACCAAATGAATACAGTAATCTAGAACCTGCTAGCATCATGCCTATTAAGGCTGTGAACATACCGACAACAGATATTGCTTGTACCACAGCAGCAATAACTTCATGATTACTCATTCGAAGTGCCCAACCTACAGGCTCTGCATTATCTTTGTATTCGCTATAGTTAAACATACCGACCAGTACGAGAGATACAGCAATAAATAATGCCACTGCAATCAGTAACGAACCTAAAATACCACGTGGCATTGTTTTTTGAGGCTCTATAGCTTCACCAGAATTGGCCGCGATGGAATCAAAGCCGATATATGCAATAAAAATCATTGAACTACCAGCATAAATACCTTGCCACCCACCAAATGTACTATTCGCAGTAGACGAATGTTCAGGGATAAAAGGCACATAGTTATGTAAATCAATAACTGTTAAACCTACTATTAAAAATAAAAAGATCGCTAGTATTTTCAAAACAACTAAAATATTTTGTACTCGCGCTGTTTCAGATGCGCCCCGAGATAATAATAACGCAGTAATAATAACCACTACTGCAGCTAAAATATCTATTACGCCACCATTATTGCCTAAAGAATTAGATAATGTTGCAGGTAACTCAATATTCAATGGAGCAATTAGTCCTCGCAAATTTGCCGAAAACCCCGATGCAACGAATGCCACTGCAATAATGTATTCTGCAATTAATGCCCAGCCGACAATCCACCCGAAGAATTCGCCAAATAATAAACTTATCCACGTATAAGCAGAACCCGCAACAGGCATAGCTGATGCCATTTCTGCGTATACAAAAGCTACTAGCGCAGCAACAATAGCTGCTACTAAAAACGATAAACTTACTGACGGACCTGCATAATCCGCCGCAACCACACCAGGCAATGTAAAAATTGCTGTCGACACTATCGTACCGACCCCTAGTGCTAGAAAATCTCTTACTCTTAATGTCCTTTCAAGATGTGCATCTTTATTTAGAAACAGAGCAGGATCTTCCTTATACAATAGTCTTTTCAATATATTCATTTCCTTACAATCTCCTTGTTGTTATCAAAACAATACTACACAGTATAATCGTATTTAATAGTGCTGTCTACAATATATTGTAGACAGCATTTTTTAACGCTCATCACCATGTCTAAACAAAAAACCAATCAGATATTAAATAAATCATTAAATGATTCAATCATTGTAGACAGCATTTTTTAACGCTCATCACCATGTCTAAACAAAAAACCAATCAGATATTAAATAAATCATTAAATGATTCAATCATTGTAGGGTGCGTATAAATATTGTCACGCAATACATCATACGTAATCTGTTGATCAATCGCTAATTTAATAATATTAATTATTTCTTCAGTTTGTGCACCATATAAAGTAGCTCCTAAAATCTGATTGTTTGATTTATCAATGACTACTTTGAATAAACCACGTTCGTCATGATTTATTTTATGTCGCGGCATTGCATTCACTGCCATTTGACCTTCTGCAAAGTCATAACCTTGTTCTTCAGCTTCTGCTGCCGTTAAACCTACACGAGAGAATGGTGGATCAACAAACATTGTATACGGAACTGCACCACGATTATTAGTTGTTCTTTGTCCATTACCTAATAATTGATCTCTCACAATTCTAAAGTCGTCTAACGAGATATAAGTGAATTGCATGCCACCTTTAACATCGCCTAATGCATAAATATGTGGCACTGTTGTTTGTAGTTTATCATTTACCGTTATTTCTTGACGCTCACCTAACTTAATATCAGTATTGTCTAATTCTAAGTCAGTATTAGGTTTACGACCTGTTGCTAATAACACTGCTTCCGCTGCAAAATCTCCTTGTGAAGTGCACACTAAAGTATGATCATCTTGATCTTCAAAAGCTGTTGTTTCAGCGTTATATACGAATGTTACACCTTTATCCGTTAAATCCTGTTCAACTTGAGCCACGACTTCACGATCTTCATGTGCTAATAACTCAGATTTATGTTCAAGCACTGTAACTTCAGTACCAAAATTCGCAAAGATTGATGCAAACTCTAAAGCAATATAACCCCCACCTACGATTACAAGTCGTTGTGGTTGTTCAGGTAAATTCATAATACCAGTAGAATCATATAAATATTGTGACTCTTTAATACCATCGATAGGTAAAATTACTGGCGTTGCACCTGTATTAATTACAATATTTTCAGCAGTAACAGTCTCTTCTATTGAACCATTGTCATTTAATAAGGCAACTGTATCATTAGATTGGAATTTTGCTTTATTATCAAAAACTGTAATATTCTCTTCATCCGCTAAATTATGGTAGTTTTTATTATTTAACGCATCGATAACTTCTTCTTTACGTTGCATTGCTTGCTTAAATCCACTATGTGCTAAGCCTTCATGCACTAACGTTTTAGAAGGTATACATCCAATATTAATGCACGTACCACCATACATACGAGGTGATTGTTCAATCATTGCAACTTTTTTACCTTGTGTAGCTGCAAATTTTGCTAATGTTTTACCACCTTTACCAAAACCAATTACAATTAAATCATATGTTTTCATACTATTTATCCTCCTTGAGTATGTCTTCTAAAATATCTTTAATAGTAAAGTTTTCATAATACGCTTGAACACGTATCGCCTCTTGTTGAAAATGCTTAGCCATCGTAGTGCTAATTTGACTAGATACTTCACAACTACTGTCATGGTCTCCTGTAAAAATACGTCCTTTATCTCTACCCTCAGTGAACAATAAATAAAGGTCACCTAAATTAGCACTTGCTGTTTTTTTAGTTGCTTGATACCCTCCAGCTTGCCCACGATGAACGTCCAAATAATCATGTTGTTTCAATATCCGTGCAACATTACGTAATTGCACTGCATTAACACACACCTTTTCTGCTAAAGCATCACTGGAAAATCGTTCGTTACTATGTTTAGTTAAAAATGTTAGTACGTGAATTGCGATATTGAATGATAAATTCATCTCTCCACTCCTTAATTGTAACTTTCATAATTACATTTAAACAAATATAATCCTAACAGACAACCCTTTTGCTTATATATAATTAGAAAAAAGAGTTACATCCAAAATTGATGCAACTCTCTTTTAGTATTATTTTGAAGCCCTTAACTTTTGATAAAAATAATTAGCAACTACGATATCGACTATAGCTAAGCCCACTGATTTAAAAACAGTTATTTCTTCTGCTGAATCTCTCCCGGTTAACTTACCTGCAACTATATTCCCTAATTCACCGTACAAATCTGTATCATTAAAGACACCTTCATTTACAGGATTTATTAAATCACCGGTTTCCTTTAACGCTGCTTCTGCCGCTTCAACTACTACCTTATCTGCGTTAGCAATTAACTGTGAAGGGAGTTCTTGCATATCTGGTTTGAACGATCCGACTGCATTTACATGTACCCCTGGTTCCACTTGTTTTTCGAACACAGGTGCAGACGCATTCGTTGCTGTAACTATAACTTCTGCATCATCCATGGCAGCATCAACATCATCATACACTGCTATTGTGACCTGTGGATGTCTATCTGCAACATCTTGTGCAAAATCCACTGCTTTAGCATATGTACGGTTATAAAATTGAATACGTTGGATATTTCTAACTGCTAAAACAGCTTCAATTAATCCTTCAGCCTGCTCACCAGTACCAATTACACACAATGTTTTAGCATCTTCTTTAGCTAAATATTGTGTCGCCACACCTGAAATAGCACCAGTGCGAATTTTTGTTAGATATGAACCTTCTAATATCGCTAATGTCTCTCCAGTATCATAATCAGATAACACTACGGATCCAACTATCGTACTTTTGCCCTTATCATGATTATGTGGTGCAAAAGTTACATTTTTCAACCCTACTAATTTTAACGCATCTGACAGTGCAGGCATGACTAAATAACGATTGTCTTGGTTAAAAGGTAATGAATAACGTATCGGTGTTTCAGTTTGACCTGCTGAATAAGCTTGTAGTGCTTCAGCTACTGCATCTACAACTTCTTTCATATCTAACAATTTTGCTTGCTCATCTGCACTAATAAATTGCATAACAAACCTCCTCTAAGCGATATTTATACTCAAACATTAAGTTCACCTTATTGGGCTGTGTAGCCTCCATCTATTAGCACTGCTTGTCCTGTAACACTTTTAGCTTTATCACTAGCTAAAAACAAAGCATAGTCAGCAATTTCGGACACTTGCAACAAACGCTTTTGCGGTATTAAAGGATACAATACTTCATCTAACACATCTTCTATATTTGTTCCTCTGTTTTTGGCTAACTCTGCCATTTGATTACGTACTAAAGGTGTATCAACGTAACCTGGGCACAAAGCGTTAACTGTAATGCCATCTGTAGCATTTTCCAATGCTGCTACTTTAGTTAAACCAATTATGCCATGCTTGGCACTATTGTAAGCAGCTTTACCCGCAAAACCAATCACGCCATTTATAGATGCCATATTTAATATACGTCCTGATTGTTGCTTTTTCATATATGGCAAAGCATATTTCATCGCCATAAAACTACCAACTAACATAATATCAATCATTTGTCTAAATTTGTCTGTAGCAAAAGATTCAATACTATCTATATGTTGCAATCCTGCATTATTAAATAAAATATCGATTCGCCCATAATGTTCGACAGTCTGTTGAATCATACGTTGAATATCATCTTCGTTGGTTACATCTACTGTGATACCCATGCAATCTACATCTTGTGCTTGTAACGACTGCACTTCGCTCTCTAATTTAGTTGTATTCATATCTGCGAGAATGAGCTTAGCTTCTTCTTGCGCAAATATTTTAGCTATTTCTAAACCAATACCACTGGCTGCACCAGTAATGATTGTTACTTTATCTTTAACCAAGTCATTACAACTCCTTCAAATGATTTTCAAACTCTGCTTCTGTATACTTTTCTACGTCTGCTAAAGATACCCCTTCTTGTAACTCAATGAGTTTCATAACATTATCTTCAAACTGGAAGACAGCTAAATCAGTAATTAATGTATCAACGACGCCTTTACCTGTTAATGGTAAGGTGCAAGCTTTTTTCACTTTAGAATCACCATGTTTATTGACATGATCCATAATAACTACTACTTGTTGTGCACCTACAACTAAATCCATGGCACCACCCATACCTTTGACTAATTTCCCTGGAATCATATAGTTAGCCAAATCGCCATTTTGCGCTATTTCCATACCTCCAAGTATGGCCAAATCAATATGACCGCCACGTATCATGGCAAACGACTCTGCGTTATCAAAGAATGATGCACCTTTAGCTGCAGTTACCGTTTCTTTACCCGCATTAATTAAATCTGGATCTACTTCAGCATCAGTTGGGTAAGGACCGATACCTAACAATCCATTTTCAGATTGGAAATAAACATTTTCCACATGGTCATTTATTTCATTGGCAACTAATGTAGGCATACCAATACCTAAGTTAATGACCATATCACTTTTTATTTCTTGGGCTGCACGACGAATTATTTTCATTCTTTGTGTCATTTTATCCATGATTAACCTCCTTTACTGTACGCTTTTCAATTCTTTTTTCAAACTCCGCTCCAACAAATATGTAATCAATATAAACCCCTGATAAATGCACAGCATCTGGATCAATATCACCGACCTCTACAAGCTCTTCCACTTCCACAACTGTTGTTTTCGCTGCCATAGCACATAGTGGATTAAAGTTACGTGCTGTTTTGTCGAACACTAAGTTCCCAAATGTATCGGCCTTTTGCGCTTTAATAATTCCAACATCACCAGTAATCGCACGTTCCATTAAATATTCTCTTCCATCAAATTCACGGACTTCTTTGCCTTCAGCAATTAATGTGCCCACTCCTGTTGGTGTATAAAATGCTGGAATTCCAGCACCACCCGCACGTAATTTTTCAGCTAAAGTACCTTGAGGTGTTAACTCAACAGCTAATTCCCCATTAATCAATTGCTGTTCAAAACGTTTATTTTCACCAACATAAGAACTGATCATTTTATCGATTTGTTTCTTTTCTAACAAACGACCTAACCCAAAATCATCTATACCACAGTTATTACTCACAACTGTTAAATGCGTAGTTCCTTTATTTCGAATCGCTTCGATAGCATGTTCTGGAATACCACATAAACCAAAACCACCAGCTAAAAGTGTCATACCATCATGTAAATTCACTAATGCTGTATTAATGTCTGTCACTACTTTAGACATAATATCCCTCATTTCTTCTAACAATTTTAATACCTAGTACTAATACTACTCCGATTATACTTTAAATGGAAATCATTGTCCTAAAATTATGATTGCGCTTACAATGATAAACAAAAAAGCATCTCAGTTAAAGTTGACTATCATTTCAACTATTGAGATGCTGTTTAAATTTTAATTTCTATAATTAAAAGGTTCAGGTTTTACTTCTCTAATTCCAAAATAATATTCTATGTTTTCACAAATACGTCGCGAAGCTTTGCCATCTCCATATGGATTACTAGCTTTATTCATTCTTTCATATTCATTGTGGTTATCTAACAAATTTTTCGTCTCTGTTAACACTGCTTCATAAGTTGTACCAATAACTTTTAATGTACCAGCACTAACACCTTCTGGTCGTTCAGTGGTATCTCTCAAGACTAATACCGGTTTACCCAATGATGGTGCCTCTTCTTGAACTCCTCCAGAATCTGTAAGAATTAAATGTGCTTCATTTGCAAAATTATGAAAATCTACAACATCAAGCGGTTCAATTAATTCAATTCTTGAATGATCGTATAAATACTGACTCGCAATCTCTCTTACTTTAGGATTTTTGTGCATTGGATATATAACAACGACATCTTTATATTCATCTACAATGTCACGAACTGCTCTAAAGATGTTGTGCATAGATTCCCCAATATTCTCTCTTCTATGTGCAGTTAATAAAATAACTCTTTTATCACTATGACGTTCAAGAATTTTTGACTGATATCCGTCTTTAATTGTTGTCTTCATTGCGTCAATGGCAGTATTTCCCGTTACAACGATACTTGCTACTTGTTTCTTTTCCCTTTGTAAATTATTAGCAGCTTGCTCTGTGGGTGCAAAATTTAAATCAGCCATATGACCAACCATGACCCTATTCATCTCTTCTGGAAATGGAGAATATTTATTCCAAGTACGTAATCCTGCTTCTACATGACCAATTGGTATTTGATTGTAAAAAGCTGTTAAGCCACCTACAAATGTAGACGTTGTATCTCCGTGAACCAGGACCATATCTGGTTTTTCCTCTTTTATTACTGCATCTAATTTCGTTATAATTCTAGAAGTGAGTTCAGCTAATGTTTGGTTTGCCTTCATGATATTTAAGTCATAATCTGCTTTTATATCAAAGATGTTTAACACACTATCGAGCATTTCTCTATGCTGTGCTGTAATTACGACAACTGGTTGTAGGTTTTCATTTGTTTGTAACGCTTTAACTAGAGGCGACATTTTTATAGCTTCCGGGCGGGTGCCAAAAACAGTCATTATTTTCTTCATTTGCTTCCCCCTTGTTCATAACAATTTAAATTCAATCATTAATTAACTAGCTCTATATCTCTTGTTATGTATAGGTTACCATAGTTAATATATGATACATCTTTAAAGTTGGATTTAACAATGTTTTTCGTATCAAAGATGATTTTATGTTTCATGTATTTGAAGTCATCATCACTAAATGTTTTAAACTCAGAATGATCCGCAAGAATAAGTACCAGTGAAGCCCCTTCAGTAGCTTTATCAATATCTTTTTCAACAAAATCTAATTTAACATGTGGATCATAAGCCACTACATCTAAGTTCTCATCTTGTAATAATGTATAAATATCAAAAGCTGGTGATTCCCTAATATCATCGACGTCACCTTTATAAGTTAATCCAAATACAGCAACTTTGGCGTTATCGATACCAGTTAATAACCGCTTAACATTTTCAACTACAAATTGAGGCATTGAGCGATTAATTTTTCGACCATTTTGAATTAATGGCGAATTTTTTGGATCTGTCGCGATAATGAAATACGGATCAACAGCCAAACAATGACCTCCTACACCTGGACCAGGTAAATGTATGTTTACACGTGGATGCTTATTAGCCATTTCAATAACATCTAATACATTGATGTCTAAGTTATTGCAAATTTTTGTTAACTCGTTTGCTAAAGCAATATTTAAATCACGATAAGTATTTTCCATTAATTTACTCATTTCAGCAGTACGTGCATTAGTTTCAATCATTTCACCTTTAACAAATGTACTATAAACTCGTTTCCCAGCTTCCACACATTTAGATGTAACACCACCAATAATACGGTTATTATATACTAACTCTTCTAAAATTTTCCCAGGTAATACACGTTCTGGACAGTGAACTAAATAAATATCTTCGCCAACTATAAATCCAGTTTCTTCGATTAATGGTTTAACGAAGTCATCTATGGTACGAGGTGCAATAGTAGACTCTACAATAATCGTATCACCTTTTGTTAAATGTGGAATTACACTGTTTATTGCACTAAGTACTATTGAAATATCACAAGATTCGTACGTATCATCGTTATTTGGTGTTGGTACAGTAATGATAAATGCATCCGCTTCTTCAGGCTTGGTAGATACTTTGAACTTCCCTGTTTCAAGTACTTCTTCAAATGCTTCTTGTATACCTGGTTCTTCTATGTTTGCTTTCCCTTGTTGTAAACAATCGATTGTTTTTTCATTTATGTCTACACCTAATACATCCACACCATGTTTGGCGAACATAATAGATGTTGGTAGTCCGATATAACCTAAACCCACAACTGTTATTTTCAAAATAATACCCTCCATATACAAATAATAATTTTTATATGTGATTTTCATTAAAATGACTTTTAAAATACTAATATTTATTCATGATATCTTTGATAATTGTTTCAAATTTCTGATTATCAATAGCAACTTTGCTTTCATGTGCATACAAAGATTTGGCATACACCAAGTTACCGTAGATTTTAGAAATAACTCGAAATTTATTTAAAATAGGATACATTGCTTTTGGAATAGGCAATAAAAATGTATTTTTATGTTCATTCTTCCGTATTTCTGTTACAACCTTTGTCGTATTGAATTCAAATTTATCTTTTGGATGATAGATACCTGTCATTTCATGTTTAATTATTTCATTTACAAATTGTTCCAAATGTTTAATATACAAAGCGCTCCTAGCATTACTTAAATTTGGAATTATAGGTAATCGCTTTGCAACTTTTATTAATTTAGTGAAATTACCTGGTGAACCTACTCCATATATCATTGGAGGTCTAATTATTGCAACTTTAAAATTATCATCTGCTATCTCTCGTATTTTAGCTTCAGCTTTAGCCTTTGATATACCATAATTTGTCACTGGTTTTAAATTAGTTGGATTTGTTAGCTCAACCATTTCACCAATTTTGCCATCCTCTCCAAACACAGCCATCGTACTCATAAATACAAAATGTTTAACTCCGCATTTTTTGGCTTCCATTGCTAAATTAAATGTTAAATGCATATTAACTCGAAAATACTCTGCAAGTTGAGCGTTAGAATCATTGTTATGTACTAAAGCTGCTGTATGGATAATGGCATCATATTGCTTAAAATCCAGTTCTTTCCACAATGTATTTTTTACATTTAATCTGCTAACTTTATTACCTAATTGTTCTAAACTATCTGCTAAATGACTGCCAACATATCCGCTACTTCCAGTTATTAAAATGTGTTTAGCCATTAGTGAGACACACCTTCTGAAGAGATTGTGTTAATCACAGTTTTATAAATGATGTACATATCAAGTAGTAATGATTGATTTTCCAAATAGTATTTATCATACATAACTTTTTGGTCATCTGTGTTATTATCTCTGCCCATCACTTGAGCTAATCCAGTAACACCTGGTCGTATTGTATGCACATTAACCTTAGTCCTCTTTTCGATAAGTTCATACTGGTTATAAAGTGCTGGTCTCGGGCCCACTATTGACATTTCTCCTTTTAGCACATTTACTAATTGCGGTAACTCATCAATTGATGTTTTTCTAATGAATTTACCTGTCTTAGTTATAAAATCTTCTGGCCCCATTAAATCTGTTGCTACGTTAGGCGTCCCCATTTTCATGGATCTAAATTTATAAATATTAAAAAGCTCATTATTTATCGTTGGTCTTTTTTGTTTGAAAATAGCAGGACCCGGTGACTCTAATTTTATTAGTACTGCTACAATAAGTAGTAACGGCCCGGCTACAATTAATCCATATATTGAGCAAAATAAATCGAAAGCTCTTTTCACATCAATTGCCTCCATTCAGCAAAATATAATATTTAGTTGTGTTATGTTGTCTCGTATATTCATCTTTAAATAATTGATATGCATTACTCCCTAATACTTGTAAGTCATTCCTTGAGTGCGAAGTTATAAAATTTAGAATGTCTTGTGCTGCACCATTATCAATTTGAATACCTGCATTGTATGTTTCAACGTGTTTAACGATATCTGAATGTTTATCCATAATTAAAATTAAGGGTTTCTTATTGGCTAAGTAACCATAGTTTTTACTCGGCACACCTAAGCCCACACCTTCAGGAATTAACGAAGCAAAACAAGCATCAGTAATTTTTAATACATCCGTATAATCAGTCCCAGTTAGAAATTCATACATCTTCACATTTTTAATTTCGTTTGATTTAATACTTTTTTTCACTTCTGCATATTTTTTACCATGCCCACATAGAATCGTTAACGTGTTCTCGTTATTCTTATTTAACTTTAAGAATTCAACAATTGTCTCCATATCTTGTAGTTGTCCCATATTGCCACTATATAGCAAGATCTTGTCATATTGATTTCTAAGTTTCTTAAATTCATTACTCTTAACTACGTCATATTCAGATTCTATGTACCAGTTAGGTATCACGTGAATATTTCCCGGGTTATCTGAAATTTTATTTTGTAATAAATAAGTTTTCATTTCTGTGCCTAGAACTATGATGTTTTCAGCATTTTTATATACATGTTTATTGATATAGTTCATTAATCTATCAATTAGACTTCCAGATTTGATAGTTCCTGTTTTCAAAGCGTTGTCGGGTGCAATATCATACACTACAAATGAGTATTGCTTGTTAAACATTCGATATAACACATCTGGAATTAAAGGTAATATTGGTGGGTTTGAATATACTAATATATGATCATAAGTCAGCATTTTTGGCATTTTACAAACAAACATTGCAAATAATGAAAAGAAATTAAAAATACGACCAAATTTATTTTTGTTATTAAATTTAGAGTATTTTAATCTTTTAATAGAAATTCCCTTGTAATTTTCATTTTTTTCAACATCTTTTTCATTACTGTATTCATATGGCCACCCACACATCACTTCCACACGCATACCTTTGTCAACTAAGTCCTCAGCCATTTGAGTTGGTAATGTAGCAGACGACACATATTGAGGATAAAAATACTGACATAATATTAATAATTTTTTCTTTTTCATCTACTCACCTTAGATTTTCAAATTTATTTAAACTTAAGCTTAATTTGTGATAACCAAAGCAATAATTCTAACGGAATAAATAAATATAATGCTTCTTGAATATTTGTTGCAGTATCTCCCCGAATAGAACCCATAATCAATTGAATAGATAAAATAGTTATTAAAATTAAATTAATACTATATATTCCATTTTCAGCTTTTCTTAAGCTCAAACTGTACTGGTCAGCTAAACCACAAAATATTGCAAATATTATACTCGCTAAAATTATTCCAAAAACACCTAAATATATATATGCTTCACCTACAAACCCTGGTGGAATTGACATCCCTTGATCAAATGGAAAATTTAATTTTTTAACTATTTCTTCCGACAAAGGTTGGGGTTTATTCGGCCAAATACTTCTAGGTATAAAAATAAATAATGGTTTGAATAATGTTAATATATTTACATGTACTTGATAATTAGTAATTATAGTTGCTAAAGAATATGAATAATTCACATCCGTTCCTACTGCTAAATAATCTATATATTTGTTGTAATCTCCGACTAATATATCTTTAAAATTCACAAAACCATCCTTCAAACCATAAGTTCGGATGCTCATCATTAAAGGTAATATAATTAATATAGTTGATAGTGCAATTGCTGATAAATGAAGAAGGTTTGGTGTTTTCCCTTTTTTATAAATGTAAAGTACTAAAATTGCTATAGTGGGATATATTAAAATGCGTCTTCCAAATATGAAGATTGTTACTACTATTACACTAATAAGAATTAGAAATAAAGATTTCACTTTATTTCTTGTATTATTTGAATTATATAAATATAAATATGAAAGATATAAGTAACCCAATAGCACTGATCCTTGTAACATTTTCATTATAGAGCTATTTTCAAGAGTTGCAGTCGAACCACCAGTAACAATGTTCAATCCTGTTAACATTATTACAACAATTGTTGCTAATACATATATTGGATAGATATTATCTATATTTTTTGTTTTTATTATTAATAAATTTTTCATTTCAAATTTTATATTTGCAAGTTGAATAATAAGATTAGTAACTACAAAGACAATCAAAGCTAGTAAATACAATTTATTAGTGTAATCATAATTTGAGGCATCTAAATACAATTTATAATTAAAAGGTTTATCCATTATTATAGGTAATAAAAAACTTATACTAAAAACTGTTAAAAATAATAAACTTATAAACCTAAAATTTGAACGCAATAAATATATCGCATAAATAACCGATATTGTTACAAAGAAAAATATAATCACACAATTCACCCTTTATTCTGAATTAGCTTTAAAATATTTTTATAAATGGCAAAATGCTTATATATTGCTGAAATTATTAAAGCGATTGCATATCCATATATTTCTATAATGTTAGTCAATATTGCACTAAGTAAAACAATTATTATTAATGTGAATAAGTTAATTATCAAATTATTTCTATATTGATTGTTAGCAAGCAATTTTATTTGTAGCAATGCTGAACTCGACATTAAAATCACCCCTAAACTCGCTGGAAATATTAACAATTGAACTTTGTAAATATACTCATTATAAAATATATAAATAAAGACCCATGAAAGTACGGAAATAAAAATTGATATTATAATTGATAAAAATATTATTAACTTCCACGTCTTTCTTACTTGAGCTGTCGTAATCTCTTGTTTGTTATCAACTTCATAACTCAATAACACGGTAACAATGGGATTGATTAGTATATTAGAAATTTTGCCAATTATAGTAGCAATAAAGAATAATGGCACATAAATAGTTCCTAAGAATATACTTAGCAATATCCTATCTGAGTAATTAATTAAATTTAATATGGAATTAGCACTAAGAAGCTCTAAATAACTTTTAAAATCAACTTTATTTAACATTTTAAAGTCAAGTCCAGACTCCTGT